>CAZYYC010000037.1:0-8412 GCA_964650935.1 uncultured Anaerolineales bacterium
CCTTCATCGCGCGCGTCCCCTGGCTCGTCCAGGCGCACCGCGCCCACGACTGCCGGCTCGCGCTGAGCTTTGAGCAGGCCCGGGCCGAGCGCTTCTGGCGTACACGAGGTGAGGCGCTCTTCTCGCCCCCCGACGCCTGGCGTTTTGCAGGCGAGGGGCTGCTTACGACGGCCTTCTGCGCCGGCCTGAGCCCGATCGGCATCGACCTCGACAGCGACGCCTGGGCCGACGATGTCACCACGCCGCTCTTGATCGCTGCCTCCGACAGTATGGCCCGCGCGCAACAGGAGCGCATCGTGCGCTTCCTGCAGCACGGCGGTCGGGCGCTGATCGCGCCGTTACTGCCCAGCCTCGACGAGGTGCTGGCGCCCTGCCCGGTGCTCGCCGATTTCATCGGCGCCCCGTCATGGCAGCGTGGACACGAGGCCGTGGTTCGCGCCGCCATCCGCGGGCACAGGGGCAGCGTCAACAACGTGCTCCACAACGACCGCTTCTACGCCCGGACGCTGCCCGAAGGCGCCGAGATCTGCGGTGTCGATGAGCGAACGGGCAAGCCGCTCGCGTGGCAACTGACGACCGAGGGCGGGGGCACGCTGGTCATGCTTGGTCTGGCGTGGGATCACCGCAAGCAGGAACAGGCGGAGATGCTGCTGGCCCTGAGCAAGCGCCTCGGGCTGCGGCGCCGTGTCAGCTGCTCCAACCCCAATGTCTGGACCTCACTCTTGCACACGCGCGACCGCGGCCTGCTCTTCCTGATCAACCTCTTCACGGCGCCGATGCAGGCGGAGGTCAGCTACGTGGCGCTCAACGGCAGCCGCATCGACCTGGGACCCCAGACGATCCCGCCGATGACCGTTCAGACCCTGGAGGTAACCCCATGAAGTTCGCGTTCAAGCCCCATCTCATCGACACCACCCTGCCGCCGGGCAACTACGCCCAGACGGCCCTCGCCGACCTCGACAACGACGGTCGTCTCGAGTATATCGTCGGACAGCAGTACGGTGACATCTTCCGGTACAAGATGCACGCCGCGGACCGGTGGAGCCGCCATCTGCTGGGCACGGACTCCCCATCCGACGTGGGTGGCGTGGCGCTCGACGTCGACGGCGACGGCTGGATCGACTACGTCGCCGGGGGCGCCTGGTACCGCAACAGCCGCGATCCCGAGCGCTTCTTCGCCCGGTTCGCCTTCGACCCCGAGCTCAAGGGCGTGCACGACGTCGTCGTCGCCGACCTCGACGGCGACGGGCAGCTCGAGATCCTGACCATGTCCGACCAGAACGACGCCCGCTGGTACAAGATCCCCGACGATCCCACCGGTCCGTGGCCCGTACACCGAATCGGGCCCGCGGTCCACGCCGGGCTCTCGGTCGGCGACCTCAACGGCAACGGGCAGCTGGATGTGGTCCGCACCGACATATGGTTCGAGAATGTGGACGGCAGCGGCACCATATGGGCCATGCACCCGATCGGACCCAACACCGCGCCGCCGCCCGACTTCCGGCCCACCTTCGCCTTCGACGCCACCTACAGCCACGTCTGCGACATGAACGGCAACGGCGTCAACGACATCGTCTTCACCGACGCCGAGATTCCCGGCGGCAAGATCTGGTGGATGGAAAACCTGAACGGCGACGGGCTCACCTGGGTGCGCCACGACGTCTACGTGTGGGACCCCGATCTGGAGCCTCGCCGCGGCGCCTACCACAGCCTCTTCGTCGGCGACCTCGATGGCGACGGCGACCTCGACCTCCTCTCGTGTGAGATGGAGGCGGTCGGCGGCGACGCCCCGCCCCGCTGGTACATCTGGGAGAACATCGACGGTCGCGGCGGCGCCTGGCAGGAGCACGTGATCCTCGACGCCAACCTGGGCGGACACGCCGCCGTCGTGGGCGACCTCACCGGCAACGGTCTGCTCGACGTCATCGCCAAGCCCTGGCGCGCCCAGGCCACCAACGCCGTCGAGGGCAAGACCTACGTTCTGTTTCTGGAGAACCAAAGCACACGCTAAGGAGAGATCATGACCCAACCCATCAAGCCCCTCCGCTGGGGCCTCGTTTCGACCGCCAACATCAACCGCGCGATGATCGAGCCCATCCGCCGCGGCGAGCGCAGTGAGCTCGTCGGCGTCGCCAGTCGCAACCTCGACAAGGCTCAGGCTTACGCAGAGCAATGGTCCATTCCCAAGGCCTACGGCTCCTACGAGGCGATGTTCGCCGACCCCGAGATCGACGTCGTCTACGTCTCACTGCCCAACTCGCTCCACGCCGAGTGGACGGTGAAGGCTGCCGACGCCGGCAAGCACGTCGTCTGCGAGAAGCCCATCGTCCCCACGTTACCCGAGCTCGACGAGATCGAGGCCGCCGCGGCGCGCAACGGCGTGACGATCTTCGAGGCCTTTATGTACCTGCACCATCCCCAGACCCTGACGGTCCAACGGATGCTCGCCGAGGGCCGCATCGGCAAGCTGCAGCTCATCCGCAGTTGGTTCAGCTTCTACCTGCCGCCCGAGCAGTCGTCCAACATCCGGCTGCGCCCCGAGCTCTCCGGCGGCGCCCACTGGGACGTCGGCGTCTATCCCAACAGCCTGGCGATCACCATGGCGGGCGGGCCGCCGCTCGACGTGTGGGCCCAGCAGATCGTGGGCGAGACCGGCGTCGACGTGACCATGATCGGCCAGCTGCGCTTCGCGGGCGAGGTCAGCGCGCAGATCACGTCGAGCTTCCGCATGCCCTTCACCGAGGGCGCGGTCCTCATCGGCGATGCGGGGACGATCACCATCCCCCACCCCTGGAAGCCGGGGATGAACGATGCGCCGTCGGCGATCATCTACGCGCCACGCGACGGCGAGGCCGAGACCCTCACGATCGAGGGCATCGACCCCTATCGCTGCCAGGTCCGGGCGATGGAGGCCTGCATCCTCGACGGCGCCGAACCCGTCGTGCCGCTGTCGCGCAGCCGTGACTTCCTGCGCAGCACGCTAGCGCTCTACGAGTCCGCTCGGACGGGCCGGGTGGTCGCGCTCTGAGACCGGTCCCCGCCGACGTGGACATCAACGCAGCGCTGGTGGGCCGGCTGATCGCGGATCAGTTCCCACAGTGGGCCCACCTCGCCGTCCGCCCGGTAGCCTTCGACGGCTGGGACAACCGCACCTTCCGCCTCGGCGACGAGATGGCAGTGCGACTGCCGAGCGCCGAGCGCTACCGCTTGCAGGTGGAGAAGGAGCAGGCCTGGTTGCCCAAGCTGGCGCCCCATCTGCCCCTCGCCGTGCCCACGCCGCTGGCGCTGGGCCGCCCGGCCGACGCCTATCCCTGGCCCTGGTCCATCTACCATTGGATCGATGGTGAGATCGCCACCCGCGCGCGTATCGACGACCCGCGGTCGTTCGCGACGGCGGTGGCGGGCTTTCTCGTAGCCCTGCAGGGCATCGATGCCGCCGGCGGCCCCCCACCCGGGCCGCACAACTTCTACCGCGGCGGCCCGCTGACGGTCTACGACGGCGAGACACGGCGGGCGATCGCGGCCCTCGAGGGCATCATCGATACGCGCCAAGCCCTCGAGGTGTGGGAGGCGGGCCTCGCGGCGACGTGGCACGGCTCGCCCGTCTGGGTACACGGTGACGTCAGCCCGGGGAACCTGCTGGTCGCGGACGGGCAACTGAGCGCCGTCATCGACTTCGGCTGCTGCGGCGTCGGCGATCCCGCCTGTGACCTGACCATCACGTGGACCTTCTTCTCCGGCGACAGCCGCGCAGCCTTCCGCAAAGCCCTTCCGCTCGACCGCGCCACCTGGGCACGCAGCCGTGGCTGGGCCCTGTGGAAGGCCCTGATCACGCTCGCCGGCCACATTGAAACGGATCCTACCCAAGCAGAGGAGGCCCAACGCGTCATCTGTGACGTCCTCAACGACCATCTCCTGCACTCAACCCGCACGTCATGGCGTGTGACGTACGACGTGAGATTCGCGATGCAGCCATCTGCAGATATGTCCACCTAACCAAAGGAGCATCCTATGACCACCCTGCCGCACGACTACGAAGCGCGCGTCTACGCCGGCGTACTCGGCAAGATCATCGGCGTCTACCTGGGCCGCCCCTTCGAGGGCTGGTCCTATGAGCGCATCACCGAGACCCTCGGTGACATCAACTACTACGTCCACGAACAGCTCGATAAGCCCCTGATCGTCACCGATGACGACATCTCAGGCACCTTCACCTTCGTCCGCGCGCTCGCCGACTACGGCAACACGGCGGAACTCACGTCGGCCCAGATCGGGCAGACCTGGCTCAACTACCTCATCGAGGAACGGACCGTGCTCTGGTGGGGCGGGATGGGCAACTCCACCGAGCATACGGCCTACCTGCGACTCAAGGCCGGGGTCCCGGCGCCGCAGAGCGGCTCGATCGAGCTCAACAGCCGGGTCGTCGCCGAGCAGATCGGCGCCCAGATCTTCATCGACGGCTGGGCGATGGTCGCACCCGGCGATCCGGCCCTCGCCGCCGACCTGGCCCGGCGCGCCGCGAGCGTCAGCCACGACGGGGAGGCCATCTACGGCGCCCAGGTGCTCGCGGCAATGGAAGCGCAGGCCTTCGTCGAGCACGATCTCGACGCCCTGCTCGACTGCGGCGTGAGCTTCATTCCCGAGGACTCGATCATCGCCCGCATGATCGCCGAGCTGCGCGAGCTCCGTCAGCGCGAACCCGACTGGCGGGCCGCCCGCCGCCGGCTGGACGAGCACTACGGCTACCACATCTACGGCGGCAACTGCCACATGATACCCAACCACGGGCTGATCGTGCTCAGCCTGCTCTACGGCGATGACGACTTTCAGAGGACGCTGATGATCGTCAACACTGCGGGCTGGGACACCGACTGCAACTCGGGGAACGTCGGCTGCCTGATGGGCATCAAGAACGGCCTCGCGGGGCTGGCGACGGGGCCGGACTTCCGCGGGCCTGTCGCCGATCGGCTCTACCTGCCCACCGCCGATGGCGGGCGCGCCATCAGCGACGCCGTCACCGAGACCTACCATCTGGTCAACAGCGGGCGCGCCCTGCAGGGCCTACCGCTCGTGGCCCCCAAGGCGGGGGCCCGCTTCCACTTCGAGCTGCCCGGCGCGACGCAAGGGTTCACGCCCGACGAGAGCGTCGAGTCGCGCGGCACGCTCAGGCTGGAGAACGTGGTGGGTCACAGCGCCCTGGGAGAGCGCTCGCTGGCCCTCCACTTCGAGGGCGTGGCGCTGGGGCGGACCGCCCGCGCCGGCACCGCCACCTTCCTGACGCCGGAGGCGGCTCAGATGCCCGGCTACGGCCTCATCTGCTCGCCGACCCTCTATCCCGGGCAGACGGTACGCGCGCGTGTGGTCGCCGACGCCGCCAACGCCGCTGCCGTCACCTGCGGGCTCTACCTGCGTCGCTTCGACAGCGACACGGCGCAGCCGCTGCTCCAGGGCCCGGAGGCTCTGTTGGAACCCGGTGCAGAGACCGAGCTCGTCTGGACGATCGAGGAGCAGAACGGCGCTCCGATCGCCGAGATCGGCGTCGAGATCCGCTCGACGGCGCGCGCCGACGGGACGCTCTATCTCGACACCCTCACCTGGGACGGCACGCCGGACGCGGCCCTCACGCCGCCCTTCGGCGGCGACGGAGCTCACGGCCCCGGCTGGATTCGCGCCTGGGTCAACGCCGCCGACTACGCCTGGTGGGGCGAGGGCGTTCGCGTCGGTCAGAACCGCGAGACCGGACTGCTGATCCAGGGTGCGCGCGAGTGGACCGACTACGAGGCCCGCGCGACGATCCGCCCGCACCTCGCGCAGCACACCGGGCTCGCGGTCCGGGTGCAGGGGCTGCAACGCTACCTGGCGCTCCTGCTCTGCGAGGATCACGTCCTGCGGCTGGTCAGGGTGTTCGACGGCGAGTCGGTCTTGGCTCAGATGCCCTTCACCTGGATCCATGACGAGGCCTACACTTTGCGACTGCGGGTCCAGGGCAACCGGCTGACCGCCTTCGTCAACGATGAACCGATGCTGGAGGCCGACGACCTCGAGCCCGCGCTCGACGGCGGCGCCGTGGCCCTCGTCTGCGACGTAGGGCGCATCGACGTCGACGGCGTGGCCGTTCGGCCCATCGAGGCGTAGAACGCCTTGTTGTCGGTTGTCAGTTAATGGCCCGCAGGCCAAAGTCGATCGTCGACCGTCGTCAGTCGACAGTCAGGCGTGATCAGCTGTGAACCTGCGTGCTGCTAACTACCGACCATCGAGTACGGACTGTGACGATGGACTGAGTCCGGCACCTCACAACTGACAACCGACAACCGACAACTGACAACTCAAAACAACACTGCAAGGAGATACGATGCGAGCCGCTGTCATCCGACAACCGAACGATCTTGCCGTCCTCGACCTGCCGGCGCCTGAGGTCGGCGACTATGACGTCCTCTGCGAGCTACTCTACGGCGCGACCTGCACGGGGACCGACCAGCACCTCATCGCCGGGCGCTTTCCCTGGTCGGTCAGCTACCCGACGGTACTCGGGCACGAGAGCGTCGGGCGTGCGATCGAGGTAGGCCCCAAGGTACGCCACATCCGCGTCGGCGACCTGGTCACGCGCGTGGGCACCCCACCCACGCCCGACGGGCGCTACGCCGTGAACTGGGGCGGCTTCGCCGAGCTGGGCATCGCCAAGGATCATTGGGTGATGCGCGCGGATGGCCTGGCCCCTGCCGCGTGGCAACCCTATCGCATCAACCAGCTCATCCCACCGGAGATCGACCCGCGCGCCGCAACGATGATCATCACCTGGCGCGAGACGCTCAGCTTCCTGACCCGGATGGGCGTCGACCAGGGGGCCACGGTGCTCGTCGTCGGCTCGGGCGGCAACGGACTCTCCTTTGCCGCTCACGCCAGGCACGCGGACGCCGCACAGGTCGTGATGGTCGGGAGTGCTCGACGCCAGGCAGCTGCGGAAGCGGCAGGGGCGACCGGCTACGTCGACTATGCCGCCGAAGACGTGGCCGACCGGCTGCGTGCGCTCTGCCCGAGCGGCTTCGACTTCGTCATCGATGCGGTGGGGCAGGCCGACTCGGCGAATGGGGCGCTGCCGCACCTGCGCTCGGGCGGTACGCTCGGCATCTACGGGATCGACGATCTGGCAGGCTGCCGCATCGCGCCCCATCGGGCGCGCGGCACCTTCACCCTCTTCGCCGGCGGCTACGATGAGGCGGAGACCCACGCCCAGGTGATCGACCGCATGCGTGACGGACGCCTCGATGCCTGGATCTGGCTTGACGAGGATCAAATCTTCGACCTTGAGGACATCCACGCTGCCTTCGATGCCGTCCGCGAGCGCCGCTGCGTCAAAGCGTTGGTTGCGCTGTGATCTTGAGTCGCCCGAAGCCCGCCCTGCCGGGTTGCTGCTTCTCGTCGCCGGCAACCCCGTTAACAACCCAAGAAGGAGTCCTATGACCAAGAAAGTTGCTCTCGTCGCCTTCAACGGCGAACCGATGTGCTTCGTCCACGTGCTGCTCAACGCCCTCGAGATGGACGCCCAGGGCTATGACGTCAAGGTCGTGATCGAAGGCAGCGCCACCAAGACCGCCGTCGCGCTCGACGACCCCGCGACCCGCTTCTCCAACGTCTACCGCGAGGTCAAGGAGAAGGGCCTCATCGACTGCGCCTGCAAGGCATGCTCGGCGCAGATGGAGGCCCTCCCCGGCATCGAGGCGCAGGGCCTGGCCTTCTGCGCGGAGATGAAGGGCCATCCCAGCCTGGCGCGCTATATCGACGCAGGCTATACCATCATTACCTTCTGAGGAGGCGAGCAGCCCTCGTGCAAGCGGTGCGAGGGCAGGCGCGACGAACAACGTCAACGATAGGCCTTCGCGGGCACTCGCACACAGGGAGTGCGCCGCTACCGGCGCTGGAGCACCAAGACCGTGTGATCGCCCAGCTCGCGCCAGGGCCAATGATCGCGCAACCGCCGATCATAGCGCGCCAGACGCGCGAAGGCATCGGCGTGGCGGCGGTAGAGGCTGTCGGCGTAGGGCGGCGGGAGGAGCAGCGGTAGCGCGAGGATCTGCTCGACCGTGAAGGCGGGAAAGGCGGCCACCACCTGGCGCGTGGTCAGGTAGCGGGTGGGCACCGTGACCTCCCGCGCCCCCTCCCCGGCCACCGGCACGAGGCGCCAGCCGCCACCAAGCCGCCGAAAGGCGCGCCGGGGGCGGAGATGCGCCAGATACCAGAGGATCTCGAAGAGACAGGTGCGCCCCATGATCGAGGTCACGAAGACGCCGCCGGGCCGGATCAACTTCGCCAGCGCCGCGCCCACCGCAGGCAGGTCCGGCTCGCAGTTGAGTCCACCGAAGCTGGCGTATCCTCCGTCGAACGGCTGATGCGGCCTGAGCGCGGCGATATCGC
>CAZYYC010000037.1:8422-24159 GCA_964650935.1 uncultured Anaerolineales bacterium
GGGCCACCACGCGCACCCGGTCGCCCATGCCGGCCCGCACCGCCTTGGCGCGCGCGATCGCCGCCATCCGCGGTGCGATGTCCGTCGCCAGGACCTCACGCCCCGCCAGGGCCAGTGCGACGGTCTCCTCGCCGGTACCGCAGCCCAATTCGAGCAACCGGCTACCGGGAGGGAAGGTCGCCGCCAGCAGCGCAAGGCTCTCGTCCCGCATCCACGTCATCACCGCGTTCCCCTGCGGGCCATAGGCGGCGTCGTAGTCCGCCGCGATCTCGCTGAAGGCCGCGGCGGTGTCCGCGTGCCGGCGGCTATATGCCATCTTCGGCCTCCCCGCCTCGAGCACTTAGCGCGAGGAGCACGCCCAGCAGCGCGCCCGATCGAAAGTTCAGGATGTAGGGATAGACATCGAGCATGCCCACAACCAGCAAGAGCAAGAGGGCAGCTCGCCACGCCGTCGTTCCGGGTGACACCGAGCGCCTGCGTGCCTTCCAGGCCAGGTGTAGCGGCGGAAAGATAACCAGCCAGAGCCAGAGCAGCCCGCCCCCTAGGCCCATCTCGGCACTGAGCAAGAGCGGCACATTGTGCACCTCCTGGAAGGCGGGAAAGCTCTGTCCCGTCGCATCAGCCCAGGCCCACAGGGCATCCACATAGTAGCCCGTGCCCACACCACGCAGCGGCAGATGCCGGATCAACATCCAGGCCTGACCGATGTCTCGCACGCGCTCCTCGACCGAGGCACGCTCCAGCAGCGAGTCAGCCCGCCGGAGGCGGATGACCAGCAGCCCGCCAACCGCGACGAGGAGGAGCAGACCCGCAGGCACAATCGCCCTTCTGCGCCCCTCGAACCAGCACAGCGCACGCCAGGGATGCGAGACCGCCACCCAATAGGCCATCCCCAGCAGGGTCCCCAGCCAAGCCGATCTGGAAAAGGAGAGCAGCAAGCCGATTCCGGCAACACCGACGCTCCCCCAGAGCCACCGGTACCGACGCGGGGCCTGCACCAAGGCGTCGAGGCAGACGAGGATCGCCACGCCCATGAACCCGCCCAGGACATTGGGATGCGGCATCAGGCCATAGGCGCGCAGCCAACGCTGACCGCCGACCTCGATCACGCTGACGCCGCGGACCATCGGGTCGAGAAGCATCTCACCCAGAAAGGTCAGGCCGATCGAGCGCTGCGCGATCACCTGAGCCAGCGCCACCGCGCCGTGGAGCAGCGCCAGGACGCCGATCGTGCTCACGGCCCACCCGGCAGACCAGGCCTTCAGTGTGTAGGCGTAACAGCCCCAGAAGAGCGCCACGCCGACCACCGCGACCACCAGCACCCCCACGGCATGCACGGGCCACGAGCGGAGGAGTGCTAAGAGCCCCAGCGCAGCCACGGGGCCCGTCACCGCCGGGTGACCCCAGCGCCAAGGACGCGCGGGCGCCGGCCGCCACCAACCGATGCACGTAGCCACGGCGGCAGCCAGCGGAATGAGGACGACGGCCCCCACCGGATAGCTTCTGCCGCCCACGGTCGCCGTGAACAGCAGGGGCCGCGCAAAGAGTCCCTGCGCCAGCGGGATGTTCAGCCCCACCAGCGCCCACGAAACCGCAAAGGCTGCCCGGCTCGCGGTTCGCCACCCGTCTCTCCGCTCAGCGGGAAGACCGGTCATGCCGTTGCCTCCACCGCCACCACGCGGTGCAGGCCTTGCCGGCGCGCCGCGGAGCTCAGCAGGATGAAGAGCATTCCTTCTGCCACGACGATGGCGACCGTGGCGCCCCAGACCCCCAGGGATGGGATCAACGCCACGTTGATCAGCACATTCGCCGCGGTCGCCAGCGCCATACGCACGAACACCCGCCGCTGCTCACCGACCGCGTAGAGCAGATGCCCATTGAGGAGATACAGAAACCTGAAAGGCAGCGTCAGCAGCAGCACCCTGAAGAGCCGGATCGCGACATCCAGGCCCGCCCCGCGTCCAAAGACGAAGGTCATCATCTGGGGCGCGAAGAGGAGGCAGCTGCCTCCGATCACGAGGACCAGCGCCAGGAGCAGCAGCGCGCCGCGGCGATAGAGGCCGACAAGGCGCCCGCGCCCCTCGCCGGAGATGCCCTCCTTGGCCAGGATGGGGAAGAGCGCATCCAGGAGGCTACCGGGCACCATGCCCAGCGTCTCCGACAGACGATAGGCGGCCCCGTAAATACCCACCACGGCATCGACATACCAGTGACCCAGTAGCAGGAGGTCGACGCGCCGGTAGAGCATCGCGATCACATCCACGCCCGCGAAAGGCAGGCTCTCGCGCAGCACATCGCCTGCCCGCTCACGCCAGCCCCGGATCCGCGGAAACATCCGCCAGCTCACCAGGACCCGTGCCAGGGCGACCGTCGCCAGGATGTGACCCAGCAGATAGCACGCAAGAACGTGTCGCTCATCGCCGCTATGGGCCAGCCAGACCACGCCGCCGATCGCCCCGGCAAGCCGCGAGGCCACATCGATGAAGCTGCTGAGCTCCATCCGCTCTCGCCCGTTCAGCAGCGCCGTGAGCCCGCCATTGACGGCCTGGGGCAGCAGGCTCATCGAGGCCCAGGTGACGGCAGCGCGCCGCGGTCCGGCGAAGAGGAGTGGGATGAGTACCCCGTTCAGGATCGCCATCGCCGCAAGGGCCGCGAGTCCTTTCAGCATCAATACCGTACCGAGCAAGGCCTCCGCCGCCTCATCCTCACACCGCGCCAGCTCCCGCAGCGCATAGACGTTCAGCCCCAGGTTGACCAGGGCCAGCGCGATGCCCTCCACCGTCAGCGCCAGCAGGTAGCGACCCAGGCCCGCCACCCCCAAGGATCGCGTGAGCTGCCCGTTGAGCCAGAGTCCGGCGAGCAGCAGGCCCCCGCGGGCCACCAGCAGGGCCGCAGCGTTCTTGCCGACGCGAAGCAGAGCGCGCCGCTTCACGGCACCTGCTCCATCAACGTCAGGAAGTCGAAGCTCGCGACAAAGCGCTCCGGCGACCACCGCAGCCCCGCAACCCGCCACCACCTGACCTTCGCCAGGTTTCCGGGATCTTGCGAAGGTCGCTCCGCCGGTTGATAGGGCCCCTCAACCGTGTCAAAGGCCTGCCGCAGCTGCACCTCGAGCAGATTAGGCGGCAGGTAGGGTGAGCCGACCACGACGAGCTCTGATAGGTCAGGGTAGCCCCAGATCCGGTACTGGCCCCAACTCGTGTAGACGGGGCGGCCCATCAGATACGCGAGCTGACCCGCCAACCCGTAATCCACCGTGTAGATCGGCGCCTGGGCGTTCGATAGCGCATCCGCCAGCGCCTCGACACCCGCCACGTCGCGGTGAATCTCGCTGACCACGCTGCTCCGGAACGGGGTCGCGAAGCCGCTCAGCGCCGCCGCCGTCCCTACGCCGTAGAGCGCGACCAGGGCCGATATGACTGCCACGAGTAGGCGCGCGAGATGGCCTCGCGAGCCAATCGCTCCGAGAGTGAACAGGAGGAAAACCAGCCCACCGGCGAGGTTTCGCGGGCTGCCTGCGGGGCTCAGCAGCACCGGCAACACCAGCACGAACGCCACGAGCCCTCGAAGCGATGGGCAGCCCGGTCGTCGGGCCCACCACCACAGGAGACTCACAGCGACGACGAACGCCGTCACGGCGAGGGGCCACGTCAGATAGGCAATGGCGTGTCGCACGTTGGCCGACCAGACCGCGGGCAGGCTTCCCGAGACGGCCCCGCCCGGCGACGCACTAACCAGGTGCGCAAGCTGCCATCGGAAGGAGGCCCAACCGTGGGATGCGTTCCACACGAAGACCGGCGACGCACCCGCGGCGCCCACCAACGTCGCAACCTGGAAGCGCCGCTCCCCTAAGAGGCGGTGCTGCCGCAGCAAGAGCCACAGACCCACCCCACCCCCGTAGAGCAGGGCGGTGTACTTGGTGTTGAGGAGCAACGCCAGGCTGAGGCCCCACGCCACGTAGGCGAGCCGACCGCGACCGACCCGGCGCAGCAAGTGCCGCAAGGCCAGGAAGTTGAGCAGCATCAGGAAGAGAAAGAGCGTATCCGTGTAGACAAAGCGTGAGACCACCACGAAAGGCGCCCCAAACGCCACCATCACCGCCGCCGTCCACCTTCCCATTCGCAGCCCCCCGCCTCCTCCCGGAGAGGGGCGGGGGGAGGGACCACCGATCGCCCACACGAGCGCTATACACGCCGTGCCCAACAGCGCGTTGAGCCATCGCACACCGAAGGGGCCCGACCCGCCCAGTGCCGTGCTCGCCCGCACCAGCAGCGCCGTGCCCGCCGGGTGATCATAGTAGGCAAGCGCCAACCGGCGCGACCAGAGCCAGTAGTAGGCCTCGTCGGGCAGAGGCGGCAACTGCCCCAGGCCCCAGAGGCGTAAGGCAAGTCCACCCCACATCGTCAGCCACACGGGTAGGGCGAGCCAGGGACGGCCCACCTCAGGGTGCATCGAGAACCTCGATATGGACCGTGTAGCGATAGTGGTCCAGCGGCGCGTCCACCTCGACATCGATGCCCGACCACGACAACCAGTAGAGACGCACCCAGTTGACCTGGATGTACCGCTCACGGCCCACGTAGCGGGCGCGACCCGCCTCGGTCTCCACGCAGAAGCGCAGGTCCTCGCCTTCGGAGAGCCAGCAGCCAAAGGGGTCATCGTCGGGATGCCAGATGCCGATTTCGTCCCCATGGCGCCGCAGACCGGTGCTGTCCTCGTAGATCGGGAAGGCGTGCGCGCCCTGTTCATTCATCAAGTACGCCGTGTGCCAGTCGACGGTGAGGCCGGTGAAGTCGACGTCGACCTGCACCACCGTGGGGGCGGTCAGCGTGTAGGTGACCACCACCGAGCCCAACGGCTCAACGTCCTTGTACTTGATGCGCAGAAAACGCGACCAGCGGTCCGCCACATCCATCCGGTAGCGCTTCACCAGCGTGCGCGCGTCAACCTGCTCGACCTCAGCCAGCCGCGAGTTGTGCACCAGGTCGCCATAGGCCACCAGGGGCAAGCCGAAGCCGTAGCCCTCCTCAATCAGCGGCTGACCATCGCGCATCAGGACCAGGCCCTTCTGCAGCGCCGCGATCTTGCCGATATGGGGCCGCGCATCGGTGTAGAGCGCGAAGGCGATCGGGCTACCCGCGACCTCTATCGTGAGAGGCACAGGCTTCGACAAGACCAGATCGCTGAGCAGCAGGAGGAGATAGGGATCATAGAGCTCCCGCACCACCAAGAGCCCCAGCAACGCCCACGGCACCCAGATCCACCTGTGCCGCTTGTTCTGTTCCCGGGTCGTCACGGCGCCAGCCCGCTGCGCGCCGCATCAGCGTGAAACGTGGGCCAGGGCGCGCGGCCCAGCGGACCGACATCGCGCAGCAGATGAATCCCGTTGTTGGCCCCCACCACGATATCTGCCCGCCCATCTCCGTCGAGGTCACCCACCCAGGGCGAGGAGAAGACGGGCGCGCCCAGGTCATAGGGAAAACCGGGCAACGCTGTCCCCTCCACGGTCCAGCCGTAGAGGTTGCCGTCCTTCGAACCCACCACGATGTCCGGTTGATCGTCGCCCGTCAGGTCGACCAGCGCCGCCGAGGAGATGATCTGGTCGCCGACCCGGATGGGCCAACCCGGCAGGAGCGCGCCGGCATCATCCCACACATAGAGCTGACCATCCCACGAACCGACCACGATCTCCAGCCGCCCATCTCCGGTGAGATCCGCCACCGCCGGGGAGGCCTCAATCGAGTGGATATTGCCGCCCGGTGGATGCGGTGTCGGCGTGGGAAGGCCCGGTGCCGGTCCCGCGGATCGCTGGGGAAACCCATCGCGAGCACGACCCGCCGTATCCACCACATAGAGGTAGCCCGCATCATCCCCGTAGACCAGCCACAGCGCACCGTCGCGATCGAAATTTGCCAACGCCGGCGAGGCGTCGGAGTCCATCGGCAGGCTCAGGGGAAAGCCGGGAAGCAGCTCGCCGTCCACGGTCCAGGCGTAGACCCATCCCCGCGAAGGATCACCCGGCGTCAGCGTCGTGACCACCAGCAGCTCCTGCTCCTCCCCCGACGGGAAGGAGCCAACCCGTGACCTGCCTGTCGCCGCCGTCGCATCGGCCCATCCCTGCATCGGCTGAGGCCACCCCTTCACCGGTCGACCCTCCGCGTCCACCACGACCATACGCTCAAGTCCACTGACCGCGATGCGCGGTCCCTCGATCACCGTGGGCGAGGCCCAGATAGGGTATCCGAGGTCAAAAGGAAATCCCGGGGCGTCCTCACCTGCATAGGTCCAGGCGAAAAGCTGCCCCGTCTCCGCGCCCACGAGGATCTCCGGGACCCCGTCGCCGTCCAGATCCGCCAGCGCCGGCGAGGAGAAGAAGCCCTTGCGGCTGTAGATGGGCCAGCCGGGCACGTCGTGAAGGGAGGTATCCAACAGGTAGAAGTAACCATCCCAGGAGCCGATGGCGATCTCCTTCACGCCGTCACCATTGAAGTCCCAGGCGATGGGCGATGAGATGACCTCGGCGCGCGTCTCACGAAAGAGATGTGCCTCGCCCCATGCCACCGGCGGGCGCGCCGCCTGCCGACACCCCACAGCAGCCAAACACAACAGCACCACCATGCCGATCGAGACGCGCCACCCCACTCCGTTGCCGTTGCCGTTGCCGGCGTCGGATCCCGGGCCGGATCTCGTCATCGATCGACTTGCCATCCCGTCGCCTGCGCACCCAATCCCGGCATCCGCGCCAACAGGTGCACCAGGATTCGATCCCTCCAAAGTGCGATAAAGGTCCTGAGCCGCTCGACCGCCGAAACCGGCTTCCCGGCCTTGATCCAGGCGTCTTCCCACTCGTGATGGAACCAGCGAATCACACGGCGGTAGAAATAGGTGCTGTACTGTCCCCGCCCGAAGAGCAACCGGTTCTCCGCAGTAAAGTCCCAGTCGGGCACCAGGCCATCTCCCTGCGGCAGGCGGTCCTTCACACGTTCGTAGAAGGCCGTGCCGGGCAGCGGATAGGCGATGGTCGTGCTGAACTGATCGGGGCGCGTCTCGCGCAGCATCCTGGCAGAGAGCTTCAGATCCGCCCACGTCTCGGTGGGATAGCCCACCATCATGTAGAAGTAGGTCTCAATACCCACCTCGCGGCAGAGCGCTGAGGCGTGACGAATCTGCTCGACCGTTGCGCCCTTGGTCATCGCGTCGAGCACCTTCTGCGAGCCGGACTCGGCGCCCAGCGCCATGCGGCGGCAACCTGCCTCCCGCAGCCAGCGCACGATGTCGGCATCCAGTAAGTCGACACGGGATAGGCACTCAAAGGGGATCACCGCGTCGCTCTCGATCACAGCATCGCGCCACCGTTTGACCCAGGCCTTCCGGATGCCCATCGCATCATCGACGATACGCACAAAGTCGGGCCGGTAAGTCTCCTTGATGTGGCGCAACTCCTCCGCCACCGCTACCGGGTCTCGCGGGCGAAAGCTGCGCCCAAAGACGATCTTCTGGCACCACGCGCAGTTGAACGGACAGCCACGGGTCGCGATGAGCGACATCGAGAAGATGCCGTGCTTGGCTCGCCATGCCGCCCGGTAAGGCGCCCAGTCGACCAGGTCGCGAGCAGGGAGCGGCAGAGCGTCGATATCCTCGATCAGCGCGCAGCGCTCCGTGCTCACGACCCCGCCGTCGGTCCCTCGAAACGCTAGGCCGGGCATCTCGCCAAGGTCGCACTTCGACGGTGTACCAGACAGGAGGGCCGGCAACAGCCGCGCCATGGTGGCCTCCGACTCACCGACCGCGATGACGTCGACAGCATACCGCCCGTCGGGCCGGTGCCGCAGGTAAACATCCGGGCGCGCCGTCGGATCCGCCCCGCCCATCAGCACCGTGGCGCCATGCGCCTTCGCCAGCACCGCCAGTCGCAATGCCGCGCGCCTCACCGTCGCCAGCACCCCGAAGCCGACTACGCGCGGCTGCGCCCGTTCCAGCGCAGCGACGAAATCCGCGTCGCCCTCGGCAAACATCGCGTCGAAGATCTCCACCCGATAGCCGGCCTCGCGCGCCACCGCTGCCACGTAGAGCAGGCCCAGGGGGAAATAGGGCGTCATCAACTTGGACTCCGTGGGATCGTCGTGCAGAAACAGGGGATTCACGAGCAGGAGATCAATGCTTGACATCGCTCACACCTCGGGTAGCTACGACATCGTGAAAGGCCGTTCAGTCGCGGCTCAGTCGACTGACAAAGGCATCACGGGTCACGTTGCCATGTGAACCCGTGTGCCCCTTGCACCGTTCGTGAGAGAGCGCCAGCTCCTCCGTACCGGCGGACACCGCAAGCTTCCGTGACATTCTCGCCATCTCCCACCGGTCGAGCCAGGCGCCTAGTGGGCTGCGCAGCGGAGCCTCAAGTATCGCCCGATAGCGCCACGCCCCTTCACCGGACGCAACATCTCTGGGAGGCGGGCCCTGGGCATTGGGAAGGAAGTGGTCGACCCATCTGTTGGCGTCCCGCAGGCTCCGGTAGACACCGGCGCCGTAGAGCGGCACCATCTGGGCCACCTCGTGAGCGTGATAGAGCGTCCGCTCGTGCATCGCCAAGGCATGCTCGGCAAGGAGGTAGTTGGGGCAGACCTCGTCACCGTGCCGGGCAGCTGCCTTGACAACGAATTGGATGATGAACAACCGAGTCACCCATACGCGATCCGACATCGTCACCACCAGCAGGTCGATGTCATCGTTAGGCTCCACGTTCCCCATCGAGAGCCCCCCGGTCAGCGCAACCATCCGAACAAAGGGTAGCCGCGAGATCGCACGAGCGTAGGCCAGGGCACGCGGCCACATCGTCGCAGCGATCCGTTCGCGCCGCTGACGCACGTCGGTGAGCGACGTGTGACCGGGCAGGGCGTAGTAGCCCCCACCAACCGCACAGTCCGGGAGACCGCGCAGCGCCTCAGCCACAGCATCGCGGGTCGACCGCATCCCGATGAGGTAACGATGGACTTCAGCCAATGTCAGCGGGTAGTTAAAGACGTCGGCATAGGTGAGCGTGTAGAAGATGGCCTCGTCGAGGGACGAGACCGCAGGTGACGCCCAGAGGGAAGCAGGGTCAGCTAACCGATACGGGCCCATCGTACCCACTCTCTCGCCTAAGGACAATCGCTACCACACTAAGGTCGTGACGACAGGGGCATAGCTAGCTCCACAGCCGAGATCATTATAGCCCGATCCCCACGAAACGCATCGCCCCGGGTTGCAGGGCGATCGCGCTTGGTCCGCGGCAGGTCACAACAGCGCCCGGCGGCGTTAGCTCCGCGTCCGACGCCCCGGGACGGGGCTGCAAGCTTTCAGTTGTCGGCTTCCCGGAAGGTCGTGGCGATAACCCTGCCCCGAGTTGCCCTCACTTGTTCAGCAGCTTGGCCACGAGTGCTGTCCACCCGGTCTGATGGCTGGCCCCTAGCCCGGCACCGTGCTCGGCGTGGAAGTACTCGTAGAAGAGGATCCGATTGCGCTGAGCTGCATCCTCTTGGAGATAAGGCACCGCGCCATAGACGGGACGGTGCCCCTTGTCATCGCGCAGGAGAATACGGCAGAGACGTGCGGCGAGCGCGTCGGCGACCTCGTTGAGGCGCATCTGCTCGCCCGAGCCGGTGGGGAACTCGACGGTGAGATCATCGCCATAGTAGCGATCGTACTCGCGCAGTGATTCGATCAGCAGGTAGTTGGTCGGGAACCAAATCGGCCCACGCCAGTTCGAGTTGCCGCCGAAGAGGTTGCTGCGCGACTCCCCGGGCTCGTAGCCCACGGCATAGTGATCACCGTTGACCTTCAGAGTATAGGGATGCGCGCCGTGGACCTTGGAGAGAGAGCGTATCCCGAAGGGCGACAGGAACTCATCGGTATCCAGCAGACGCTGGAGCACGCGCCGCAACTGCTCGCGGTCGGCTAGGGCGTAGAGCAGACGCCCCTCCCGACCCGGTTCGGTCAACGGAGCACAGTCCTTGATCAGGTGCGGGCGGTGCTCGATCAGCCAGTCGACGCGCCGCCGGAAACTGGGCAGCCGCTCGACGAGCGCCGCGTCGATGACCTCGACGGCGAAGAGCGGGGTCAGCCCCACCTTGGAGCGCACCGTCATCGGCATCACACTGCCATCGGGCATGTGGAGGACGTCGTAGTAGAAGCCGTCCTCCTCATCCCAGATGCTCGCCTCGTTCTCTCCACCCTGCCCCATATGGCTGAGCGCATGCGAGATGTAGATGAAGTGCTCGAAGAACTTGCTGGCGACCCCCTCATAGGCGGGATTCTCCTGGGCCAGCTCGATCGCGATCCGCAGCATGTTCAGACTGTACATCGCCATCCACGCCGTGCCGTCAGCCTGGCTGATGTGGCCCCCCGTGGGCAGCGGCTTGCTGCGATCGAAGATCCCGATATTGTCGAGACCCAGGAAGCCCCCCTGGAAGACGTTGTTGCCCTCCTCGTCCTTCTGGTTGACCCACCACGTGAAGTTGAGCAGCAACTTGTGGAAGACGCTCTCAAGGAAGGCCCGATCGGCTACCCCCTCGAGATCGCGACTGATCTCATAGACTCGCCACGCGGCCCACGCGTGAACCGGCGGGTTGGCGTCGCTGAAGTCCCATTCATAGGCCGGGATCTGCCCATTCGGGTGCTGGTACCACTCACGCAGCAGCCGCGTGAGCTGGTACTTCGCGAAGTCCGGATCGATCATCGCGATGGGCAGCATGTGGAAGGCGAGATCCCACGCCGCGAACCATGGGAACTCCCACTTGTCCGGCATCGAGAGGATCTCGGTCGCATAGAAGTGCGTTCGCCACTCCGCGTTGCGACCCGCCCGCCGCCCCGGCGGCGGCGCCGGCATCGCCGGGTCGCCATCCAGCCAGAGCTCAACGCTGAAGTGATAGAACTGCTGCGTCCAGCAGAGGCCGGCCCACGCCTGACGCTGGACCTGGCGTCCGTCTTCGTCGAGATCGGCCGGGTGGAGCGCGTCGTAGAAGGCGTCGGCCTCGGCGATGCGCTGCTCGAAGGTCGCCGGCAGGGCCGAAAAAGGGTCCTTCTGCTCGCGGTCGCTGAAGCGCACCCACACCTCAAAGGTGTCACCCGGCTCGACAAGCGCCTGCAGATGAGCAGCGGCTTTGGTACCCCGCCCATCCGGTGAGACGCGATCGTCCTGCCCCTCGACGATGGCAGCGTGGAAGGCGTCTTTGACGTAGGGCGTCGGGTTCGCGGTACCGTAGAGCCGCTCGCGGTTGGTCTCGTTCTCGGTGAAGAGGAGCGCAGGCGCCGGCGCCTCCTCCGCTCCCGCTTCTGAGGTCGCCACATACCACCACCGGTCGGTGATGTGGCGTTCCGTCGCGTGCGCGGCGGCGATGCCGGGCCGAGGTGGATCGACTGCCTCGATCGTGGCGCGTTCCGGATGGTACCCCCACGACCACGTGTTGCGTGCCCAGAGGTGCGGCAGGATGTGGAGCGGCGCGGCATCGGGTCCCCGATTCGTGGCGCGGATGCGGCCCACCAGGTCCTCCGACGAGACCTTGGCCCACTCGATCGTGATGTCGAACACGCGGTTCTCGGCCAGGGCCTCAGCCAGGGCATCGGTGATCTCGTACTCGTCCTCGTGGTAGCTGCGGCGCCGGTTCTCTGCCACCAGGTCGGCATAGGGGAAGGCCACCTGCGGATAGACGTAGAGCATCTTGAGATAGCTGTGCGTGGGCGTGGCATCCAGGTAGAAGTAGAGCTCCTTCACATCCTCGCCGTGGTTGCCCTCCTCACCGGTGACGCCGAAGAGGCGCTCCTTGAGGATCGCGTCCCGCTCGTTCCAGAAGGCCACCGCCAGGCACAGGTTCTGGTACTGATTGCTCACCCCGCCGATGCCGTCCTCACCCCAGCGGTAGGCGCGGCTGCGCGCCTGATCGTGGGTGAAATAGCGCCACGGCTCCCGATCGGCGCCGTAGTCCTCGCGGACCGTGCCCCACGCACGCTCCGCGAGATAGGATCCCCAGTGGCGCCAGTTGGGCGCCTCGTCGCGCGCTTCGAGCAGCCTACGGTATTCGACGGTCTCCTTGACATCCATGATCTCGCCCTTTCGAGGTTGACAAAACGCGTTGTTTATGCTACAGTCTATCCATCATTGTAGCACGGTCTGAGCCGCACGGCAGGAGCCGCCTGACACCTATGACCTCAAGTCACATGGTCCGACAGCCTAATAAGCAGCAGCCTATTCCACGCTCACCGCGGGGCGGTTGGTGCTGTTAGGTTAGCAACCACTGAAGCCAAATCAACCAGCCTACCGCAGTAGGCTGGTTTTTTCTTATATCTAGGGGCAGGCACAGCTCGGGACGCGCACGGGGGACGGTCAGACAAGGACTCGACACAAGGGGGAGGAGAGACATGTCTAGAGAAGCGCACGCTCATTCGGATGCGGTGGAGGCCGTCACGGCCCGGACACTTAGAGGGTTGACCTCGGGCGGTAACCACAACGGGGCCAAGGACGAGAACGACGAAACGTCGGCCAAGGCGCCGATCTACGAGGGATTGGCGGGTGTCGTGATCGCGAGCACCGAGATCTGCGAAGTCGACGGAGAACGCGGGACGCTCAGCTACCGCGGCTACGACATCGGTGAACTCGCCTGTCACGCGACCTTTGAGGAGACCGTCTATCTCCTCTGGTATGGGGAGGTGCCGAGCCGGAGCCAACTGGAGACCTTCTCGGCATCGCTTGCCGCCCAGCGCGAGATCGATGACGACCTCTGGGAGATGATCACGCGTTTCCCCACCACGATCGACCCGATGGATGGGCTGCGCACCGCCGTCTCGTCGCTCGCATCGTGCGATCCGATCGAGGAGCCCTGCCGCGAGGCCGCCATCGAGCAGGCCCAACAGCTCGTTGCCAAGTTCCCCACCCTCGTCGCCAACATCTACCGTCACATCCACGGGCTCGAAAGGGCGCATCCCCATCCCGACCTCGGCCACGCGGCCGACTTCCTGGCGATGGTCACCGGCAAAGTCCCCACGGAGATGGAGGCCCGTGCGATGGACCTGGCCATGCTTCTGATGGCGGAGCACGGGTTCAACGCCTCGACCTTCTCGGCCCGGGTCACGGCGGCCACGCTGTCGGATATGGTCTCAGCGGTCACCTCGGCCATCGGCACGCTCAAGGGCCCGCTCCACGGCGGCGCCAATCAGCGCGCGATGAAGATGATGATGGAGATCGGTGACGTGAGCAACGTCGAACGCTACGTCGACGACGCGCTCGCCCGCAAGCAGCGCATCATGGGATTCGGCCACCGCGTCTACCGTCAGGCCGCCGATCCCCGCTCCGCGTACCTGCGCGGACGCCTCTACGAGCTCTGTGCAGCAGCCGACGACTTCCACTACTACGAGCTGGCAACCGCCATCGCCGAGACCGTCGAGGCGCGCAAGGGGCTCTATCCCAACGTCGACTTCTACGCGGCCCCGGTGCTCCTGCTCGCGGGCGTGCCCCTCGAGCTCTTTGTCACCGTCTTTGCGATCAGTCGCATCCCCGGCTGGACGGCCCACATCATGGAACAGCAGGCCAAGAACCGCCTGATTCGCCCGCTCGCGGCCTACACCGGCCCCGAACACCTGACCTACAAGCCCATGGACGAGCGAGGTTAGCTCACCCACGTACGTTGTCTCAGCCTGACCGGATCGCGACCAAGATTCGCGCTGTGCGACCTGACGATCTGCACCGGTGCCGATCCGTAGAGCTGATGTGTCGTTTTGCAGATTCGTCCATTCACCAAAGGGGGGAACACCTATGGGACATTCACTTACCGAGAAGATCATCGCCGACCACCTGGTCGCCGGGAAGATGCAGCCGGGCCACGAGATCGGCCTGCGCATCGACCACACGTTGACCCAGGACGCCACCGGCACGATGGCCTGGCTGGAGTTCGAGGCGATGGGCCTTGATCGGGTGCGCGTGGAACGGGCCGTGAGCTACGTGGACCACAACATGCTCCAGGCCGACTTCCGCAACGCCGACGACCACCGCTACTTGCAAACTGCCGCCGCCCGCTATGGCGCCACCTTCTCACGTCCGGGCAACGGCATCTGCCATCAGGTGCAGTCGGAGCGTTTCAGCGTGCCGGGCACCACCCTCCTGGGATCCGACAGCCACACGCCCAATTCGGGGGGGCTTGGCGTGCTGGCCATCGGATCGGGCGGTCTGGATGTCGCGGTCGCGATGGGCGGCGGTCCCTTCTACACCACCATGCCCACCGTGCTTGGCGTCAAACTCACCGGAACGCTCCAGCCGTGGGTCACGGCGAAGGACGTCATCCTGGAGCTGCTGCGCCGGCTTTCGGTGAAGGGCGGCGTCGGCAAGGTCGTGGAGTATTTCGGCCCGGGCGTGGCGAACCTCACCGTCGACCAACGCACGACCATCTGCAACATGGGCGCCGAGCTCGGCGCCACCACGTCCATCTTCCCCAGCGACGAGCAGGTCCGCCACTACCTCGCCGCTCAGGGTCGCGAGGGCGACTGGTCGCCCCTGAGCGCCGATGAAGATGCGGTCTACGCCGAGGTCATTGAGCTCGATCTCAGCGCGCTGGAACCGCTGGTCGCCAAGCCCTCGATGCCCGACGAGGTGGTCCCGATTGCCGACGTCGCCGGCACACCCGTCGCCCAGGTCTGCGTCGGATCGTGTGTCAACTCGTCGTTCGAGGACCTAGTCACGGTCGCGTCGATCCTTAAGGGCAAGCAGGTGCATCCCAGCGTCAGTATGACTGTGACGCCCGGCAGTAAGCAGGTCTTCACGATGATCGCCGAGAGCGGCGCGCTGGCAGACCTCATCGCCGCTGGCGCGCGGGTTCTGGAGTCGGCCTGTGGCCCATGTCTGGGCATCGGTCAGGCTCCCGCCACCGGCATTGCCTCCATCCGCTCGATGAACCGCAACTTCAAGGGGCGTAGCGGCACCGCCGACGACAGCGTCTACCTTGCCAGCCCGGAGACCTGTGCTGCCGCGGCGCTCACCGGCGTCATCACCGATCCGCGCACGCTCGGTGATCTTCCCGCCGTGGCCCGCCCCGAGAGCTACGCCGCCAGCGACAACATGATCGTCGCTCCCCTCTCACCGGAAGAGGCGGCGAAGGTCAGCGTGATCCGCGGCCCCAACATCAAGCCGGTACCTCTCGGCCAACCGCTCGTCGACGATCTGGAGGGCAAGGTGCTGATCAAGGTCGACGACAACATCACCACCGACCACATCATGCCCGCCGGGGCCCAGATCCTGCCCCTGCGCTCCAACATCCCCGCCATCTCGGAGTTCGTCTTCCATCGCGTGGATGCCGGCTTCGTCGCGCGCGCCAAGGCGTGGGGCGGCGGCATCATCGTGGGTGGCGGCAACTACGGGCAGGGATCCAGCCGCGAGCACGCCGCGCTGGGACCGATGTACCTGGGCGTGCGTGCCGTCATCGCCAAGTCCTTCGCGCGCATCCACTACGCCAACCTGATCAACACGGGCATTGTGCCGCTTGTCCTCGACGACCCGGCGGATTACAACATGCTGGAGGAGGGCGACGAGCTCGCCCTGCCGGGACTGCGCGAGGCTCTGCTGGAAGAGACGCCCCTGACCGTCGAGAACCGCACCCGAGGCACCCGTTTCACGGTGACGCCGGCCTTCACCGAGCGCGAGCAGGCCAACCTGCTCGCCGGTGGCCTGCTCAATCTCACCCGCAGTGCCGAGGCCTGACCGATGCATACGACGCCCA
>CAZYYC010000038.1:0-24018 GCA_964650935.1 uncultured Anaerolineales bacterium
GACGCGCGAGACCTCCCACGCCTCGCCCTCGGCGGAGAAGCAACGACCAGCCGCAAGCAGCCCTGTCACGTTCCGCGCGATCAGAGCGCCGTAGGGCACCGCCCAGACGGGACCGGGGCGGCGCCAGTCAGGCACCAGCCCCACCGAGGTCGCCAGATCCGCGTCCGGATGGGACGTGGTCATCGTCGCCAGACCGTCGATCCGGCGCGTGGTGCGGAACTGGGCCATCGCGGGCAGCGTCGTAGGAAAGCGCCGGCGGCGCCCCTCGACACCGAGCTCGTCCTGCTGCGCCTGGTAGAACTCGCGGAGGAGTCGACGCCCCTCCAACACGAAGCGCGAGACCTCACGACCGTCCGTGCCGTGGAACTTAGGCTGGTCGGCAGGGTGGTTGCGCCCGTTGGCATCGGCGCCCACGCGGACCATCTCCAACAGCGACACGCCATCGGGATTCCCCACGGCCCGGTGCGCGTGGGCCAGCGAGGCCTCAGCGGCCCACAGCGAGAGCCAGTTGTCGCTCTCAACACAGGGAGCCCCGGCGCGGTAGGCGACATCGGCGTCGCCGGTCGCGTCGATCACGACGGTGGCGTGGAGCACACCGCGCCCGCTCTTGTTCTCGACCTCCAGCCCCGTCACGCGGCGCGCCTCTGACGTTACGATGGCGTCGACGACCAGGGTATCGAGCCAAATGGCCACGCCCGCCGCCTCCAGCACCTCATCCAGCGCGAGCACAAAGGAGGCCGGTGAGAAGGGCGTCATGTAGCGGGGCGCCACACGCCCACCGCCTTCGGAGGAAGCAGGTGCCCAACCCTCAGGCACCTCGCCCGGTCCGTATCTGATGCTGAGATGCAGCAGCTCCTCGGCTAGGCCGAAGAGTGCCTGGTGCCCGTAGCCATCGCACAACGGCAGATAGATGTTGATCAACCCCGTCGTCGCCAATCCACCGAGTAGCACCGTCTTCTCGACCAACGCAGTGTGCAAGCCCGCCCGCGCGCACTCCAATGCCGCCGCAACACCCGCCACGCCGGCACCGGCGATCACGACATCGTACGTCCTCTCAAAAACCATACACGCCCTCCCCTAAGGAGTGAAATCCAGATCAACCATACACGTTTTGTGCGATTTTGCACGACGACCTATACTTCGTTACCGGGTTGCGGCCCGAGCGACCGGAACCTTCCGGGTTGCGGGTGAGGTGGTGAAGCAACCCGGAAGGGAAAGATCGTCACCACACTCAAGGAGAAACGATGCAGAGACTCAGGGTCAGCGATAACCGGCGCTTCCTCACCTACGAGGACGGCGCGCCCTTCTTCTATCTGGGCGATACCGCCTGGGAACTCTTCCACCGGCTGGATCGCGACGAGGCCGATCACTACCTGAAGGACCGTGCGGACAAGCGGTTCACGGTCATCCAGGCGGTGGTTTTGGCCGAATACGGTGGCCTGACGGTGCCCAATCCCTACGGGCAGCTGCCGCTCATCGAGAACGACCCCACCCGGCCCAACCAGCGCTACTTCGAGCACGTCGACGCGATTGTCGAACGCGCGGCGGCGTTGGGGCTCACCATCGGGATGCTCCCCACGTGGGGCGACAAGTGGAACACCAAGTGGGGTCAGGGCCCCGAGATCTTCACGCCGGAGAACGCGCGCATCTATGGGCGCCGGCTCGGCGCCCGCTACGCCGAGAGCCCCATCATCTGGATCCTTGGCGGCGACCGCCCGATCGAGAGCGAGTCCCATCGGGAGATCATCGACGCGATGGCCGAGGGGCTACGCGAGGGCGACGGCGGCAACCACCTGATGAGCTTCCATCCGAGCGGCGGACACTCCTCATCCGAGTGGTGGCACGAAGCGCCGTGGCTCGACTTCAATATGCTGCAGTCGGGCCACGTGCGTAACAAGGAGACCTACACGGTGATCGCAGCGGACTATGCACGCACCCCGACCAAGCCCTGTATGGATGCCGAACCGGCCTACGAGGACCATCCGTCGAGCTTTGATCTGAACAACGGCTACCTGGACGACTACGACGTGCGCAAGGGGCTCTACTGGGCGCTCTTCGCGGGTGCCTGCGGCCACACCTACGGCTGCCACGACATCTGGCAGATGTGGGAGGAAGGACGCCAGCCCGTTACGTTCGCCCGCACGTCGTGGAAAAAAGCGTTGCACCTCCCGGGCGCCGGTCAGGTGCAGCACGCTCGCGCCCTGCTCGAGAGCCGCCCATTCCTCACCCGTGTGCCGGACCAGAGCCTGATCGTGTCGGACCCGGGGGCGGGCACCCACCACGTGCAGGCTACGCGCGACGCCGACGGCAGCTATGCGATGCTCTATCTACCCTCGAACAAGCCGGTCACCGTGGATCTCGGCAAGCTCTCCGGCGATCGGATGACGGTCACCTGGTTTGATCCACGCACCGGCGAGGCGCGCCCCGCGGGCGAGGTGCCGGGCGGGGGGCACCGCGAGTTCACACCGCCCCCGGTCTGGCCCGACTGGGTCCTGGTACTGGACGATGCGGCCAGGTTTGGCTCGGCCCCCGGGCACTAGAGACGCCTCTGCCTCCGCCAACCGAGAACAGACAACCGGAAACTAGAAACTGGAGGTAGCGATGACCACCAAAATCGTCCTGATCGGCGCCGGCAGCGTCAGCTTCGGCATCGGCACCCTCTGCGACCTCTTCGGTGCCCACGAGGCGCTGCGCGGTAGCACCATCGCGCTGGTCGACACGAACCCTGACGCACTGGAGCGTATGGTACGTGTGGCACAGCGCATGAACGCGGCCCTGGGTGAGCCCTTCACCCTCCAGGCTGCGATCGACCGCACCGAGGTACTGCACGGCGCGGGCTTCGTCATCCTCGCCATCGCCGTGCAGCGCAACGCCCGCTGGCAGCTCGACTTCGAGATCCCGCTCAAGCACGGTGCCAAGCAGGTCCTCGGCGAGAATGGCGGTCCCGGCGGCCTCTTCCACGCGATGCGCAACATCCCCATCATCCTGGAGATCTGTCGTGACATCGAACGGCTCTGCCCCGCTGCGCTGGTGCTCAACTTCACCAATCCGGAGGGGCGGCTCTGCCTGGCAGCGACCCGTTACACCGACCTGCAGTTCGTCGGGTTGTGCCACGGCATCGGGATGGCGCAGGAAGTGGTCAGCGCGGCGCTGGGGTTGCCCATCAACGAGATCGATCCCAAAGCGGCGGGGTTGAACCACTTCACGTGGATCCTCGACCTGCGGCGTACCGGAACGGGGGAGGATCTCTATCCGGCCTTCAGGGCGGCGATGGCCGAGCAGGATGGAGATGAACTCAGCCTGAGCCGCTATCTGATGCGGACCTTCGACTACTGGCCCTCACCCTCCGACGACCATGTCGGGGAGTATCTGGGCTATGCCTGGGAGTATGCCGGGCTGGAGGGCTACGACTTTGAAGCCGCGGATCGCGGGGGCGAAGAGGCCACCGCGAAGCTTGACCGTTGGGGGCGCGGCGAGGCGCCCATCGACGAACTGCTGGCGTGGCGCTCGGGCGAGATCGCCGTGCCCATCATCACGGGGGTCCTCGGCAACACGCACCAATATGAGCCGGCAGTTAACGTGCCCAACCGTGGACTGATCCCCAACCTGCCCGACTGGGCCATCGTCGAGGTGCCGGCGACCATCGACGCATCCGGCGTCCACGGCGTGCCGGTCGGCCCGCTGCCCGAACCCATCGCCGCGATGTGCCGCGCCCAGATCGCCGTGATCGACCGCGTGGTCGAAGCGGGCGTCCACGGCGACCGCACCGCTGCCCTGCAGGCGCTGCTCCTCGACCCCGTCGTCACCTCAATCTCGCAGGCTGAGGCGATTCTGAACGAGTTGCTGGAGGTCCACAGGGACCTACTCCCGCAGTTCTGAGGAGGAGCACCCATCGGGCCGGAGCTTCGAAGCTCCGGCCCCAGAACATCGCCTAGGGGCCCTCAGATCGCGCGCAACGAAAACCCAGCGAGTCATAGGTGGCCGTTGGCAGGTCCTCCTCGCGATGCACCGAGCGCATGTAGGTCTCGTCGTTGTCAAAATCCCCGCCGCGGGTCATCCGCCACTCCCCCGTACTCGGACCGGTGGGGTTTGTCTGCGGCGCCGATGGATAGACACTGAACCAGTCGGCCACCCACTCCCACACGTTGCCCGCCATGTCGAGCGCACCGACCCAACTTGCCCCTTCGGGGAAGCTGCCCACGGGCGCCGTCAACTCGTAACCATCGTTGCAGACGCTCTCCTCACAGTTGGCGATCCCTTCACGGAGATCGTTCCCCCACGGATAGAGAACACCGTCAGGACCACGGGCCGCATACTCCCATTCGGCCTCGGTCGGCAGCCGCGCCCCCACCCATGCGCAGTAATCGGATGCATCGAACCACGTCACCTCGACCACCGGCTGTTGGGGAGCGCTGAAGTCGGAACTCAGGGGATAGTCGTGTTGTGAACACCGGCCCGTCGCCACGCAGGCCTGGTATTGGGCATTGGTGACCTCCGTCCGATCCAGCCAGAAGCCGTCCAAGGTCACGGCGCGGACCGGTCTCTCGCTCTCCCAGCCTGACTCAAGGCCCATCCGGAAGCTACCGCCCGGGACCCAGACCTCAACCATCGCGTCGACCGACCGCACCCGCGAGGTACCCGGCATCCGGACGGTGGGTGAGGAGGCCGGCGTGGGTGCCGCAGTGGGCGTGGGTGCCGGCGGGGCCGTGGCCGTGCTCACGCGCGCCCCGGCTGTCGCCGTCGCAGGCGGCGCCGGCGCCACGTTCCCGTCGATCAAGCGGCCTAGTCCCAGAGCCGACAGCGCGACCCCGGCGACGCCGACCAGGACCCACAGCCAAGGGGGCATCCTGCGCTGCTGGGGGCCGGGCACTCGGTCCACATCAGCCACGTGACGTGTAGCATCCAGCGGCGGTGGCGAAACAGGAACCGGTGACGCCTCAGGTTCGGGGAGTCGCTGCGTCCCGGTGCGCGTAGGCTCGGCTGAGACCACCGGCACGCTGACCGGCGTCGGCGCTGATGCAAACCCTTGGCGCATCGCACGGGCGTCGGGCCAGCGGTCGTCGCACGCCAACGCCATCGAGCGCAAGATGACCTCATCGGTCACCTCGCTCACGCGACCGACGAGCTCACGCGGAGCCCGGAACTGCTTCGGGTAGGCCATACGGTCGCTCGCGGTCGGCGGGGCCTGGCCTGTCAGCGCGTGGTAGAGCGTGGCGCCCAGGCTATAGAGGTCGCTCCGCGGGTCCGTATGACGCCCCATCGCTCCCCACTGCTCCGGCGGCGCGTACTCCGGCGTCCCTACACCCCGCATAACGGTGCGGGTCTGCGGATCTGCCGGATCCCAGAGCTTCACCAGTCCGAAATCCACCAAAACCGCTTGGCCCTCGGTCGTGACGATGACATTCTGAGGCTTGATATCCCGATGGACGATGCCCCGGTCGTGGCAGTAGGCCAAGGCATCCAGCAACTGCTCAGCCCAAACCCGTACCTCTGCTTCCGGCAACGCGCCCTCTCGCCGGATGCGATCCGCCAAGCTCTCGCCCTCCACAAAGGCCATCACCAGGTAGGCGCTCTCACCCTCCTCGAAGGTATCGGTCACCGGCACAAGGTGCGGGTGCACCAACCGGGCCAGGATCACCGCCTCCTGCTCGAACTGCTCACGGAATTGCGCCACCGTCGCCGCATCCAGACCGGGCTGCGGCACCATCTCCTTCAGCGCCACCGGCTTCTTGAGACGCAAGTCCCAGGCGCGGTAGACGGCGCCCATGCCGCCCTGGCCCAACAGCGTGACAATGCGATAGCGGTCCTGAAGCACATGTCCGATCGTGAGCGGCATAGGATCCTCTCTGGAGCGGGATGCTCACCATTTTAGCCGCTGTAACCCGGAGCGCAATCGGATTCACCGTGCCGATCACCCCCCCTCTCGCAACATCGAACAGCGAGCCCAAGCGATGGGCCAGTTCTCATAGCCATCCGGCATGCTACAATGTTGCTGATGTACTATAGACCTGTCGATCTTGTGACCGATTTATCCCCTAGCAAAGGAGACACCAGATGCTTGACTTGAAACACTCGAAGCTCTTCACCCCCTGGACGCATCCTGAGACGGGTATCACCATCTACCTGCTCACCGAGAAGGTCGCACCCGTGCAGGAGTCCTTCTACTTCGTCAACGCCAATATGACCCACGACGGACGCTATCTCTGGTTCTACTGCGCGCATCCGCCCTCGGGCTCGTCAGGACAGGGACGCACGCTCGGCGTCGTGGACTTCGAGACGGATGAGGTCCGGCGCTTTCCCGAGACACAATTCCAGGGCGCCTCACCCTACATCGACCCGGAGACGGGGGTCGCCTACTGGGGTATGGGGCGCTGGCTCTGGCGGCGCGGCCCAGGAACTAACGACACGGTGGAGATGGTGAATGAGCTCCCGGAGGAGCTGGTCAAGAACCGCACCGTGAGCCGGATCGCGACGCACCTCACCCGCTCGGCGGACGGACGGGAGTTCTTCGTCGATACCGCCTTCGGCCTGCAGTGGGTCTTCGGGACACTCCCCATCGACGGTGGAGATTTCCAGCTCTGGCAGCGCTTCGACCGCAACTACAACCACGCGCAGTTCAGCCCGACCGATCCCGATCTGGTGCTCTTCGCCGAGGAGAACCATCCCGATCCGATCACGGGACTGCGGTTCCCCATTATCGACCGGATGTGGCTGATCCGCCGCGGCGAGGCAGCACGGCCCGTCTTCTCGGACCCTGTGCGCCTCACCCACGAGTGGTGGGACCCGGGCGGTGAGCACGTCTGGTGCGTCTGGGGCAACGAGGCCTGGCGGACGAACATCGCTACTGAGGAAGTGGAGAAGGTCCAGTGGCCCAGCCACTGCTGGCACGCCCACACCTCACAGGACCTGCGCTACGTGGTCGCCGACTCCAACGAACGCTTCTACCGCGGCTGCCCCTCGACCGTGGGCTTCCTCAACCGCGAGACGGGGGCCTACGTCGAGATCGCCGACAACCCCGAGATGACGGGCATCGTGGGCAGCCAATACCACATCGATCCGCACCCACGCTTCAATGCCGAGGATCGGTTCATCACCTTCACGACGACGGTGCGCGGTCAGGTGGATCTGGCGATCATCCCGACAGCGGGCCTGATCGACCGGACGTCGTAGGGCTCCCCTTGGGCTCTTCACAGAGCTCAAGAGGCCGGTCGCCTGAGGATCTATGAGACCTATTGACGAGTCCAAGCTCGACCAAAAAGCCCTCGTGCGCCGGGGCTACGATCAGTGTGCGACTGCCTATGCACGGGCGCGGCAGCAGGAGACCGCGCCCGCGCTTTCGCTCCTGATACCACGCCTTGCCGACGGCGCGCGGATACTCGACGTAGGCTGCGGGGCCGGGGTGCCGGTCGCACGGGCCCTGGCCGAGCGATTCGACGTCACGGGCGTCGACCTCTCAGGTGAGATGGTCAGCCGTGCGAGGATCAACGTCCCCGAGGGCGCCTTCGTCAACGCCGACATCATGGCGCTCGACGTTGCGCCCGCCTCCTTCGACGCCGTGGTGAGCTTCTACGCAATCTTCCATATCCCCCGGAAAGAGCACGTCGAGCTCTTTCGCCGGGTCCACCGCTGGCTCAAGCCCGGCGGGTACCTGCTGGCGACGCTGAGTGACCTCGACGAGCCCACCTATACCGAAGATGACTTCTTCGGGGTGACGATGGCTTGGAGCGGCTACAGCTTGCAGGCCTACCGGGAGATGCTGGCACAGACCGGCTTCGCGCTTCTCGACACCACGGACCTCGGGCACGGCTACGCCGATGACAGCGTTGCCGAGGAACACCATCCGCTCGTCCTAGCGCAGAAGCAGAAGGAGGTAAGGAGACGGAACGGTTAAGGCTTTAGGCTCCTGATGAACGCTTCCGGCGTGACGGTGCTGACCTCGTCCAATGAGGTAAGCGCCAACAGGTCGTCGTCGGTCGTGATGATCGTCGACGCGCCACCCACCAGCGCACACGCGACGAACTTGTCGTCCTTCGGATCGCGGGAGTAAGGCGGTACCGGCCCCAGCGTGCGCACGATCTCCGCCTTCAGCGTGATGGCATCGAGAAGTACCTGTCCCTCGTCAGGGAGAATCCACTGCCGCATTCTGGGGCGCCTCAGAACGTCTCCAAGCTCGGCAATCAGCTCAGGCGCGGTGACCACCTGGATCATATCGTGGATCCACAGCTCCTCAATCAGGGTGCGAATCGCGCCACTCGGGCGGATCAAGTAGCGGATGAAGACGCTGGTGTCAATCACCACGCGGATCACGTGGCCTGGTCCTCCGATGCGTGCCGGCGCTCGGTCTCGATGAGGGTTCTGATCTCTTCGTCACTCAGTTCACGAGCGCGCTCGGAGGCCTGTGCCGAGACCTGCTGCAGCCGCATCAGCAACAGCCGCCGTTCGGCCTCGAGCAGCTCCTGATAGCGATCGTAGGCGATGATCGCCACGCGCGGCGAGCCGTAGCGTTCCACAACCACATCGCCCTCGACCATGGCCCGATCCATCACACGCCCAAAGCTCTGCTGAACCTCGCTGGATGCATATTTCACCGGCATCCCCGCCTCCTATACTGGATATCTTATCTAACATAGATAAGTATGCCAATATTCCGGAGGTTGTCAACCTTAAGACCGTCAAGCATTGTCCGTCCCAGGGTAACGGGTACACTGGGACGGAGCAACGAGGGAGGTGAAACGATGAACACGCTGCTGAAGAAGCTACGACTTCTACCAGGATATCGGGCCCTGGTCCTGAACGCGCCCGCCGGCTATGTCGAGCGACTCGGTGAGCTGCCTGAGGGCGCGACGGTGACCGACCAGCCTGACGAAGTGCCCTACGACTTCGTGCACCTCTTCGCGAAGAACAGTGCGGAGTTCGCTGCCCTCGGAGCGACCGCGCGACAGGCGGTCACGTATGACGGCATCCTCTGGATCTCCTACCCCAAACGTAGTGCGAAGGTGGAGACCGACCTGAGCCGCGATTCGATGTGGGAGCTGCTGACGGACTTCGGACTACGACCGGTAGCGCAGATCTCCGTCGATGAGACCTGGTCCGCCGTGCGATTCCGCCCGTCTGAGCTGGTCAACGCCAAGGGCTAGACCCAGCATCAGGTTATCAGATGCGGGGCTTGCGTTGGGCCAGCTTCCGGGTTGCCGGTGAGTAGGAGAAGCAACCCGGAAGCAGACCCGACATCAGGCTTTCGGGCGTGAGGCTGTACGCGGGACGACCTTCCGGGTTGCCGGTGAGTAGAGGAAGCAACCCGGAAGGGGAGAGCGCTATCGCCTACCAGATGACCGCTTGAGTAGACTCGGGCTTGGGCAACCGGCAGGAGGAAGCGTCAACCCGCCGGCTTACGCGCCGGGACGCCCTGGCGCAGGGTCCATGCCAGCGCAAGCCCCACGACGGTCAGCACGCTCGCCGCGCCGAAGACGAGTTCGGGCGGGAGCGTCTCGAAGAGCGCACCGGCAATCAAGGGATTCAGCACCGTGACGCTCGCGAGGATGCCGCTCGTGGCGAGGTAGATAGGCCGGCGCTCCTCCGGCGCCATATCCAACAGGTAGGCGCTGAAGCTCCACCACGAGGCGCCATTGACGAAGCCCATCAGGAAGAAAGCCACCAGGTAGAAGGGCAACGGGTCCGCGCTCAAGCCCCCCAGCGTCACCACCGCTAGGGCCAGCGCCTCCATACCGGCGGCGGCGCGAATCGCGGCCCAGCTACCCACGCGATCGACCAGCATGCCGCCGACGAGGGCCGCCACCGCACTCCCCACGCTCTGCAATATCACGAAGGTACCGATCATCGTCGATACATCGGGGATGATCTGGCGCGCGCGTACCACGAAGAAGGCGAAGGTCGCAGCAGGCGTCGCGATCACCAGTTGGACCAGGATCACGCGCCGCAGCCAGCGATCCTCCCGCAGATAGACCCGGACCTTCCTCAAGCTTTCCCGTACATTGGGGCGATCGGAGACACGGGCAGCGGGCTTCTCACGGACAAAGAGCATACTCCCTACCGAGATCATCAACCAAACGAACCCCAGGAGAAAGAGCAGCGACCAGCGGCTCGCCCGCTCCAAAGACTGCAGGTCGAGGATGCGGTTCACGACGTAACCCGCCGCCGCAGCGCCGAGGCTGGAGAAGAACTGCCCCAGCCCGAAGAAGCGCCCGCGAAAGCCCTCGGGCACCACCTTGGCCACCAGCGCGGGCCACGAGACACCGTTGAGCCCTTCAGAGGTGAAGAAGAGCATCGCCGACAGGGCGAGGATCACCATCACCAGTCCTGTGCGCGTATCCGCCCAGAGAAAGACGCTGACCGACAGCAGCAGGATAGGCAGGCGTCCGCCCACACTTGACCAGACCAAGAGCGGCTTAGCCCTAGGGCGCGCCTCCAACACGCTCGCCGCCCAGATCTGCGGCACGGTGATCACCAGGGCACGCAGCGTCGAGAAGAGACCCACCAGGAGCTGCGATCCGGTGAACTCGCTGACGAAGGCAGGAACCACAACGAGGGGGTCGTAGAAGGCGAAGCCGATGGAGAAGAAGATGAAGTCCCCGATCAACGCCAGCACATTGCGGGTCGCGTGGGGCGGACGCGTCGTCTCGTCGCTCATGGACGCTCCACCAGCTCGCGCCGCGCCGCCTGCAGGAGCCTCTCGAGCTCCCGAGCGACCTCGGCCTCCAGCGGCACCGGCTCGTGTTCGCGCAGCAAGCGGTCACGTAGCTCAGCGCTTCGTTCCGCCATCGAGGTCGCGCCCTGCTCGACCCAGTTGGACCAATACTCGCGATCCAGCAGCTGCGGGAACCACAGCTCCTTGCGAAAGTGGCGCACGGTGTGCTCCTGGTCGAGAAAGGTGCCATCGTGCCCTACCGTGCGCACCACATCCAACCCCAAGAGCTCGTCATCAACCTCGAAACCACGCATCATACGCTCAACGTAGCCGATGATCTCGTGCTGCAGGACCAACATCGTGAGCGACGAAGCCTGGTCGACGCCGGCGATGCCGAGATGACCGAAGATGTCGGCACCCGCCATCGCGCCGCACGCCAGCGTGACGCCCGCCTCGAGGCCTGCTTGAGCGTCGGGCAGCTTGCTGTCCGTCAGCCCCACGTTAATGTAGACGGGCAGCCCATAGTGCTTGCCCATCTGCGTCATCGCCACCGCCATCAGGGCCTGCTCCGGACCGGCGAAGATCATCTGCGTCGTGCGCATGTCGAAGGCGTGGGGGATGCCGCCGTAGCAGACGGGCAAGCCGGGCTTGATCAGCTGGGTGATACAGACGCCCGCCAGAATCTCGGCATGCTCCTGAGCTAGGGTGCCCGCCAGCGTCCCGGGCGCCGTCGCCCCGACCTGGGCCATCGGGCCGATGGGGACCGGCAACGAGAAACGCGCGGTCTCGAAGAGCAGATCGATCCCATCATGGGGGAACTTCAGCGGGCTGATCGGCTCGAGGAAGGGGTAAGTCAGCGGATAGCGCGTCGCTTCCTCCTCGCTCCCCGAGACCAGGGCGAGAATCTCCAACACGTAACGGGCCGCAGCGCGGCTACTGAACCAGAAGTGGATGGGCTTGGTGGTGTTCTTGAGCTGCTCTGCGGCGACGGCAACGCAGCGATAGGCGGGCGGCAGCTCGTGGGGGTCAGCCATGGCGCCGACGAGATTGATGTACGGCAGCGCATCACCCAGCTGCGTGGCGATCGCCACGTCCGCCAACGTCGCATAGCGGCGCCGAGTCGGGCGAGCCTCCGGCACCTCGTCCTCCACGACCCACGAGGCCTCGCCCGCAATCGAGTTGTAGTTGCGTTCGCCCACACCATAGCGCGCCTGGCGTGTGCGGTCGCGACCGTAGAGCGTGAAACGTTTGCCGGCCTGATCGAGCGCCCACATCACCAGCCGCTCCGGGATGCGCACGCATGCCGTCGCCTCGTCGACCTCGGCCCCCGCCGCCCGGAAGCGCTCGCGCATCGCCGCGTGGGGGATCCGCACGCCCGGCGACGCTAAGAGGCTCAGGGCGGCATCGTGCAGACGCGCAATCTGTGTGTCAGAGAGAATCCTCAGCTCCATATCATCGATGCCTGATTCGACGTAGGGTGAGTAGCCAGGTGCCCATCCTATGAAGCACCGATGCGGACCGTCGTGATCCCGAAGGCGGGTACACGCACCGTGAGAGCGTTATCCGTCAGTCTGAGCTGCTCAGACTCCACCGGGCGCTCCAACACGTCGGCCTCGGTCGCCTGCGCGTCCGGCCTGACCAACTGAGCCGCGAGCTTGATCCGTGCCTCCGTCGTCTCGCCCTCCATCTCCACCAAACGCAGGACAAAGCCTGAGCCGTCCTCAGCCTTCTTGAGCGCCGCCAGGCGCACGTTATCGGGCTGAACCGAGATCAACGCCGCAACCGAGGGCAGATCACCGCGATGGAAGTCGCTGCTGGTGATCACCAGTGGGACGTTCAGCTCCTCGCCCACCCGTGTACTCGCGCCATCCGCCCAATCGATGCCATGCGGGATGAGGGCATAGCGGATGACGTGCTCGCCCAGATCGGGGAGCGGATCGGGGTCGATGCTCGAACGCAACAGCGTCATATTGAGCGTGCTCCCCTCCACGCTGAAGCCATACTTCGACGTGTTGACTAGCGTCACGCCCTGTCCATCGCCTTCGGAGAGGTCGACCCAACGTTGGGCCGGCACCTCCTCGCCGTTGAAGAGATCGCGGCGGATGGCGCCGAAGGGAATCTCATAGGCAGCCTCCGGGCTGCTGAGGTCCAGCGGGAAGCGCACCTTGAGGTGCGGAATCCCACGCTCGCGATCCCCGACCTCGCGCCAGTCTACACGCAACGCGAAATCGATGCGGGGCACACCTCGCGCAAGGCTGATGTCCAGCTCCAGCTTGCTCTCGCCGAGGGAGCGCGTCCAGCGGTAGGTCCGGACGTGGGGACCTGCGTCGATGCAGACCAGGCGTCCGCCCTCCAGCAGCTCTTCCCGGCGCATGAACTGCCCGATGACCCACGCCGACATCCCCTCATAGGCCTCGACACAGTATTGCAGGACCCCCAGGTGCTCACCGGGGCGCACGAACTCGCGCTCGATCCGCTTGTCGATCAAGCTCACGATCGCCCCCGATGCGGGGTCCAGACGCACAACCAGGAACTCGTTCTCCAGCACCGGTGCCGACGGCTCATGGAGCCGTCCGGCGCCGCCGACGCCGTCCCAGAGGCTCATCTCACCGGGCGCCGGGAGCCCGAGTTCAACGCGGCGGTCGGAGATGCAGACCGCGCGATAGCCCAGCGGGGGGACGTCGATCGGGAAGGCCACCTCCAGGAAATGGTGCCCGGCGTACTGCCCGGTCCCCATCACCTGCACCGGCTGCGGCGACGGCATACCGGCCTCGTCTGACGTCGCGACCAACAGCGACGGATCCAGCTCCGTGTCCCACAGCTTGATGCGCACCACCTCGGTGCGCGCGTGGGCCAACGGATTGAAGATCACATAAGCACGGTCGCTGGTGCGCGTCACGCCGAAGGCCGACTCGCCTCCCGTCCCCGTCGCGTTGCCGACACCGGCCCCCATGGCGATGCCCGACTCGATCTCGTCCTTCTCCAGCCGCAGTGGGTCATCCTGTATGAAACCGCGCCGCAGCACCTCGGTGTCGATCCGCCGTGCCAGGGCGCGTAGCGCGTTGGTGCGCGCCATCATCGCCGCTGCTTGGACCTCCTGGGCGTGGCCCAGGGTGTAGGTGCGCGTATCGCGCACACCGGAGCCCGGGAGGATGTCGTGGAACTGGTCGAAGAGCAGATGACGCCAGGCCTCTTCCAGATTCCCGAAAGGGTACTCCACGCCGGCAAGCTCGGAACCGAGCGTCGCCGCGACCTCCGCCGCGACCATCAGGTTCTCACCGTGACGATTAGCCTCCTTCTGACGAGCCTGTGAACTATAGCAGCCCTCGAAGATGAAGTTGCGTTCACCCCGGATGATGGGAAGATCCCCCGCCTCCGCCTCGGCGGTCTCGAAGAAGTGCCGCAACGTGGAGAACTCCACACGCGGATAGATGGGCCAGGTGTCCATCTCCTGCAGCTTGCGCAGGTCCTTGCGCGTGGGGCCGCCGCCATGGTCACCGACCCCGTAGAGCACCGGCATCGCGCGCAGCCCGGTCGCCGCCTCGAAGTCCATCAGAGGATCGGCCATATTGGGCGCGACCGCGATCCGGCTGCGGTCGGCATTGAAGTGCATGTACCACTGAATATCGTTGAGCACGAGCAGGCGCGAACCATCCGGCCCGACCCACCAATAGAGGTGCGGGCCCTTGCTGCCGCGGCAGTGATAGTAAAAGCGCACGCCGCCGCGTGCCAGGATGGTGGGCAGCGTGGCAGGATGGCCGAAGGTGTCAGGCTCGAAGTCAATGGGCACATCCTCCGGCGCAAGGCCGAAGGCTTGCGCGAAGTAGGCCCGGGTATAGAGCAGGTGGCGGCTGACGCTCTCACCACTGGAGAGGTTCGTGTCGCCCTCCACCCATTGGCTCGCGGTCACCTCCCAACGCCCCTCGGCGACGCGGCGGCGAATCTGCTCGAACATTACCGGGTTGTACTTCTCAATGGCGGCGTAGACCGATGCCTGGCTCTGTGAGAAGATGAAGCCTGGGAACTCCTCCATCAGGGTCAGCATCGTCTGGAAGGTGTCATGGGTCAACGCGACCGTCTCGGGCCACGACCACTGCCAGTTCATATCAATGTGCGCGTGTCCCACGCAGAGAAGCGTGTAGGCCTTCGCGGACGCGCTCAACGGGACCAGGATCGCCTCGGCCTCTGTAGTAAGTACACCGATATCCGCAGCGCCGGTCCGCAGACCGCGGTCCACGAGGCGCCCGGCCTCCAGGATGAGCGCGCGTCCTGCCTGCGCTGCCTCGATTTCACCCCGCGCCGCCTGCGCGTCACACAGGCGGTGGGCAAAGGCCAACTCCGCCCGCACTCGCTCCAATTGCCCAACCGTGCGGTCTCGATGTCGTGCAAGGCCCTGCTCCAAGGCCAGATACGCCGTTCGGTACTGAGCCGCTCGATCAGAAGTCACCATATCTCTCCTCTATCCAACCTGTGGACACTGCATCGCGGCGCTGCAGCGCCGCCTTATCCCGGACGGAGCCGAGAAAGACATTCCGGGCAGATGCCGTGGGTAAACTCGGCTTCTGAATGCTCCTGCACGTAGGACTCCAGGCTCACCCAGGTACCATCCTCGGCCTCGATCTTGCGCCCGCACCAAGCACAGATCGGTAGCAGGCCGCGCAGCGTCTTGATGGCGGCGAGCGCGTTCTGAAGCTGTTCGTTGCGCTGGGCGAGCGCCTCATTGGCCTGGCGCAGCGCTACCCAGTCCTCGAATCTCGCCAGCGCGATGGTCACGGTGCGCTCGAGCTCATGGGGATCCAGGGGCTTGACGAGGTAGGCTGCCACACCTACGTCACGCGCCTCGCGGATCAAGTCCATCGAATCGTAGGCGGTCACCAGGACCACGGGGGTCGGGCGGGCGTTTTGGATGTGCCGCGCAGCCTCGATGCCGCTCATCTCGGGCATCTCGATATCCATCAGGATGAGATCGGGCCGCAGCTTCTCCGTCAGCGCCACAGCCTCTTGACCATTGCTCGCCTCACCCACGACCTTGAAGCCCAAGCGGTCCAGAATGCGGCGGGTGGAACGTCGAAACAGCTCGTTGTCGTCGACCAGCACGACACGTGTGCGCTCATCCAACCTACTCGGACCCTCCATCAGAGCCCCAGTCGGAAGAAGTCGTTGGCGTTACCAAACAGCCAGGCGTGGGCAACCTCGCGGGCCTCATCCATGCCCAGATAGTCCAGCGCGACCATATCCGAGAGCGCGATGGCGATGTTGTCGCGCGCGATTTGGGCATGTGCCCAGGCGCGGTCCACACTGCCTCCGAAATCCGATCCGTAGCCGTGGATCTTGCCGTGCGGCACGCTGCTCAACGCCTGTTTGAACAGGTTCTGGCAATAGATCGGATCGATGATGTTGGCCCAGCAGAAATCGAGCGTCACATTCGGGTAGTTCTTGCCGAGATAGAGCAGCTCGCCACCGTAGGGCCAATTCGCGTGGAAGAGGTCAAAGCGCACGTCGCGGTGCAACTCGATCAGCTTGGTCAACCCGATCGCGTTGGTCTTGACGACATCGTTACGGATGCCCGCCATATGCCCGGTATGGATCTGCACCGGCAGGTCGAGGTCGCGCGCCATCCGCATAAAGGCATGGAAGAGATAATCATCCAACGGCTTGACCCCGTCGGGATAGCTCGCACTGCGCCGCGGGTCTTCCATGAACCAGTTGAACACCGCCTCGGCCTCAGCCCGCGTCGGATTGCCGTAGTCAAGTGTGCGCTCATAGGCCGATTGGTCCTTGAAGGTCACCGCACCGAAGGCCTTGTAGGCCGCGAAAAGCTCACGGCAGGCCTCGAGATACTCATCCAACGAGGTCACCGTGCGCTTGAGGGGAGCGACCCGATCCTGCACCTCGGCGTAGCTACGGATGTTGTGGTAGCCGGGCAGCGAGATCGCCAGGACCCCACGCGGGGTCAGCTCCAGCGTGCCGTCGACCACCTTCTTGACATCGGGCCAGATATCGAGGATGCGCGTAGCGATCTTCGCCTCATCCAAAATGGCCTCAAAGGCCTCACGATCCGTGAGGTCCAGGAGCTTGTCCTGCATCCGCTCCAGGGCCTCGAGCGTCAGCGCGCTCTCGCCGTAGAACCGCTTGAGCACCCGCCGCGTCACCTGCGCATAGCCCGTGTGACAGGTACGACGCCAGGCGCGCTCCAGTACGGGCCAGCGTTCTTCCAGGGGACGCGATCTATCCTCCAGCAGCGCGATGTCGGCATCCGATGATGCGCTGTGCATGTCGCTATGAAAGTACCCCGCGATCACGACCTGGATCGGGTCCTCGTACTTGGGTCCGCAGTCCCCGGAGTGGTCGTGGCAGTCGATCAACGCCACCGACTCACAGTAGTCGCGCAACTCGTCATACACCTTCGATGTACCGCGCATCGTCACCTCTCCTCGGCAGCCTCGTGCCGTCGTTTTCGTCGGTTACAGCTCGCGGATCAGTGTCCGCAGATAGTCGATCGCCGCGGGCGCCACCACCGCATAGTCATACTTGTAGAGATCGAGCGACAGGGGCCCCATATACCCCACGTCAGCCAGGGCCCGGAGATACGCCCGCAGGTCCATGTCTCCCTCCTGGGGCAGTAGATGATCGTGAACGCCCGCTGCCATGTTCTCCACGTGGCAATGCACGATCCTATCACCGACCGCGCGGATAGCAGCCATCGGGTCGTGGTCACAAAGGAAGATATGGCCCAGATCAAGGTTCGCCGCCAGCGCGGATGATCCCACCTCGTCGAAAAGCCTCAGCAGCTCCGCGGTGGTGCCGACGACGAAATTAGGCTCGAACTCCTCGGCCAATATCACGCCATTGAGCTCGGCCACGTCCGCCAGCTCACGCGTGCGCTCGACCATCCGTGCCCACTCCCCCTCGGCATCTCCGGTTGCGCGCTTGGGCGGGCCCGAGAAGACAAAGAGGTCGGTGCCGAACTCGGGCGTCATACGGATGGCGTCCTTCGTCAGCTCAAAGTAGGCATCGCTGTAGACGTAGTCCTGATGGTAACTGATGGAATAGGGCGCCAGTCCCAACTCGACGACCTTCTCGCGCACGCCGGTGATGATCTCCGGCGTCAGGACATCGGGTGCCATATCATCGTTCTCAAGACAGATCTCCACCCCATCGAAACCTAAGCCACGGATCACCTCCAGTGCACGCAGCACCGGATACCGGCTCAGTGGTTGTGTGCGGCCCAGTATCTTCATCTCACGACCTTTCTCAGACTCAAACCGACCAGATCCTTCTCCCAAAGAGAGGGCTTATGGGTCCGTCTCGGCGCCGCCTTTCAGGAAGCGCATCACCCCAAGCAAAGCATCCTCGGCGCCGAATCCCCCGGCCTTGGTCACAAAGGGCAGCCCGTCGTTCATTCCACCGACCAGGTACCCCCACGGCAGCCCCGGCGCTACTTCGCCACGCAGCCGCAGGGCACGCGCACCCAAGGCGCGACTCACGGCGACCGCAGCGTCTCCGCCCGTCAGCACCAGGCCGGAGATCTTGCGGTGACCCGAGGCGTCCACCGATCTGAGCAGGGCGACGGCGGTTTCAGCCAGACAGGATGCCAGGGGCTTGCCCTGCCCCGGCATGTCCGGCAGCCCAACCGTGGTGAGGGCGAGACCGCCGGCACGGAAGGCCCTATCGAGGACCGCTTGACCCGATGCTTCTCCACCGCCGACCTCTCGGAAGCCCCCATTCCCATCGGCACCCGCTGCAGCCGGCGTCTCCCCCAACAGCGCATAGGGCGTCACCACAGGAAACCCGGCTTCGTCCAACGCCTCGAGTTGGCGCATCGTCTGAGGATGGCGGCTCGCAGCGACCACCAACACGGCCGAACCTTCGGACGGCTGAGCAGCAGGTCTGCGAGCCGCAGCGATGGGTCGCTCGCGCTCGGACCAGCCGCAGGCCACGGCCAATTTCGACGCCAGGGCCTCGGCCAACCCGGCAGAACCGCAGAGGGTTCGCACCCCACACCTCAGCGCCGCATCGGCCAGGCGCAGTAGATCGTTCTCGGTCACGGCATCGGCGACGATAACGCACGGCGACGACGCAGCAAGCCTGACCATCGCCCCGATGTGCGCCGCCAGGGCATCATCGCCGGCGCGAACCGCGGAGAGCGACAACGCGCAGACACGATCCGGCCCCACGACATCCATGAAAAGCTCGCGCACCTGCGAGGTCCCCACCTCCTTGCCGAAAACCGTGTCGGCGAGCGGCAGGTCATGGACATAGTGCATGCCCTCCCGCGTCACACGCCCTTGAGCGGGAAACGCCGGCGCTACCAGCACGCACGGCGGACCGCCCAACTTGGCCATCAGCGTCGACAGCTCCAGGGCGGGATGACCGCGGAGGGTGGAATCGATCTTCTTGTAGACCCAGGGATGATGCACGTCAGCAAGGAGCTCTTCCAGCGGCGTGATGACGGCCTCCACACGGGCTGCCGCCTCGGCTGCGGGGGCATGGCGGCTTTCGGAGGAGAGGGCCACCACATCGGCATCGGGCAGCCGTCCGGCCTCCCAGCTGACCAGGACCTCCGCACCGGCCTTAGCGAAGGTGACGCCGCTGTCGGCAGCGCCGGTGAGATCGTCGGCAATCAGGAAGACGTCGGCCATGCCGCCACCATCTGCAGTGCGACGTCGATCGCCGCCAATAGGCTCGTCTCCCGCGCTTGCCCCGTCCCGGCGATGTCGAAAGCCGTGCCGTGATCCACCGAGGTGCGGATGATGGGCAGGCCCAGGCTGACGTTCACGCCCTCGTCGAAAGCGAGCAGCTTCATCGGGATGTGACCCTGGTCGTGGTACATCGCCACGACGATGTCATAGGCTCCCCGGGTGGCCCGCAGGAAGACGGTATCCGGCGGCTGCGGGTCGGAGACGTCGAGGCCCTCGGCGCGCGCAGCCTCGATCGCAGGCGCGATCTCACGCGCCTCCTGATCCCCGAACAGCCCCCCTTCGCCGGCGTGGGGGTTCAATCCGGCGACACCGATCCGCGGCGCCGCGATGCCCAACGCGGTGCAGCCCTGATGTGCGAGGCGAAGCACCTCGAGGACGCGGTCGCGCCGCACGCGCCGCACCGCCTCCTCGAGCGCGACGTGGGTGCTGACGTGCACGACGCGCAAACCCGGCCCGGTCAGCAGCATCGTCACCTTCGCCGCACCCGTCCGCTCGGTAAGCAGCTCGGTGTGCCCGGCGTAGTGGAAACCCGCCTGGTTCATCGCGTCCTTGTTGAGCGGCGCCGTCACCATCGCTGCAGCACGCCCTTCAAGGCACAGGTCACAGGCGCGCTGAACATAGGCCACCGCCGCACGACCGCTCGGGGCACTCACGCGCCCCACCGGACACAGTTCGGGTGGAGCGTTCTGCAGATCGAGCAAGGCCGGCTGCTCGTCGCCGGGGCCGACGGCCTCGGGCCCTGCTACCGTCCTGATCGCTAACCCCGGCACACCCACCCAGCTCATCGCGCGCTGGAGGATGCGCCGGTCGCCGATGATCAACGGGCGGCACCGCCGCGCCACCTCCGCATGTGCCAGCGCCTGCAGCACAATCTCCGGGCCGACACCCGCGGGATCGCCCATCGTGATCGCCACCACCGGTCGCTCGGTCATCCGTGTCTCCTGGTCCCCGCACCGTGGGACGCGTACCCTAGCTGCACGCGTCCTCGCTCCGCGAGTCTCCTCGCCTCCCGACCTCGATGCCGCGCATCACGCCGTCGGCGATGCGCTGCCCAATCTCGCGGTAGTCGGTCTGGGTGAGCACCCGCTCGCCGGCCAGCGCATAGGGCGTCTCGAAGGTGATACAGGGCACCCCCAGCTGCGTCCAGAGATAGTCACGAAAACTGGGCGTCTCCCATCGCGAGGGATAGCGTGCCACGCGCGCAAAGGACTCCGCAGCGTAGCGCGACGTCAGCGCATCCCCCGCCCAAGCCGCCCAATCGAGCATGATCTCGTGAGCACCACGGTCGATGTCGGGGTCGGGGATGTAGACATAGACGCCACCCGCCTCGCAGGCACCGGGGGCGTGGAAATCGATCGCCAGCACCGGGCGACAGCGCGAGCGCCAGCGCCAGACATCGCGCTGCAGGACCGAGACCTCGTGCCGCATCGGCGGTCTGCCCCAGGCGCGGTTGAGGTCGTAGGGGAAGTTGTCCTTGCCGTAGTCGCCCCCCTCCACGCCGTCGATATTGGCCAGCGGCACCGCCCAGATCAGCGGCGCCGCGTCCTCAAACGCCGCCATGGCGCGCAGAAAACCGTCAAGCACCCAGGAACCGGGCGTCTCACCCGCATGCTGCCGCGCCATCAGATAGAGGCCCGGGCGCTGCCCATCCTCCTTGCCATAGTCGTTGGTCAGGCGCACCAGCGGGCGCGCGCCCTGGCTCACGCCGATCGTGTCCGTCGCGTAGACGTCGCCCGTCCTCGCGACCAGGTCGCGCACCTCGTCCATACCGTAGGGGTAACAGTAGGCAACGTCCATAGAGTGTACCGGCGGTGCGACACTCCACGCCACATCCGTGCGACCGTCAGGCAGCGTACGCAGCGTGCCCTGCGGCAAGCGCCGCCACGCGCCCGCATCGTAGCGCACCACGGGCCGCATCGCTCGTGGGTCCTGACCCCCGAGCATGTTATAAGACTGTTTGAGCACGAGCCGGAGCTCCGTCACTCGGGCGTCAGAAGGGGCCGATTCGCCCTGCCGCTCCACGCGGAAGCAGAACCAGAGCGTCTCGGGGCCGCCATGGGGATCGGGGGCGAAGCTGATCTCCACGACCTGGCCCGCTGCCTCCACATCGACGTCACACGCGTTGCCGTACGGAATCCGGGTGTCGATCTCGAACTTCATGGCCACCTCCGCGCTCATTGTACCATCGGGAGCCTACCCGCACAAAACCAAGAGGCGTCTGGCCCTTGCGAAGGGGCGGAGGCGTTGAATCTCGTCCGAAGTCGCGTAAAATAGGCTTGAGTCTAGTTATTACAGGAGCTAAGCCTATGTCACCGCACCTGACCCATCGATCGCGCCCCGGCACGAGCATCGCCGCAGCGGTTCTCGCCTTCCTGCTACTCGCCACGGCCTGCGCGACACCGGCGGCTGCCCCGATCCTGGCGCCGATCACGGTCCAGGACGCCCTGGGCCGCACGGTCACGCTCGACGGCCCGCCGCAGCGCATCGTGATCGCCGGGAGGGCCAACTTCATGCTCAACCACGCGCTCTATGCCTTTCCCGAGGCGCCTGAGCGCGTCGTCGCCCTCACTCGAGCTCGGCAGACGACGGTACCCTTCCTCTCGCTCGTCGAGCCGGCCTTCGAGGACAAGCTGCAGCTGACGCTGGAATCGACGGCGGAGGAGATCGCTGCCACCCAGCCCGACCTGGTCATCCTCAAGACGATGATGAAGGGCATCGTCGGCGACGCCCTGGAGACGGCGGGCATTCCCGTGGTCTACCTCTCGTTGGAGACCCCCGAGGAGTACGAGCGGGACCTCGCCGTGATCGGAGAGCTCTTCGCCAACCCCGAGCGCGCGGCGGAGGTGCAGCGTTTCTACGACGAAGGCGTGGCGCGCATCGAGGCGGGTCTGGAAGGACTCGCCGCGTCCGAGCGTCCCTCGGTGCTCGTCCTTCAGACCACGGCCCAGGACGCTGCCTTCACCTTTGAGGTGCCGCCGATGACGTGGATCCAGACGCAATTGATGGAGCTCGCCGGGGGCGCGCCCGTCTGGGGCGAGGCGAGCCAGGGCGGCTGGACCGTCGTCGGGTTGGAGCAAATCGCGGCGTGGAACCCCGACGCGATCTTCGTCATCAGTTACTTCGAGCCTGTGGACGAGGTCGTGGCCCGGCTCGAGGGCGACGCCGGCTGGCAGGGACTGACCGCCGTCCGCGAGGGGCGCCTCTTCGGCTTCCCCGGCGACTTCTACAGCTGGGACCAGGCCGATGCCCGCTGGATCCTGGGCCTGATGTGGACCGCGACCAAGATCCACCCCGACCGCTTCGCGGACCTCGACCTGCCGGCCGAGCTCAACGCCTTCTACGGCGAGCTCTACGGCCTGGACAGCGCGACCATCGAGGCCGAGGTGCTGCCGCTCCTCACCGGCGATGTCGCGCCGTGACGGGTGACCGGAGCTTGGTCCCGGATGCTCGGTCGTTCGCCCGCGGTATGAGACCTGAGGCTGGGATGCGGGCCCGTGCCCACTAGACGGCCCACCTTCCTGCTGTTGACGGCCTTGCTCGTGGCGACGCTCGGCGCCTCCGTCTTCCTGGGGCGCTATCCGCGGCCCTACTGGACGCCGCCGCGGCTGCTGTGGGAGGACCCGCTGGCGCGCCAATTGATCCTCAACCTGCGCCTGCCGCGGGTGATCGTGGCCTGCCTGCTGGGCATGGTGCTCTCGGTCGCGGGCTCGGTGCTGCAGATGCTCTTCCGCAACCCGCTCGTCGAGCCAGGTTTCCTGGGCGTCTCGCAAGGGGCGGCCTTCGGCGCCGCGCTGGGCATCATCGTCCTGGGTGCACGCTCGCTCGCGCTGCAGGGCGTGGCAGCCTTCTTCGCCCTGGGGGGGCTGCTGCTATCGTATGCCCTCGCGCGCCATATCCGCTACGGCGGCTGGACCCTGCGCCTGATCCTGGCGGGTATCGCCGTCTCGGCCCTCTTCTCCGCCGGCGTCGGGCTGCTCAAGTACGTCGCCGATCCGTTGACGCAGCTACCCGAGCTGGTCTTCTGGCTGCTCGGCGCCCTGTGGAGTGTCACCTGGATCGACGCCCTCACCTTCCTGCCCATCGCCCTGATCGCGCTGACCGTCGCCCTCCTGATGCGCTGGCGCCTCAACGTGCTCTCGCTCGACGATGCCATCGCGATCTCGCTGGGCAGCGCACCGGCGCGCGAGCGGGCGCTCCTGCTCGTCCTCGTCGTGGCGGCGACCGCGGCGGGTGTCTCCATCGCCGGCATCGTCGGCTGGGTAGGATTGATCGTGCCGCAGTTCGCGCGGCGCCTCTTCGGGGCCGACGCCCGGCACGCCCTCCCCGGCGCGCTCCTGCTCGGCGGCATCTTCGGCCTGGTCTGCGACAACATCGCGCGCGTCACCTTCGCCGGTGAGATCCCCCTGGGGATCGTGACCTCGCTCCTGGGCGCCCTGCTCTTCGCGCTCTCGATGGTCCTGCCCACCCCAACGGATGCAGCAGCGGAGGGGCGGCGATGAACCCTCCGACCATCGGTCTGGACCGGGTCGTCTTCGACTACGAGGACCGCCGGCGCCGCTCCAGGACGCTCTTCAACGGACTGACGCTCGAGATCCCCGCGGGCACGGTCACTGCCATCCTCGGGCCCAACGGCTCGGGCAAGACCACGCTGCTCCACCTGATCCTGGGGAT
>CAZYYC010000039.1:0-23917 GCA_964650935.1 uncultured Anaerolineales bacterium
CCGCGATGCGCGAGACGGTCGAGGTCATGCGCCGCCTGCTGGCGCTGGAGCGCGTCACCTTCCACGGGGAGTTCCACCACGTCGACGGCATCGAGCTCGACGTAGTCCACGGGCGCAAAGAGCCGCGCCATGTGCCCATCATGATCGGCGCCACCGGCCCGCAGATGATGGAGATGACCGGCGAGATCGCCGACGGCGCGGTGCTCAATTACTGCGTCCCGCCCGACTATAACGACGTGGCCATGGCACAGCTCGAGAAGGGCGCCAAGAAGGCCGGACGCACGCTCGACGACATCGACCGGCCCCAGCTCGTCGTCTGCTCCGTGCACGACGACCGCGACGAAGCCATCCGCGGCGCGAAGATGCTGCTCACCCAGTACCTGGCCCAACAGCCCCACATCGCCAAGGCCAGCGGCGTCAGCCCCGACGTGGTCAAGCAGATCCAATCCATCCTCGGCTGGCCCGCCACCAAGGAGCAGATCGAGAAGGCCATGGTCTTCGTGCCCGACGACCTCGTCCTGCGCATCACCGCCACCGGCACCCCCGACGAGGCACGCGCCAAGGTGATGGAGTATGTCAAGCGTGGGGCCACCTGCCCGATCCTCTACCCCCTCGGCGACCCCAAGCTGATGATCGACACCTTCGCCACCCGGTAGCCGACTCCCTTCCGGGTTGCTTCTCCTACTCCCCGGCAACCCGGAAGGTTCTGCCGCCCAAGCTCGCGGCCTACCCCATCGTATGCACCTGCTCCGGCAGGATCTTGTAGGTCACCCGCGTCTCATCCGGCGGACCGCCGTAGACCGGATTGCCGGTGTACTTCTCCGACAGGGCGTTGATCACATCGCGCGCGCCCTCCTCCGTGATCTCCACCACCCGACCCTGGATGCCGACGTAGCGGTACGGGTTCTCAGGATCGTGCACCTCGAGCGCCACACGCGGGTCGCGCCGCATGTTGCGATCCTTCACCCGCCCCGCCGCGCTGTTAATGATCACATAGGGCGCCTCGTACATCACCCAGAGTGGCGTGAGCTGCGGGCTGCCGTCCGGCATTAAGGTCGCCAACGTGGCCACCGCCCGCTTCTCGAACAGGTCCAGGAAGTCTTCAGGTATCGTCGCCATGTCTCTCTCCTCGTAGTTCCAGGTTTGCGTCCTACTGGTCTAACGGTAGTATACACACGTCTGGCTGACCGAACACTCATGACCGGAGGCGAGGCTCACTATGCCCAATGACGATGGCCGGCGTGCCTTCCCGATCCTCGTGACGCAGCGGTTGGTCCTCCGCGAGACACGGCTCTCGGACGCGGCGGACGTCTTCGGCATCGCATCCGACCCTGAGGTTCAGCGGTGGGACGGCGGGCCGGTGGAGGATATGGACACCGTGCGGGCATGGATTCGAGAGGCCCAGGCCGATGCCGACGCCGGCAGGGGCTACCGCTGGGCGATCACGGAAGAACCTCACGACAGCGCCATCGGCGATGTCACGCTCACCAACTGGTCGAAGGCGCACTATCGCGCCGAGATCGGCTATGCGCTGGCCCGCGACTACTGGCGGCGGCACATCGGCAGCGAGGCCGTGTGGGCCGTCGTGCGCTTCGCCTTCGAGGAGCTGGGCCTGCATCGCGTGGAGGCCTTCCCCACGGGCGATAACATCGCATCGGTGCGCTTGCTGGAGAGCCTCGGCTTTGTCCGCGAGGGCACCGCCCGCGAGGTGCTGCTGATGGACGACGGGCGCTATCACGACGTAGGACAGTACTCGATGCTCAGCCGTGAGTACCGACAGGTCGGGCACCCGTGAGTGACAGTCCGCGGGTCAGCCGTCGTGACTTCCTGCGCTATGCCGGCCTGGGCGCCGGCGCCATCGCCCTTGGGGGCCTGGGGGTCCGCGGCGTCCGTAACCACGTGGGACGCGACGTCAATCTGAGCGGCAGCCGCGCCCAACTGGCGCGCGTGCAGCCGGCAGCCGACCCCGGCGCACTGCCCAACATCGTCCTCATCGTCACCGACGACCTGGGCTACGGCGACCTGAGCTGCTACGGCAGTCCCGCCATCCGCACGCCCAACATCGACGCGCTCGCGGCCCAAGGAGCGCGCCTCACGGGCTTCTGCGCCGCCTCGCCCCTCTGCTCGCCCTCCCGCGCCGCCCTGATGACGGGCCGCTATTCGATCCGCGCCCTCGTCACGGTGCCCCTCTATCCCACCCTATCTCCGCAAGACCTCTTTCTTCGCGTCGCTGGGGCACGGCCCTATGGGGTCAACGGTATCCCGGAGGATGAGCTGCTGCTGCCGGAGCTCCTACGAGCCCGCGGCTACGCCACATCCCTGCTGGGCAAGTGGCACCTCGGCGATCGGGCACCCCATCGCCCCAACGAGAATGGCTTCGACCACTTCTTCGGCGCCTATTACAGCAACAGCACCCAGCCCTACGCCATCTACCGCAACGAGGAGATCGCGATCGAAGCGCCGGCGGACCAGAACGTCCTCACCCAACAGCTCACCGCCGAGGCGCTGGACGTCATCGCCGCTAACCGCGATCGCCCCTTCTTCCTCACCTATGCCCAGCCCTTCCCCCACGAGCCGCTCCACGCCTCGGCCGAAGTGCGGGGTCAGTCCAAGGCCGGCCTCTATGGCGACTGCGTGGAGGAGATCGACTGGAGCGTGGGCCGGCTCCTGGCGGCCCTCGAAGAGCACGACCTTGCGGAGAACACCATCGTGATCTTCACCAGCGACAATGGCCCCTGGTGGCAGGGCAACCCCGGCGGCATCCGTGGGCGCAAGAACCTGCCCTTCGAGGGAGGCCACCGCGTGCCCTTCATCGCGCGCTGGCCCGGCGTCGTGCCCGCAGGTCGCGTGACCGGCGGGCTGAGCATCAATTTCGACATCCTCCCCACCCTGCTCACCGCCGCCGGCGTCCCGCTGCCCGACGACCGCGTCATTGACGGGCGCGACATGCGCCCCCTGCTGGCCGGCGAGGTCGACGAGCTCCACGATACGCTCTACTACTACCGTTGGCACCGGCTGATCGCCGTCCGCCACGGCAGATGGAAGTATATGCGGCGCCACATGACCGACAACGGCGGCTACGCGAGCCTCCATCACGGGCCTTTCCTCTTCAACCTCGAGACCGATCCAACCGAGTCCTACAGCCTGCTGGAGACCGAACCCACCATCGGCGCCGAGCTCGCCGCGATGCTCGACGCCATGGATGCCGCGATCGACCGCAACATCCGCGGATGGAGGAGCTAACGATGAAACTCTACCACGACGAGGACGCTGATCTCGACCTGATCCGCCACAAGGCCATCGCTGTGATCGGCTACGGCAACCAGGGCCGCGCCCAGGCGCTCAATCTCCGCGATAGCGGTCTCAATGTCATCGTCGGCAACCGCGCCGACGACTACGCCGCGCGCGCCAAGGCCGATCGCTTCGCGGTCCATCCCATCGCGACCGCCGTCTCGCTCGCTGACGTCGTGATGCTGCTGATCCCCGACGAGGTGATGCCCGCGGTTTACGCCGAGCAGGTCGCCCCGCGGTTACGGCAGAAGGCCGTGCTCGTCTTCGCCTCCGGCTACACCGTCGCCTTCGAGCAGATCGCCCTGCCCCCCGCCATCGACGCCGTCCTCGTCGCGCCCCGCATGATCGGCGCGGGCGTGCGCGAGAGCTACGTCGCGGGGCGCGGCTTCCCGGCCTTCATCGGCGTCGCGCAGGACTACTCGGGCCAGGCCCGCGCCTACACCCTGGCGCTGGCGAAAGCCATCGGCGCCACGCGCGCCGGCGTCGCCGAGGTCACCTTCGCCCAGGAGGCCGAGCTCGACCTCTTCACCGAGCAGTGCTTCGGCCCCGCCTTCGGCAGCGTGCTGATGACCTCGGTCAACCTGCTCCTCGACGAGGGCTATCCTCCCGAGGCCGTGCTCCTCGAGCTCTACATGTCGGGGGAGTTCGCCTACACCCTGGGCAAGATCGCCGAGCTGGGCACGGTGGAGCAGACGGCGTTGCACTCCACCACCAGCCAGTACGGCTCGATGGCGCGCGGGCTCCGCTTCCAGATCCCGGCCCTGCGCGACAAGCTGCGCGAAGGCCTCGACGAGATCCGCTCCGGCGCCTTCGCCCGCGAATGGGCCGAGGAGCAATCAGACGGCGCGCCCACGCTCGCGATGCTGCGCGAGGCTGCCCGCGAGATGCCGCTCTACGCGCTGGAGACCGAGCTGCGTCAGGCCCTCGGCCCTCAGCGAACCGACGCCGCCATCGAGCCCTTGGGACCACCGCCCCAGGTCGCCGCCCGCGCCACCACCGAGCGCCGCCGCCTGATCGGCAAGCTGCGGACATGGCTGGGTCGTGTGGGATGGCGTGAAGCTGAGGAGCGTCCCACCCCGCAACCTGCCGTGCCCCACCCCGCCTCCACACCGGCGGACCCGCCGGCTGCGGACCCGATCGCCGACGCAGCCCCCCTGGACCTTGCCGCGCTGGAGCGGGTCCTCAACGCCTTCCTCACCGACGCTGCCGTCGCCCCGGCGCTCCGGGCCTTCGCCCGCGATCGCGACATCACCACCGCCTACCGGCTCACCGACCGGCCGCTCGTCTTCCACCTGCGCTTCGCCCACGGCGACGTCACCGGCGGCATGGGTGACCCGCCCGAGCCGGCCCAGGTGGCGCTCAGGATGAGCGCAGCCACGCTCGACGGCATGCTCTCAGGTAGCCTCAACCCCACCCGCGCTACCCTCGCGGGCGACATCACCTTCGAAGGCGAGGCCCGCACCGCCCTCACCATCCAGCGCGTCCAGAAGGAGCTCATCCGCCTCTACGCTGCCGCCCGCACCCGCGTCCTCGAAGGCACATGATCCCCTCGGCCCCCGCTCGGGAGGCATCACGGTCCGCTTAGCGTGCCGCCACCGCCACGCGAGCCCCGCTCAAGGGCCTTCCGCGGGCCTTGAGCGGTTACCCGCCTCGAAAGGCATCACGGTCCGCTCACCGTGGTACCCCCGCCAGACCACCGCTCAAAGCCGGCAGAACGCCTTTGAGCGGGATGCCGATTGCGGCCTTGAGCGGTTACCCGCCTCGAAAGGCATCACGGTCCGCTCAGCGTGGTACCCCCGTCAGACCACCGCTCAAAGCCGGCAGAACGCCTTTGAGCGGGATGCCGTTTGCGGCCTTGAGCGGTTACCCGCCTCGAGGGCCATCAACGGCTCGCTTACCGTGTTGGTTCCGTCAGACCACCGCTCAGAGCCGCCGTCCCGAGGCTTCTCGGGCTTCGGCTTTGAGCGGGATGCCATATCCGGCCTTGAGCGCGATCGCGTTGCACGTCGGCACTTTTCGGCTAGACTCATCTCAGGATCCCTAGACCCAACGGAGCCAAACCATGCCACGTTACGAGTACAAGTACGTCACTATCGGCCTGAAGTCCACCTGGCGCGGGAAGAAGCCCGAGCGCGACTACCACGAAGTCATCGACGAGTACGCCCGGCAGGGCTACCGGCTGGTGACGATCTTCGCACCCGGAACCGAGGGCTACGGCACACCCAGGTCCTACGAGCTGATCTTCGAGTACGCCTCGGACCTATGAACGTCCGCCTCGGCCCAGTCCCCAGCGACCCCACCTTCCAACCCGAGCATGGTCCATGGCGCCGGCTCAAGGAGCCCTCATTTGGCCGGATGCTGCTGCTCAGTGTCCCCCTAGCGGCGCTGATGACAGCGGGGATGCTCCTCGCGTGGGGCGCGGTGGCCCGCGCCCATGGCGTCGTCGCAGGCGGCGATATCGTCCTGGGCCCGGCGCAGCTCATCGCAAGCCTCGCGTCCGTGGCGACCCTCATCGTCGCGCACGAACTCGCCCATGCCGCAAGCCTACCCGGCATAGGCCTCACGCCTGCGACGACGCTCGGCTTCTGGCCGAAAGCCGTCACGCCCTATGTCACCTACCACGGCGAGCTCCCGCGCAACCGGCACGTCGCCGTCGGCGTCATGCCCTTCCTGGTGCTCTCCGCCGCCCCGCTGCTGATCGCCGCCCTCACCGGATGGATGCCCGGATGGTTCGTCGCCCTCAGCACCCTCAACGCCCTCTTCTCCTCCGGCGACCTGATCGGCGCCGCCCACCTGATCGCACACACGCCGCCCTCGTCCATCGTGCGCAGCCAGGGGCTGGAAACTTGGTGGCAGCCGGCTCCACCTGCCGCCTGACCGCCCCACCGCCTTCACAGCGCTCGACGCGTGACACGCACGCGCCACCCGGACCCCACCCTGCCGGACCCGAAAGGAGATGACGATGAAGTTCACCCATCGACCCTATGCCGAAGCGGGCGCTGACTTCGCCCGACTGACAGGCTTCGTGCAGGCGCACGGGCCTGCCGTGCGCCGTCTGTCGACCTGGTGCCTGGGACGGCTGGTCGACTGGCGGTACATGATCTTCTCGCACAAACTGCCGATCGAGGCGTTTTGTGACGCCAACGCCGAGCTCTGGTTCGACGGCTTCGGCGCGCTCGCGGGCTTCGCGATCTCGGAGAACGGCGACGAGAACATCGCGCTCCTGACGACCGAAGGCTACCAGTTCCTCTACGCCGAGATGCTGGACTGGGTGCTGCAGGCCTGGTCCTGCAAGGGGCCGTGCTTCGCCGTCGAGATCACGGCAAACCACGCGCCCGGGATCGCGGCGCTGGAACGCGCGGGGTTCGCCCGGTCGGAGACCTTCTTCACCTACACCTACGATCTGCGTAAGCCCCTGCTCCCGCGCGTGGAGCTGCCGGAGGGCTTCAGCATCGTGGACATGGCGTCCACGCCCGACTATCGCGCGCAGCGCCTGATGCGGGCGGAGGGATTCCGCGGACGATCGGACCTGACGGAGGAGGAGATCGCGCGGGACCTGGCGGCTCAGGCAGGCTACCACGCCAACCCGATCTACCACGCCCCCACGGACCTCTGTGTGCGGGCGCCGGACGGCATCTTCGTGTCGGGCTGCGAGGCCTTGATCGACGCCCACAACGCGGAGGCGGATGTGGAGCGGGTGTGCACGCACAGCGCCTACCGGCGGCGCGGCTTCGCACGCGCCGTGATCCAGGAGTGCCTCTATCGCCTTCAGGCAATGGGCTTGGCGCGGGCGTCGATCACGGGGTACAGCCCCTGGGCCATCTCGTTGTATGCCTCGTTCGGCGGCGGCGAGGAGTCCACGTCGTACATCTACGCACGGGCGCCTAGTACATCTCGTACATAAAGGGCAGCGCGCGCGGGAACATCGCGTCCAGCGCCTTCAGGAGCGGGGCCGGCCCGCTCACCCAACCGCGGAAAGGAAAGTCCGCCGGATCGTGCGTGCCGTAGACCAGCGCGCTCACGGCCCGGATGGTCAGCTCGCCGTCAGTCGCACTCGCCTCCGGCAGGGGCGCGACGACCAGTCGCCCTCCCCGGCCCTCAAAGCGCCATACGCCCTCGTTCCAGGGGCACAGCGCATCACGGACGTGGACGGTCACGCAGCCGGGGCCGACTGCGATCCCGGACAGCCCCGCCACGTCGACGACGCGGCCCATCGGCGCGATGTGCGTCGTCTCGATGTGCGGCTTGAGATCGGACAGCCAGGTCTCCGGCCGGTCGCTGGGCGCCGACCTCAGCTCAACGCTCGAGGCCTGGTCGATGTGGCGGGCGATCCACTGAAGCAGCAAGTAGCGGGCTTGGCTGGAGGCGCAGCAGAGGTGCCACACCTGCATCGTGAAATCCGCCACACGCTCCCCCGTCAGCCGATAGACCAACGCACCGATCGGTGTGCCTTCGTCACGGGCCAGGGCGACCCAGGCCGATTCGCCCACGGATGCCGGCAACGGGGCGTCCCTCACGAGGGCCATCCCGTGGGTCGCCTGCTGCACCCGCTCGAGCACGACGCGATAGTCGCTCAACGCGTCACCGATCGGCAGCAGCTCGATCTCGCCCTCGATCTCCTGCTCGAGCAGGGGCGCCAGCGCCGTCGGCGAGAAGGTCGCCCTGCGCAGCTGCGGAAAGGTGACCCAACCGAAGCGCTCATAGAACGACTCCCGGAAAGGGTAGAGGCCCGCAACGACCTCCCCCGACTCACGCATCGACACCACCAACCGCGCAAGAAGCTGTCGGCAGAGCCCGCGCCGCCGGGCCGCGGGATGCGTCGTCACACCCCAGACGGCCCCCATCCCCAACAGCGCGCCGCGAACGTTCTGGGTCATCGCCGTGCTCTGCGCACAGGCGACCGGCACGGCACCATCATAGGCCGCGAAGCAGGTCACCCCCCGCCGCTGACCCACCCGTTCGTACCACGCATCGCGAGCAGGCAAGGGCGGCGTGGATGTGAACGCATAGTTCGTCAACGGATAGAGCGCATCCAACATCGCCTGGCCCGCCACCTGCCGTATCTCGTAGCTCGTCACGCCGCATCACCTCCTACCTCCGACACTCTGCTCTCCCATCGCCGGGGCCGAAGTCACCGATCGTGGGAAGAGTCACGGAGGGGGACCCAGCCTCAGCTGCCGGCATCTTCGATGACACGGCTTCAGCGGTTCACCACTCCGATCCGCCCCCCCACCCGGCTTGTGAGGACGGTCATCAGCGTCATCTGCGCCCATCCGCGCCATCAGCGCTCCAGATCCCGGGTCGCCGCCTCCATCAACAGGAAGAAGGCCTGCCCCTCCGTCGCCGTGCCCGATCTGTTGAAGTGCGGCGCCCCGCAGACCCCCTGCACCAGCCCATAGGCATCCACCTTGCCGTGCGCCGCCGCGCGCATCCGGTCCGCGTGCACCAGATAGCCCTCGTCAAGCCAGCCGCCCGCCACGCCACGGTAGATCGTATACGCCAGCATCTGCGCCGCGTTGGTCTCCACGAAGGTCTCAGGATCGTCCAGGATGTCGTGGAAGAGCCCATCGTCGCGTTGGTGGGCGAGGCAGCCATCCAGCAGCTCGCGAACGAACCCCACGAGCTGCTCGCGCTCCGCCGCCATCGACGCCGGCAGCGCCCGGATCACGCGCGCCATGCCCGCCGCGGCCCAGCCGTTCCCGACGCCCCAGAAGAGCCCTCGCGCATACGCCTGCAGGTCCTCGTCCCAGATGTGGTTGTAGAGCCGCGCGCCGGCGTCGTAGAGCCGCTCGCGGTAGCCCACCAGCTGGCGCACCGCCACATCGGGCTGCCCGGCGACGGCGAGGAAGGGTGGCGCCATATAGATCGCGTCGACCCAGATCTGATTCTCGATGTGGTTGTGGTAGATCAACCCGTCGCGCGTCCGCGGCGCCTTGTGGAGCAGGAAGTCGAGCATCCGCTCCGCCGCCTCACGCAAGCCCGCGTCACCCGTGACCTCCGCCGCGCGCAGCAGCGGTTCGCCGTTCGCCGCCGGGTCCGCGACCGGCGCCTTGCCCTCGTTGAGCGCCAACCGCCCGTCCTTGAGCTGGTTGACCACGGCGTCCTTCGCCAGCAGCACCACCCAGTCCGTCTCGCCGAGCTCCAACAGCGCCTGCGCCGCCACACCCTGCTCCCACGCCCGTCGCTGCATCGCCAGCATCGCGTGCATCACCTTCGTCACCATCGCCTCACCCATCACTCAGCCTCCTGTCGGTCCTTCCACCGCTGCGCGTGCCGCGGCCCCTCGCTAAGGACTCCCATCAGGGCGGATCGGGGGAATGTCCAGTACCTTGACCTGGATGGACATATCGCCCTCCACCACGACCGTGGTCTCGTAGGCGCCGATGTTACCCTTGGTGACCCGCAGCACATACTCACCACGACACACCTCCAGCCTGACCTCGCCGCCGGCGCCCGTCCGAGCCCGGTAAGGATGCATCAGCACATCGGCCTGCTCGACGGGACCGCCGTCCTGGAGGTCCACCACCTCCACGGTAACGACGTGGTCGGGGGGCCCGATCGTGCGGAAGACGAAGGGATAGACGGCTTCGTCGTGCTCATAGGCCAGGTCGGGGGCCGACATACGGGCTGACCACTTGTGCAGTCCTTCTGCCTGCGGCGCCTCAACCGTCACGTCGGCCCAGTAGAGCGCCGCCGCTCCCGGCAAGGGCTCGCTCCCCAGGGTGGCGCGCCCCACCGGCGCCCCCTCCGCATCCAGCACTTCGACCTCCTTGCCGACAAGGCTGCAGTGCGCTACGCAGGTCGCGCCAACTCGGAACCGCAACGGGGTCGCCACCACCACCGGAGACGGTAGGTCCCAGACGGCCAAGCTGATCCGGTGCGGCTTCACCACGAACGGGAAGGGCTCGGCATCCTCCGCGTGGGCGATGCCCCCACGCCCCTGCTCCGGGAAGATGACCCGCCACGCATAGACACCCGGCTCAAGGGGCGCCCGAACCACGCACTCCGCCGTCTCGTTATCGATGCCGTCGAACTCGGTGATCTCGAGCTCACGTGTCAGGCTATCGTCGTGGGTCGCGAGCCTCACGGTGTGCCCTCGCAGATCGCATTCGCCGGAACAGGAGACCCACACCTTGAAGGTCACGTCAGAACCGGCATCGATCTCCGCGCCGGAGGCCTCACTGATCACATAGGTACTTGTCTTGTGCATCTCATGTCCATCTGCCATAGATCGCTCCTCGATCGAAAGTGGTTCATCCCATATGTAGCCTAGAAACCCGACATGGCAAAGGGGGTGGGCAAGCCCACCCCCCAACCGCTCGTATCGTACGAGCCGGCGTGACCGGCCGTCTAGCCTAACGACGTTAGCCCGGCGGCGTGCTTGCCGGCTCGCAAGCCGCCGACGATACCCTGCGTCCAACCACACCCGCCGTCACGCTCGAATCCGTGCGTGCAGCCCTCAACCTCGCCGGCGGCGTACAGCCGCGGGATGACCTCACCGCGGCGGTCGATCACCTGGAAGGTCGCGTTGATGCGCAACCCGCCCTGATCAGCCTGGCGGTAGTAGCACTTGTTGAAGGCGTAGAAGGGAGGCGTCTCGATCTTGTTGGTCAAGTACGCCTGCAACTGGCCGAAATCTAGATCCTCACCCATATCCACCAGCTCGTTGTAGCGGTTGACGGTGGCGACCAGGTTGTCTGCAGGCACGTCCATCAACGCCGCCAACTCCTCAAGGGTGTCAGCCTTCACCGCATGCCCGACCTCGAGGGCGGTCATAGCCGCCGCCTCGGTGACGACGCCGCCGTCCGTGATACCCCACCACGTGTGCTCGCCCATCTTGGTGCTGATGTTGTTCTCGTAGACGTGGGTGAGCCGCGCCTGATAGGTCTGGGCCTTAGCGTACTCGTCCCAGAAGCGGTTGCCGTTCCCGTCCACGTCGATGTACTTGCCGCGCGAGTTGGTCAGAATGATCGACTCAGGTCCGGTGTAGGCGATCGTGGACTGGTCCCAACGCAGCTGAATCTCGCCCTCAAGTTGCGTGTCGGCGCCGATGTCCTGAGCGGCTACCCGCACCTCGCCCGTCGCGCCGCGCCCCGATGCATCGGTGGCGGCCCGTCCCGGCTTCCCGCCGTCGGTCGTGGCGCCCTGTGAGGCTGACCCTGAGTTAACGCGGGTCACCGTGTGGCGCGGGTCGTTCTTCTTCACCCAATCCAGGTTCGCGTGGGAGCCGCCGGTCGCCACGATGACGCCCTTCTTGGCGCGGATCGTCACCTCGGTGTTGTCAGCCAGGTCGGTTGCCTTGATGCCCACCACTTCGCCACTGAGCGGTTGCTCACGATAGATCTGGGTCACCTGCATCTCGAGCTTGAGCTCGACGCCCAGGCGCTCAGCCTCATCGGCGATCGCGAACACAGCAGCTTCGCCGCCCGAATAGGTCTGATAGGTGCCACCCCGGTGGTGCCGCCCCTTCGTGAACGGGCCGATATAGCTGCCGTCCTCATCGTAGGCCGCATTGTAGCGCCCGTAGAAGTACCCACCCTTGAGGCTGTCGGGCGCCAGGAAGGGGGTGAATGAACTGTAGTAGGCGACGGTGGAGTGGATGAAGCCGCAGCGCTGCAGGAACTCATAGCCGATGGGCGAGTCGTCGGCGAACGCCCGGGTCACCTCGGGGACGCTGCGGTACCCCCCCATCTTCAGCTTCTCTTGATAATAGAGATCGGCGGAGTCGCCGACAAACCAGTCGGGATCTTCCTCCATCACGCCCTTCTCAGCATCATCGACACCGGTGCAGTACTTGCCGTAGTTGCCGCCACTCACCCGGGAGTTTCCACCGATGGTGGGCAGCTTCTCGAGGAGCAGGACCTCTGCACCGTTCTCCGCAGCCGCACACGCCGCCGAGAGACCCGCGCACCCGGTGCCGATCACCACCACATCGGTCTCGATGTCCCAGCTCTCAGGGAGCCACGACGTCGCAGCTGAGGAGCTTCCCTCGGGGGCTGCAGGCGCGCTCTGTGTGCAGCCAGTCATCAACCCAGCAGCCATAGCCCCTGCTGCGCCGGCAGCAGTACCCTTGATGAACTCACGGCGTGATATCCTTCTACGTTGCTTCTCGTCGGTACTCATGGTCTCTTCTCCTTCGTGTTGTTGGACACTCCATCCGACCTGTCATGGTGTGGCGCCACCCTACGGATCTACCGATCGGGCATCATAACTAGTGGCAATCCGTGCCACCGCAGCTCTCGAAGGTGTAGGTGTGATGGCATTCCACAAAACAATAGCCGATGCCCGCTGACTTCGCATGCGCGGAGTGGCAGCGGAAGCATTCAAACTGCTCGACCACACTCTCATCCAGATCGGGATGCGGATCGTGCGGGTTGCGCACCTCGCCGTCAAGCGTGTAGTCCTTCGTGCGCTCGGCGATTTCCTCCCGGCTGCCGTGCTCGTGGCACTGGAGGCAGAACTCATCGTCGAACTGGCGCCGCTGCAGGGGATCCTCGAAGTCGCCGGAGACGAAGGCGACCAGCTCCTGCACCTGCTGCTGAATGGTGGGAACGTGGCAGTCGAGGCAGATCACGTCCTCTTCGGCGTGCGCGCGCACCATGTGTTCCGAGTCGTGCCAAGACTCGACATAGCTGTCCATGATGTGGCACGTACCGCAGAAATCGGGAGTCTTGTGGTACTCCCAGGCAGCGAAACCTGACGTACCCATCACAACGGCGGCCACACCGGCGATCATCCACGTGGTTGGCTTCTTCAGCATAGGGCTCCTTCTGTGGGCGGGCTCTCTTGGGGTAGGCAGGAAAGGGTTGAACACTCGATCGCGGTCACCAGATCCTGCATCCGGCCGATCACCTCTCGCCGTCCCGAGTAGATGCTCACTGCGTTGTCTTCGGGATCGACCTCAACCACTTGGATCTGCCCGCCTCTCTGTGATGCGGCTCTGAGTGTGTCACCCAGATCATCTGCCATCTCACCTTTGACGACGATGACGACATCCGGTCGCAGCGCCTCAATCCTGCCGCCCGCGCGGCCTAGGTCATGCTCGCAGCCGAGGAAATCGAGGCTGGGCTCCTGCTGTAGAAGGCGCTCCAGGCCCCGGCTGAACAACGTAGATGAGGCGATCAGCAAGACTCTTTGCATAGCACAGGCTAGGTCACCGATGGAAGGCAACCTGACTCTATCCTAACATCGCGCAGCGACGGCGTCTATCCTCAAACCGGACTAGTCATGGAAACGAAAAGAGCTACCCACTGGGTAGCTCTCTAGTCCGGATGGACGGCGCCGATCAGAGGCTTGTAGGTAGAAAGGACTAGTCCCTATCCTCTGCAGTGTCGAGCAGTCGCTCGCGCACCGCGTAGGCGGCTGCCTCGGTACGACTGCGCAGGTGCAGCTTGGCCAGGATATGGCTCAGATGATTCTTCACCGTGTTCTCCGAGATCGCTAGGTCGGTGGCAATCGCCCGGTTGGTCGCCCCCTCGGCGACCAAGCCCAACACCTGCACCTCGCGAGGCGTCAACACGTCAGCCGCGCTCGGCGCCGGGTCCTCGGGCGCGGCATCGGGCGCGCGTGAAAACTCCTCAAGGATCCGAGCAGCCGACAGCCGGGAGATCGGCGCCTCGCCACGCTGTAGGCCCTCCAGCCGCCTGATGAACTCATCCGGGTCGATCCCTTTGAGCAGATAACCCTGCGCGCCGCTCTTGATCGCCTCGAAGAGATGCTCGTCGGCATCGGACATCGTCAGGATCACGACCTGCACATCCGGCAGGTCGACCTTGATCCGCCGCGTGGTTTCGATGCCGTCCATATCCGGCATCTGAATGTCCATCAAAATGACGTCGGGGCGCAGGGCCGCAGCCTTTGCCAGCGCCTCCACGCCGCTGCTCGCCTCGCCGACCACCTGCATGCCGGCTATCGGCTCGATGAGGCTCGCCACCCCTTTCCGGAACAGCGCGTGATCATCCACGATCAGAATCCGCATCGGTTGTCCTCTGCGCATCACGCTCCCCCTCCTGCCACCGGCAGTTTCACGATCACGCGGGTGCCGCGCCCGGGCCCGCCGGCAATCTGCCACTCCCCATCCACGCTTTCCGCACGCTCTTTCATCGTCTGGAGGCCGAAATGACCTTCTTTGACCGCCCCCTCGAGCGCAAAACCCTGGCCGTCATCCTCGATCTCGACAGTGGCCAACCCGTCCTGGACCTTCACCCGCACCCAGGCACGCGTCGCCTCGGCGTGCCTACGAGCGTTGACCAGGGCCTCCTGAACGATGCAGAGAAGCTGGGCTCCAACGATGGGGCTTAGCGCGAGGTCACGCCCCTCGACGACCAGCTGTGTGTCGATCCCACTCACGCGAGTGAAGCTCTGGACATAATCAGCCAGCACCATGATCACATCGGTGTCACAGTCGGTCGTTGTGCGGAGACCCAAAATCGAACCCCGTAGGTCCTCGACGGCGTCACGAGCGACCTCCTGCATCTCCCGGAGCTCAGCCTGAGCCGCGTCCAACTCGCCCGAGCCGACCAGACCAGCCGTCCCGTAGCTCTTCATCTGCAGGTAGCTCAGCACTTGCCCCACCCCGTCGTGAAGATCGCGACCCAGGCGGCCCCGCTCCTCGAAGGTCCCGGCGCTCTTCGCCAGCTCGCGCAACCTGACGTTCTCAACGGCGACACCAATTTGCTGCCCGATCGCCGAGAGCACCCGTAGCTCAGAGGGATGAGGCGCGTTGTCGCCCGTTCCGAGCAGGTTCATCACACCCAGTACACGGCTCTGACAGACCACAGGCACGCTCACCACCCATCGGAAGCCGGCCTGACGGCAGGGGCTGTCGGCCATCGCCGGATCGCTGTGCACCTCGCGGACCGCAACGGCGTGCCGCACCTGGTCGGCACCGGACAGCTCGGACCCCATCGAGGCAAGACAGAACTCACACGATCGAACGTCGTGGGACAGACCGCTCTGCCGGATGATCGGCTGGGGCGCGGCATCCCATGGGTGAATCCTCATATCACCGGCCTCGAAGCCGGCGAGGTGCAGCACGTGCTCGAGTGACACGTCGAGGATCGCCTCAAGCGACGAGGCACTGCTGATGACACTCGAGATCCCGTCCACCGCGTCCTCGAGTTGCGCGGCCCACCGCTCCACCTCGGCGTGCACCTGGCGCTGGGCCTCGATCGCGTCCCGCTGCGCCGCCGCACGATCCTCCACCGCCACGACATACCGGCGGTGTCGCTCCCGCTCGAGTCCCCGCAGCAGCAGAGCCGTGAAGACCGCGATGGCCACGTTCGTCACCACCCGTGACACGAAGACCCCCAAAGCCAAGCCCGGCCACTGCGAGGCGGCGCGACCATACACGGGAATCGCGGCGATGCCGGACGTGAACGCCTTGATGGCGAACGCGATGGCCACCACCACCCCATCGGCGGAGTACCCGCGGAGACCTTCTGCTCGGAAGCGTCCGACTTCACCGAGGCAACCGACCGCAGCCAGACTCAAGCCGGGGAAGAACAACAGATAACGAGCTCCGATGTCGGCCAGCTCGCCCCAATCTCGCCGCTCCCCGCCGAGCACGATCGACAACACGATGATCGCCGCGGGATAGACGACCAGCAGCGCCCTGCCGACAGCACGCACCCTGCGGAGGGCCGGGTAGACGTCGGCCACCAGCCCTGCAGCGAACTGGAGCAGCGCGGCGCCACCGAGGACAAAGGCCAGCAGACGCACCATCGCCACGGGCGACATCACCGCTGCAGTGGGGGCGGGCCGGGTCAGCCCCGTCACCATCAGCACGCGCAGCCAGTTAGCGATCGCTGCGCAGAAGCCGTAAGCGGAGAGCAGCCGGAGGGGACCGGCTAACTTCGGGCGTCCGGTGCGTCGCTGCTCAAGGGCGACCGTGAGCCCCAGCGCGAAGAGCGCTAACCCGTTGACAAACGATATGAGATACCCGTACTCAGTCAGTAACGTGCTGCCGCTGCTTGTACCCATTCACCTGCCTGCCATCTGGTAGGGCTATAGTGTTTGCTGCGTCTCATCGTGACCAGACGGCGCCAATCAAGTGGCGCTCCAGGAGCTGCCGCCCCTCGTCCTACTCGGGGCACAACACAGCTCACGCCCGCGGGGTTCACCCCCCAATCACCGCGATGCCCCGATTGTAGCACCATTGGTGCCAAACCACCAGGGACGTGATATAATGAAGCTATGGAGACCCGCACAACGCTGCGTCGCGAGCTCCTCCTCACCCTCACCTGTCTCGCGATCCTGATCGCAAGCTGTTCGGTAGGCTGTCGTGCACGGACGCCCAGCCCGCAACTCGAGGTGACCAACACGGCAACACCGGCGCCGTCCTCCACCGTCACAACGCCGCCCACGCGCACGCCTAGCCCTACCGAGGCTGCGACCGCGACAGCCGCCCCCGAACCACCGACATCGACGCCATTCGCCGCGCCCACGTCATCGCCTACGCCGATACCTCCCACAGCCCAACCGACCACGGCGCAGCTACCCACGCTGACCACCACGCCCGGCGAGCCCACGATCGTCGACTTCTCCGCGGACGTCGCCTGGGCCGATCCGGGCGACACCGTGACGCTCACCTGGTCCAGCACCGGCGCGACCCGCGCCACCATCTACAGGGTCCTCCAGAGTGGGCAGATGACGCCCGACGGCTGGGAGGTCACGCCCAACGGCTCGATGACCTATGCCATCCCACCCGAGGAGCGCAACTGGGTCAGCCTGATGCTCTACGTCGCCGACGACTCGGACGCCAACGCGATGGCGACCACCACGATCCGCCTGCACTGCCCCTCGCCCTGGTTCTTCGCACCGGACCCGGAGGACATCTGCCCGACCGAGCCGCTCGTCAGCTGGGCCGCCGAGCAGCCGTTCGAGGGCGGTACGATGATCTGGGTGGAGCAGGAGAACGCCATCTACGTCCTCTACCGTGGCGAGCGCGTGAGCTCGCGCTGGCAGTGGTACCACGACCGGTGGGACATGAGCCAACCCGCCGAGGACCCCGACCTCGAGCCGCCGCCCGGTCTGCAGCAGCCCCGGCGCGGCTTCGGCCTCGTCTGGCGCAGCTATCCTGAGGTACGCGAGGGCCTCGGCTGGGCCACCGGCGACGAGGTCGGCTTCACCACCATCATGCAGCGCACCACGCGCTACAAGTACAACGCATGGTACCTCCTCGCCTTCGACGGCGATGTCTGGTACCTCGGCCCCGAGGGCAGCACGTGGGCCGGCGTCGCCCCCGAGTCCCTCGTCATCACCCCCGACGACTGACCTCCCTCAGCCCCGCCCGATCTCCGCCGCCGCCGCCAGCAGCGCTGCATCAACCGGGCGCTCGAGCAGCTCCAGATTCGCCCGCAGGTGCTCGACGCGCTTGGTACCCACCAGCACCGAGCTGATCCCCTCGTGCTGGTACAGGAAGTCCAGCGCCAGCGCGGTCAGCGCGTCGCCGTCGCCGTCCACCAGCTCGAGCAGCCGCACCACCTTCTCCTTGTGGCGTAGCTCCCCGTCCAGGTGCGGGATCACGCGCGAGGTCAGCGCGCCCGCCGCCAACCCTGAGCGGATCAGTACCCCGATGCCCTTCGATTGCGCCAGCCGGATGTTGTCGGCGTTGCCCTGGGCCACGAGGCTGTATCCCAACTGCATGACGTCGAAGTCGCCGCTCTCGATGCACCGGGTCGCCAGGGCGCCGTCGATCGACGCACCGAGAAAGCGCACCTTGCCCGCCGCCTGCGCGTCCTTCATCGCCGCCACCGTCTCGCCTCGGTCGAGCACGCCCTCCGGGTCGGGGCCGAAGTGGATCTGCATCAGGTCGATCACATCGGTCTGCAGCAGCCGCAGGCTCCGGTCGATCGAGGCGCTGATCCCCTCATAGGAGAAGTCGTAGAAGGTGCGTGGCTCGTCCGAGTGCTCGCCGCACTTCGAGGCCAGCACGTACTCGTCGCGCCGGTCGGCAATCGCCCGCCCGATCCGCTCCTCGCTGCGGTGGTAAGCGCTCGCCGTGTCGATCAGGTTGATGCCCAGGTCGAGCACCGCCCGCAGCACCTCGCCCGCCGCCTCGTCGTCGGGCCGCCGCTTCTCCTCCGCATCGCCCAGCCCCCAATCACGCCCGATCTCCAGCGCCCCGAAGCCGATGAACGTCACATCGGTTCCCATCCGCCGAATCATGCGTCTCTCAAGTCCTCTGCCTTTCATCATCACCCCCTGATTCATCCTGTGTGCTAAGCCGGCGCCGCGTCCATCCCCATCGTCTATTGACAGATAGGGATTATGACGTATAATATCTATACTATCTTCTTTTCTCCACGACTGCTACCTTGACCCCAAGGCACCAGCCACGAAGTGTAGTCGAAGTTCGGCATATGTCCGTTCCCGAGATGGGCTATGCCGAGCCGGTTCGACCCAAGGACCTGCGTCGCAGCATCGATGCAGGTCAGTCCACCCAATCGCTGGACGGCACTCTCCTCCTGGAAAGGAGATCCATGTCACAAGAACAGCAGATAGCGGCCTTTCGGAAAGTCGTCGAGCAAGCGTACAGCCGTGGCGACCTCGCTGTGCTCGATGAGGTCTTCGCGGCGGACTTCGTCGAACATCAGGCAGGCATCGTGCCCCCCAATCTCGATGGTGTCAAGGGGTCCATCACGGCTCTCCGGTCAGCCTTCCCGGACCTGACGTTGACCGTCGAGGACATCATCGCCGGTGGCGACAGGACTTGGGCGCGCCTGACCGGTCGCGGCACGCACAGCGGCCCCTTTATGGGACTGCCGCCGACGGGCAGGTCCTTCGCGATCACGGTGATCGACATCTGCCGATTCAGCGACGGCAAGATCGCAGAGCATTGGGGCGTCGCTGATCAGCTCGCGTTGATGGTACAGATAGGCGCCCTGCCGCGACCCTGAGGCGGTAGCAGGCTGCGTGGGGCTGCCCGTGAAGGCACGAGCAGCCCCACCGTGTTGGTCGACCCCCACAACAAGGACGCGGTGTCGGCACGTCACGACAGCGCCTTGATGTAGCAGCGCCGCCGCTTGTGCTGCCGCGTCTCATAGTACTTCCACTGCCCCTGCACGTCCGTGTTCGACTCCAGCTCCGGATTCGACTCGACCACGCGGATGCCGCGCTCGATAAAGACCTCGGTCATCATATGCATCATCAGGGCGTTGACGCCCTTGCCCTGGTAGTCGCTGCGCACCGCCACCAGGTAGAGGTCGGCGCGATCGTTGCGCCGCAACGCACGCAGCAGATGCACGAAGCCGAAGGGGAAGAGCCGGCCCCGCGACCGCTGCAGCGCCCGCGAAAGCGACGGCATCGTCACCCCGAACCCGACCAGCCGACCCTCCTCGTCGAGGACCCCCGGCGTGAAGGTGGGATCGAGAAAGCCGAAATACTGCTTCACGTAGCCCGCGACCTGAGCCTCGGTCAGCGGCACGACACCGTAGAGATGCGCGTATTCCTCATTGACCATCTGCAGCGCCTCGTGCGCGTAGACGAGGAGCTCCGACTTCTTCTCAACACGCAGCGGCTGCAGGCGGTAGCGCCGCACCACCATGTCGGCGATCCTCGCGATCGTGGGATGGGGTTCATCCGGCGCTTGGATCTCGTACTCGACCCAGTCCACATCCTTGGCGTAGCCCAAGGCCTCCAGGTGCGCGGCATAGTAGGGGTGGTTGTACGACGTGGCCAGCGTCCCCAGCTCCTCGAAGCCCTCGACCAGCAGGCCCTCGCGGTCCAGATCGGTGAAGCCGAGCGGTCCGTGGACGGCGCTCGCGCCCTTCTCACGCGCCCAGCCCTCCACCGCGCCCAGCAACGCGTCGGCGACCTCCGGGTCGTCGACGAGATCGAACCAACCGAAGCGCATCTGATCGACCCCCCAGCGTTCCGCATATCCCGGATGATGAATCGCCGCCACCCGGCCCACGACGCGACCGTCCCGCCTCGCCAACCAGTACCGCGCCTCACAGACGTCAAAGGCCGGATTGCGATCCCAGCGCAGCGTGTTGAGCTCGTCGGCGATGAGCGCCGGCACATAGGTGGGGCTCCCCCGGTAGAGCCGGAGCGGGAACCTGACGAACGCGCGCAACTCGCGCAACGTTGTGACCTCTTGGAGCTGCACAACCATACATTCCCCCTCTGTCCGCGTTGAGACATCCATGCCGTCGGCCCCGATTGTAGCAGCATCTCCCGTCCACCACCATGTAGGGCGGCTAGCCGAGCCGCCCATCCCTCGATTGCACGCCACGTCGCTTGGACTTCCCACCCAACCTACAAGCATGCCGAGCGGCTGGCCGAGCCGCCCATCCGTCACTCACGTCCGCCGGCCCCACGCTCACGCTGCTGTCCACCTCGCCGCCGAGGGCCGCCTCCCAGGGTGCCGGACACAGCAGCACCTTCATTCGATCCCTACGCGCCCTTCACGACGCCTTCACAGTGGGCAGTTATCCTAGAGAGCATTAGATCACAACCATCTTACCCTAGGAGAGCGTCATGAAACCAACACGAGCTTTGATAGGATTTCTTGGATCGGCCTTGGCAGCGACAGCACTGCTATCGGTGCCGTCCGTCGTAGCAGCAGCGGGTGGCCCGCCGCAAGATCGCGGCACGGGCGTGCGCGCGAACACCGTGGTGTCCGGCGAGCTGGACGGGGCGGAGCAGGCCATCCTCGTCGAGTTCCTGATCGACGAGCATAAGGCACTCGCCACCTATGAGGCCATCATGGCCGATCTCGGGGAGGTCGCGCCCTTCTCGATGATCGCCAACGCGGAGCGTCGGCACATCACGGCGCTGGAGCGCGTCTTCGTCCGCTACGGGATCGATCTGCCCATCATCCCAACCTTTGACGTTCCGACCTTCGACTCCCTCGGCGAAGCCGTGGCGGCAGCAGCCCAAGCCGAGATCGACAATGCCGAGCTCTACGATCGGCTCCTGAGCGGGATCGACAACGCGGACGTCGCGCGCGTCGCGACCAACCTCCGGGACGCCTCGCTCAACCAGCACCTGCCGGCTTTCCAGGCTGCCGCCGACGGCACTTACCTCGCCGGTGAGGGCATCGCCGCACAGCGCCACCTCGGCACCACGAGCGCCCGCGGCGCAGGCGCTGCACCGCAGGGCCGTGCCGTGGCGAACCGCGGACTGGGCACCCCACTCCGCTTGACCGACCCCGACTGCCCCGCCTGCTCACCCGGCACCGTCCGCGGGCGCTGATCACAGCCGCTCCGGCGGAGAGCCCCACGCATCACAGCGTCGTGGAGACGGGGCGGCGCCCCGTCTCCGGCGTCACGCCCAGCGGATCAGGTGCCCTGCCGCGACGGGAGACGCCCCAGCGTATGCGATGCCATGCCGAACCTCTCTAGCCAACGCGAAAAACCGGGTTATAATAGGGATAGTAAGATCGCATCCAGCCGGCACGCCCCGGCGTCCGGCGCTAACTCCCTGTAGGAGGTTCGGCATGCAAGTAACGCGACGAGGGCGCATGATTCGGCTGCTCGCTGTCATCTTGTTGGCAGCAACCCTTACCGTCGGTCCGGTGCTCGCTGCACCACGTGCCGACGAGGAGGATCCCCCTGACGCGACCCCCAACACCTTCTGCGTGGACCGCGAGATCGAACACCCCGCCATCGGGCGCCTGGCGGAGCTCTATGGCGTCGACTACGCCACCCTGATCGGCTGGTTCTGCGACGACGGCTTCGGCGTGGGCCAGATCATGCTGGCGCTGACGACAGCCGCCGCCACGGACACCGACGCCGCCGACCTGCTCACCGATCGCGCAGAGGGTCGCGGCTGGGGCGAGATCTGGCAGGAGACGGGCCTCATCGGGCGCGGCAGGCAGATGGGCCGGGAGGACGGCGAGGTCGATGACGCAGCTACGGGCGGTCCGCCCGTGAACCGCGGACGCCCCGTGGACAAGGGCCTTCCGCCCGGCCTGGACCGTGACGAGGGCAACGGCCCGCCCGGACTGCAGAACCGACCGCAGAACCCGGGCAACTCAAGGGGCCGTGGACGACCCTAGGCGCGCCATCCGGGCGCCCATCTATGGGCTGAGTCAACATAGACTGAGGTCTGGGCACGTCCCAGGCCTCAATCGCTATCTGGAGGTGACGCGATGCACGCTCGCACGCTACAGGCCATGACCGCGATAGGGATCGCCCTGCTGGCGCTGTCGATAGGTCTCGGACAGGCGCCGGCTCAGCAGTCGGCAACGCCGCAGACTGCGCTCGCTGAGCTCGAACTCAACATCGACCGGGTCGTCGCCTCCGGCTTCGTCCATCCCGTCCAGGTGACCCACGCCGGCGACGGCTCGGGCCGCCTCTTCGTCCTCGAACAACCGGGCCGGATCCGCGTCATCAGGGACGGCGACCTCCTCACGACGCCCTTCCTCGACCTCACGGCGCTCACCAACGACTCGGGCGAGCAGGGGCTGCTCGGCATCGCCTTCCACCCCGAGTACGCCACCAACGGCTGGTTCTACGTCAACTACACCCGCAGCAGTGACGGCGCCACGCGCATCGAGCGCTACACCGCCAACCCGCCCTCCGCCGACGTCGCCGCTCCCGCCACGGTGCTGGAGATCCTCACGGTCGCCCAGCCCTACGGCAACCACAACGGCGGGCAGCTCCTCTTCGGCCCCGACGGCTACCTCTACATCGGGATGGGCGACGGCGGCAGCGGCGGTGATCCACAGAACCACGGACAGAACCCCGAGACGCTGCTTGGCGCGATGCTGCGGCTGGACGTCGACAACGGCACCCCCTACGCCAACCCCTCCGGCAACCCCTACGTGGGCCGGGCGGGCCGCGACGAGATCTGGGCGATCGGGCTCCGCAACCCCTGGCGCTTCAGCTTCGACCGCACGACCGGCGATCTCTACATCGCCGATGTGGGCCAGAACGCTTGGGAGGAGGTCAGCTTCCAGGCTGCCGGCACGCCCGGGGGCCTGAACTTCGGCTGGCGCTGCAAGGAGGGGACGCACGTCTACCAGTGGGACCCCGCCTGCGAGACCGTCGACCTCACCGACCCCATCGCCGAGTACGACCACACCCTGGGTCGCTCGATCACCGGCGGTTACGTCTACCGCGGCACCGCCTACCCCAACCTGGTGGGGCGCTACCTCTACGCCGACTACGTCACCGGCAGGATCTGGAGCCTGGTGGTCGACGGCGGTGTTGTCGTCGCCGGCCCCGATCTCGAGCTCGAGACGGGGCTGAACCTCACCTCGTTTGGCGAGGATGAGGCGGGCGAGCTCTACATCGTCGACCGGGCCGGGGGCCTCCGGGCGATCGCCGATACGAGTGCTCCGGCGAACCCACCCGATCTCACCGCCTCGCACAAGTCGGCCTCCACCCTGGCTGCCGACCCCGGCGAGGAGGTCACCTACACGATCGTCCTTACCAACCGCGGGCGTGCGACCGACGATCCCGTCGCCCTGGAGGACCGCCTGCCCGAGGGCCTCGACTACGTGGCGGGCTCGTTCAACGCCACGGCGGGCGCTGCCGATGACAGCGCCGCGCCGCTCCTGAAGTGGTCCGGCCCGGTCGGGGCACTCGAGACGATCACCCTCACCTACCGCGCCGCGCCCACCGGCGTGATCACCGGCAGCCTGGTCAACCGCGCACTCGTCACCAACCCGCAGATC
>CAZYYC010000040.1:0-3349 GCA_964650935.1 uncultured Anaerolineales bacterium
CGAGCTGGACGCGCGAGCCGGAAGCGAACGGGTTGTCACTGCTCAGAACGGTGATAACGACCGTGTGTGGGCCGTCACCGAGATCGCTGAAGGGGAAGGACAGGGGCTGGTTGTCCTCACTGCGGTAGAGGTCGAAGATGCCCAGGCTCTCCCCATCGACAGCGATGTCGACCGCCCCGCTCCAGCGGCTTCCGATGAAGCCGACGTTCAGCCAACTGCCCTCGAAGTTGAGCTCGACAGTGCTGCCGGTGGTGGCATTGCGAGTATAGTTCCCATCACTGGCGGCGTTGAGCGTGTAGGTCACCCAGGAGCCGGAGTAGATGATGTCCGGGTCGCTTTGTTCGATACGTGTGAAGCCGCCGATGACGGCTTGCGGTGACACCGCAACCGTCACCTCCGTCGTCTCGGTCGCTGCCCGTGGGTCAGCGTGAGTGTAGGTCAGACGCGCGCTGCTTTCCTCATCGACGGTGGGGGACAGGTTCTCGACATTCGACTGTGCCGTGGGGCTCACGGATCTGTCAGCCTCTCCGGCGGCGGTCGCCTCGGTGGCCTCATCCGTAGCGGGCTCGGCATCTGTCGCAGGCACAGTCCTCTCCGGAGCCAAGTTCCCGGTGGGTGCATTGTAGAGATTACGTCCCTGCGTCGGCGTCTCCGCGATCGATGACCCCTCGCCCATGAGCGTTTCCGGTGAGGTGATCTCGGCGGTGATGCTGGTCGTCACGTTCATGGTGCCCGGACTGACCAGCTCGGGGGTGACGGCGTGATCCGCTATGACGGCTTGGCCCACGGTGAGGTAGCCGTAGCCACTGCCGGCATCTGCGATCGGGCCCTCGAGCTGAACGTCCACATCGATCGTGTAGATACCTGCTGTCCAACCCGAGGTGTCCATCACCGCCAGATCGTAGCTGCGTGGCGCACCGCCTAGGATCGTCAGAGGGAGCGTGTCGTGCCACCTAAGGGTGCCGCCGGCGTCGCTGACGGTCACCTCAGCTGTGGCGTCGAGCCGAACCCCCGCTACGTTGGCGATCTCCACCTGGAGCGCTGTGGTGCTCGTCCCGGTCTCCACGAAGGGCGGGTCAGCGTGAACGGCTGTGACCTGGATGAAGCGGTCCACGACGTTGAGGCGGGCACTTGCGGTGCGCCGGAGGTCCAGCGTGCTCTCCTGTATCACCGGTGCGGCCTCGGCGACCAGATCGAGGACACCTAGCTGCGTGGGGATGAGTTGGATCGGCAGATCGAACGTCTCCCCGGGTAGCAGGATCTCGCTGGTTTGCAGATCGCCGCCGGGAAGACCGGTGACGGTCACGGCGGTAGTCGTCGTCAGTGCGCCGCGGTTGGTCACCTCCAGGTTGAAGGCGACAGGCTCATCCACGAGCGTGGCTTGGAGGACCGGTGTCAGGCGCAGGCTCACGCCGTACTGTGCGGCCCGGCAGAGCTCATCGCCCAGCTCAGATAGAGCCGTGCTCAGCTCATCAACCGCGGACAGCAGGCCCTCGTTATCGGTCTGGAGCGAGAGATGGTCGATGGCTGCCTGCACGTTGCCGATCGCCGGCAGGGTGACCGGCGCTGCGGCGCTACGGGCACGATCGATGACGGCGCCGGCAGCGCTCGCCACCTGATCGCGCAGCGGAAGCGGGCAAGCCCCCTCCGCACACCACTGCTGCAGTTCGATGACGGCGGTTGCCAGACCATAGATGGCTTCTCGATAGCCGTCTGACCCCACCTCGCACATCGTCGCCTCGAGGAGGTCTCCCACCGGCGGGGCCACCACCCAGACGTGGGTTGCTTGGGTCTGCGTGTAGACGCCGTCCGGGGCGGCGCTGCTGAACCAGACGGGGAACATCTGGCCGATGGGGGCTTCCCCGACCGTCAGTGTTACTTCCTGCGCTGCGGTCTCTCCGGGACCGAGCGCGAGCGGCGACATCGCGATGGCGGAGGGGACGATGGACGGCGTGGCCGACCGGGTCGTCAGCGGGAAGCTCCCCGCGGCGTTGCCTACATTTGTCACGCCCACCTCCACGGTAGCCTGCTCTCCTCGCTCGAGGTAATGCATGGGTGGGGCCACCGTCACGTAGCTGAAGGGCACAGCCGGCATGGTGAAGCTGCTGCTCACGCTATCGCTCAGTCCGCTATCGGAGACGGCGGTCACCGTGAAAGCGAAGACCTCTCCGGGTGCGGGAAGCACATCCGTGTCCGGGTCGATATAGAGACCTAGCATCCCGAGTGCTCCCGGGGGCAGGGTCAAGCTGGTCCCCGTCGTGCGCCCGCCGTGGCTGAGCCGCGTCCAACCTGACGGCAAGCCGGTGATGCTTATGTCGTAGGTGCGCGCGGCATTCGCCGTGTTCCTGAGGGTGATGACGAACGCGGCGCCGGGGATCTGCGCCTGTCCCGTGTTGGTGCTGCCGCTGACGGCATGGGGATCGAGTACGGGTCCCATCGGCACCGTGAAGGTCTCATCGGCCTCGACCGCCAGGTCAAAGCCGTCAAAGGCGGTGATGCTGACGGTGTGCACGGCTGAGAGCATCAGCGCCGGGTATTGCCCGGACTGGGCGGTGACCAGGATGGTGTAGTCGCCGGGCGCTGCGCCGTCAGGGGCGAGCGCCGTGATCGTGCCGTTGGTGCTGACCTGCACATCCCACCCGATAGGGGCCTCAGCCGTCACAGTGTAGGCGTCGGTGAAATTAGCGAAGAGCAGCGGTTGGAAGGTGATCGGCGCCTGGGGTGTTGCAGTGCTGTCAGCAGGTGTCACGCTGAGCGTGAAGAAGTCCACCGTGTCCTGCAACGTTATCTGGTCGGCGTGGTCGTCGTGCTCCGCGAGGGCGACGGTGCCATCATACCGGGCCACGGCAAGGCCGTTGCTCACGTCGAGTGATGCTCCACCGGCGGTGGCTGCGCCGATGGCCGGCCCCAGCCTTACCTGTCCGTCGGTGGCTTGTAGGGACGTCCCGGCGACGAAGTTCGGTACCGCACCTGCCCCCATACCCGTGATATCGACCGGGCCGCTCGTCTCCAGGGTGAAGTCCCCGGTGTGCGTCATGCCGTTGAGCGTGACCGTGGCATCGTGCAGGAGCAGCGTGTCCGAGGTCTGAGGCGTGAGCTGAGCGCCGTAGGTCTCCCATAGGGAGCCACTGCCCAGGCCGTCGAGGGCCGGGGCGTACAGGCCCAGGCGCCCATCACCCGTCAGGGAGACCTCAGCCGCTCCAGCCTGAAGGCCAAACGTCGTACCACCAGCAGGGGTCGCGATGACACGACCGTTGCCGAGGAGGGTGCCCTCAGCGTCGCGCAAGGCTCCGTCCGCGTCGAGACCGTCGGCGCGGAACGTCTGCCGGGCATCAGCGGACCACGATCC
>CAZYYC010000040.1:3449-23553 GCA_964650935.1 uncultured Anaerolineales bacterium
TTGCCGGCAGCCCACACATCGAAGGTGAAGATGATGGATGCCAGGCCCGACAGACAGGTCGCCGCTGTGGCGGTATTTGCCACGTTCTTCAGATACGCATCCAGGTCAAAGGTGTTTTCGCCGATGGCTTTGTCGACACGATCGGCGACAAAGCCGAGTGTGTAGGAGGTGAAACCGAGGATGAAGTCGGTCATCGGCCCCCCCACGATGGAGCCGGCACCCAGGCCAAAGAGGTACTCAAGGGCCGCCAAATGGAGACCGTTCTCCATGACGCCGATGGTTTCGCCGCTGGTACCGTCGACCTGCCACCACCCGGTATGGAAGGCGTCGTCGATCCACACCGGCTCCTGGGGCACGATCACGATGTTGCCGTCCAGGGTCGCCGCCGTGATGCGTGCCTTGGCCTCATCTGAGATGGGCAGGTCGGCTAACCACGGTAGGTTGGCGCTGGTGATGATCGTGCCGGCGATCCCCTGATCGACAGCAGCCTCGAAAAGGCGGGCGGTCGTGAGTGCCGTCTGCCCCAGGGTGCTGGAAAGAGCGGCCCCTTCCAGACCGGACTCAACGATGCCCTTGACCATGTTGAAGCCGAAGGCGGCGCTCTCCGTCTGACCGGGATAGGGAAGCGTTCGGACCGCCGTGTCGCGCAGGTCGAGGGTGAAGATCGGTGCGTCCCCCGAGCCCGGCTGGACGGCAGCCGTCACCAGGCGGGGCGAGTCATAGTAGGCGCGCACCAAGACGCCGGCCTGGGTGTCGACGAGCAGGCGATCCGCTGCCTCGGCAAAGGTCAGGGCTATGTTGCCCAGGTAGCGCGCCATGTTCTCCTGGAAGCGTGCGCGTATCTCCCGCAGCTCTTTCTCATCCTCCGGCGTGGTGCCGGTGGCTGCGTCCAAGGCTTGCAGGCGTCGGGCGTCGTCGTTGATCCCCGACAGCGAGGCCAGTGCTGCAGCGCGCGAGCGCGCCAGTGTCTCAGGCGGCACCAGATTGGGCCAGAAGCCGGTGGTGTAGATATCATAGGCGGTCACCAGCGGCGGAGAGTCGCTGCCGACCTCCAGGTTGAGCGGCACGGTCCCGCCCGCCAGCCGTGCTGCTGCGCCGATGCGGTCGACGATCTCCCGCTCGTGCAGTTCGCTGCTCCCGTCGGGGTGGAGGATCTCAACGTTTAGCCAGATGCCGGTGTGGAACATGGTCCCGAGAGGGAAGTTGGTGAAGATGTCCTGATAGGCATCGCCCAGTAGAGGCTCCCCACCGACCAAGAGGTAGGGTGTGTAGGTGTGAATGATGTTCGTGTAGACCAAACCTCCCTGCCCTCGGGTGTCGACCAGGTGAGCGAGGGCCACCGGTTGGGTGGCGATCTCCACGGTGTTCAGCGTATAGTCCAGCGGGTAATCATAGGCCAGGCCGCCGTTGCCGGGATTGAGCGGATGGACGTCTTCGACCTTGAGCCGAATGCGCACTTTGTGGCGCAGGGCATCAGGCAGCTCCGCGACACGATCGCTGCCATCGGTCGCGGGTGCGGCGAACGATTGCCCGGCGACGGCCCCCCGGAAAGCGGGATCGAGATCGATCCAGCCCTGACCGGGAAGGTAGGCCTCGACCCACCAATGGTCACGGGCCTCCGCCAGGAGCTCGGGACTGTTGAGAGGGTCCGCGACAGCTGCTTCCGGGGGGATGTAGCCGGTGAGTTGGGTGGGGTCGGGGAACATGCCGGCGATGAGGCTCCGGGCATCGGTCGTCGATAGCTCGCCGTGGCGATAGCGCGCCGGGATACCACCGGAGCGCAGCATCGCGATGAGCAGGCTCGCCTGGTCCACCGAGTTGCCGGCGCGACTCCATAGCGTGCCTCCCGTCCCGCGCAATGATCCGCTGTATGCTTCGTAGCCCAAGTCGCGTACGTAGGCAAAGAGCGCTTCAGGGTCGGGCCCCAGGTCGGCTGCTTGAGCTAACATCGTGTCATCATAGAGATCGGCATCCACGGTCCGGATCAGCCATTGAGCAAGGTCTGGGGGGGCCAGACGAGCCGGAGCCGCTTGTGCGCTGACCGAGCGTCCGCGTAGGGTAGCCCAGGCGATGGCCCCATGGTCGAGCTCAACGAACTCGTTTGTGCCGCCACTGCTGGTGACCGTGATGACGACCTGGGCACTGCGACCAGGGGCAATGTCCTCAATCGGCCACGCGAGCGCGTTTCCGCTCTGGCCCTGAACCGGGTTCGCGCTGCTCAAGGTGGTGTGGGTATCGAGGTCGACCGTCAGAAGAACGTCCCGCAGCGTGTTGGGGTCCGCCGCGGGGTCGAAATCGGCTGTGAGGGCCAAGGTCTCCTCAAGGCTTGCCCCAGGAGGAACGACGGGGTAAGTGGTGGGAAGCTGATGGTTCGTGACGGTGTAGGTTATGACGACGGTGCTCCCCACCTGGTATCCTGATTGAACCCGTGAGACCGACAGTGGAGCGGAGAGCACGTCGGGCAGAGCCGCGTGGCTGCTCTGTGGGGTGGGTCGGATGGCGACTTGATTTTCAGATGGTGCTTGTGCCATCGCGGGTTGGGGTGAGCTACTGACCGGACTGATCGGAAGTGACTGTAACAGGAGGCCAAGCACAACAACTAAAGCTACGAGGCCATCGACTCGCCGTCTTCTCATGCTGATACCCCTTTGTGTAGGTTTATGTAGATATCAATGATAAGTATAGTTTTTAATACGCAAATGGTCAAGCCTAAGCCTGGTCACCGGCGACGCGTTCCGGCGGGAGAGGGCTTTTGGAACCCAGCGAACCGGCTATGATAGAGTCACACCAGGAGGTCATGCGATGGTCGAATGCCAAGTCTTGCTGCAAAACGGGATCCTGACGCTGGAGAACGCCCGGATTCGCCGGCTGTATCGGTGGAACGGCGGTGCCCTGATCGGCTTACGCATCGAGGATGTCGCGCGTGGGCACGGCTGGAGCCTCGAGGGTCGTCGCCCCGACCTGCTCTCCGGCGATGGGGATCTCACCCCGTCACGCGGTCGGTTGGAGGTGGTTGAGGTTGCAGCGACCTCCGTGATGCCTGCCCATCTCCGTGCCGAGGTCGTCACATCGCTGGGCGCCCTCGAGATCAAGCGCGTCTTCCGGCTCTATCCGGATTGCCCGGCGATAGGCTGCGACCTCTACCTGACCGCGACGGAGGCGAGCGGCGCCGCGGCTGTGGCCCTGAACCTGGAGCGGCTGGCCCTGCCCGGGCGCCATTGGCGGGCGACCGTGGTGCAGTTCTATGACGTGACCGATCGCCACAACAACCTGGTCCATGCCCGCTCGGTGCTGCCCTTCCGCTACGAGCTACCGCTCAAGGGCAACCTGCTCTTCCTGGACGAGCTCCTTCAAGATGGGGGGCTCTTCATCCTCAAGGAGGCGCCGTCCTCCTACGCGCAGCTGCACTATCCGGGCGCTGACTTCATCGTCGGGGATGGAGAGGTGCGGGTCGTCGGGCTCGGTCTGTCCGCCGCGGACCTGACCCGCGGCACTTGGACCCGCGCCTACAGCGTGGTCACGGGCGTGACGGGTGATGGCGAGCTCGGGCGTCTGCAGGCCCTGCGGAGCTATCAGGATCAGCTCCGGCTCCGGTTGCCCGACCGCGATGAGATGCTCATGATGAACACATGGGGGGATCGCGGGCAGGATACTCGCATCAGCGAGGCCTTTGCGTTGGCTGAGCTGGAAGCGGGCGCACGGCTGGGGATCAGCCACTTTCAGCTTGATGACGGGTGGCAGTCGGGAAGGTCCAGCAACTCGGCCTATGACGGGGGCTCTTTGGAGGGTATCTGGGACGCTTCCGAGGCGCCGGAGGCTGGGGCGCCCTCCCGGTCCGCCTACTGGCAGCCGCATCCCGAGCGCTTCCCGCACGGGCTGCGGCCCGTGGTGCAGCGCGGGCGCGAGCTGGGGATCGAGGTCTGCCTCTGGTTCAACCCCAGCAAGGATGACAGCTACGCGCACTGGCACGACGATGCTGAGACGCTCATCGGCCTCTATCGTGACGATGGCATCCGCACCTTCAAGATCGACGGCGTGCAGCTGCCGGACAAAGAGGCGGAGATCAACCTGCGACGGATGTTCGACACGGTCCGCACGGCGACGGGGGACGATGTCGTCTTCAACCTGGACGTCACAGCCGGGCAGCGCTATGGCTACCACTTCTTCAATGAGTACGGGACCCTCTTTGTCGAGAATCGTTATACCGACTGGTCGAACTACTACCCCCATTGGACGCTGCGCAACCTCTGGATGCTCTCACGCTATGTGCCGGCGCAGAGCCTGCAGACGGAGTTCCTCAATATCTGGCGCAACGCCGACCTGTATGGCATGGGAGACCCCCTCGCGCCGCAGCACGTGCCGTTCTCCTACGCCTTTGCGATCACGATGATGGCGCAGCCCCTGGCGTGGTTTGAGGCGACGGGCTTGCCGGCGGAGGCCTTTGAGATCGCAGATCTCGTGCGGACCTATCGTGAACATCAGACCCGGATCCACGCGGGCCACATCTTCCCCATCGGCGAGGAGCCCTCCGGCACCGGTTGGGCGGGCTTTCAATCGATCCGCGACGATGGCGGCTATGTCCTGGTCTTCCGCGAGCTCAACGAACGACCCGCGGCGGGGATATCTCTCTGGGGGGATGTCCGCCCGGGGACTCTCTTGAGGCACGTCGTCGGCAGCGGTAACGATGTGACCGTCGGCGAGGGAGGCGAAGCTCGCTTCACCCTACCCCATCCCCTGACCTTTGCGCTCTACGAGGTCAGCACGAAAAGCAAGTGAGGAGGTTGACGATGAACGCCGAACATGAGGCGCCGTTTCCACCTGAGATGGTGGCTTTCTATGAGCGGGGCAGCGAAGCCGCACGTCTGTTCCGGGGCCTGGGCCGACTGGAGCTCGCACGCACGACCGAGCTGCTGTCGCGCTTCCTGCCGCCGCCGTCCGTGGTCGTCTACGATGTGGGGGGCGGGCCGGGCGTGTATGCCTGCCGGCTGGCGGCGCAGGGGTATGCCGTTCACCTGGTGGACGCTATGCCGTTGCATATCGAGCAGGCTCGGGCTGCATCGGAGCTTCAGCCTGCACATCCTCTGGCGAGCTGCTCGGTCGGCGATGCGCGCGCATTGGGCGCCGCCTCGGCGAGTGCCGACGCCGTGCTGCTGCTGGGTCCGCTCTACCATCTCACCGAGCGGGCCGACCGGCTTGCCGCGCTGGAAGAGGCCCATCGCATCCTTAAGCCGGGTGGTGTCCTGCTGGCAGCGGGGATCACCCGCTACGCTTCGGCGTTGGACGGACTGCTCCTTGAGACGCTGGCGGACCCGGACTTCGTCGCCATCGTCGAGCGCGACCTGGTGGACGGGCAGCATCGAAACCCCCACGATGATCGTCCCTACTTCACTACGGCCTTTTTTCACCGTCCCGATGAACTCGCGTCCGAGGTCGAGGTCGCGGGGTTCCGGGGCTGTCGCCTGCTGAACATCGAGGGCCCGGGATGGTTGATGCCGGACTTTGACGAGCGCTGGCAGGACTCGGAGCGTCGGGAGATCCTGCTGCGGGTCGCGCGGTACCTCGAGGAGGTGCCATCGCTGCTCGGCATCGGCAGTCACCTGATGGCGGTGGCGCGGCGCTAATCGGTGCCTGATAGCTTACTCGTTGCGTCCCCCTTGCTCACGGTTATAATCGTCAGGATGCTTCAGACTACGAACAAGGGGACATGATGACTGACGAACACTTCGTCTATCGCGGCAGCAAGACCCACGAGATTTCCTTTCCGCTGGGCGGCATCGGCACCGGCTGTATCGGACTGGCCGGTAACGGGCGCCTGATCGATTGGGAGATCTTCAATCACCCCAATAAGGGCAGCGTTAACGGCTTCTCGCACTTCGCGATCAAGGCCGAGCGTGACGGCGAGGTCGTGGATGCACGCGTTCTGCACGGTGACCTGCATCCCCCCTACAGCGGTAACCTCAGGGCCGGGCGCTTTCAGAGCTTCGGCTTCGGGCCGCCTCGCGAGTATCTCACCGGCGTCCCGCACTTTCGGGAGACGGTCTTCCGGGGGCAGTTCCCGATCGCTGACTTGAGCTTCGTGGATGACACCTTCCCGGGCCGGGTGACGATGACGGCCTTCAATCCCTTCATCCCGCTCAACGATCGTGACTCGGGGCTGCCGGCTGCCTTTTTCGAGATCGCAGTGGAGAACCCGACCGATCGGCCCCTCGACTATACACTTGCCGCGACGCTGCATAACCCTCTACCCGCCGAGAACCGCAATGTCTATCACAGGACGCATCGTGCGCACTGGATTCATCTGAGCGCAGCCGACCAGGACCCCGAAGCCCTGGACTACGGCACCCTGACGTTGGCGACCGGACCGGCTTCGGTGACACCTGAGGATGTCAGCTATCAGGAATACTGGTTCCGGGGGCGCTGGTTCGACAACCTCGAGGTCTACTGGCACGATTTTGCGTCGCCTGGGGTGTTGAAGAACCGTACCTATCCCATAGGCGAGGCGGGACGGGACAACGCCGCTACGCTGGCGGTCCGTGTCCATGTCGCCCCCGGCGAGACGGGGCGCGTGCGCTTCGTCATCGCCTGGCACTTTCCGAACCGCGAGAACGACTGGAATCCCGGTGCCGATGCATGCGCTTGCCGGGCGGGGGTCGAGAATCGCTGGCGCAACTACTACGCTTTCCACTTTCGCGATTCGGAGGCCACCGCCCGCTACGCCCTGGGCTACTGGGACTGCCTCTACGACAAGACGCTGGCTTTCAAAGACGCTTTGTTCAACTCCAGCTTGCCGCCGGCGGCGCTTGACGCTGTCTCTGCCAACCTCTCGATCCTCAAGAGCCCCACGGTGATGCGCCTGGAGGACGGAACCTTCTACGGTTTCGAGGGGTGCCATCCCGATGCGGGCTGCTGTGAGGGGTCGTGCACCCACGTATGGAACTATGCTCAGGCGCTGCCCTTCCTCTTCCCGGCGCTCGAGCGCTCGATGCGCGGGGCGGATTACGCCCACAACCTGCGTCCGGATGGTGCGATGCCCTTCCGGCTGCAGTTGCCGCTCGGCGTGGGGCCCTCGGACTTCCGGCCCTGCGCCGATGGTCAGTTCGGCAATGTGATGAAGGTCTACCGCGATTGGAAGATCAGCGGCGACACGGCATGGCTGCGCTCGCTCTGGCCCGCCGTCAAGCGGTCGATCGAGTTTGCATGGTCGGAGCAGAATCCCGATCGTTGGGATCCTGAGAAGACGGGGGTCCTGTCGGGGCGCCAACACCACACCCTGGATATGGAGCTCTTTGGGCCCAATGCCTGGCTGACCGGCTTCTACCTCGGGGCGCTGAAGGCCGGCGCGGAGATGGCAGAGCACCTCGGCGAGGAGAAGAGCGCCGCTGAGTATCACCAGATCTTCGAACGGGGCAGGGCGTGGGTGGATGCACATCTCTTCAACGGGGAGTATTACATCCAGCAGGTCGACCTCGAGGACCGCGCCGTCCTGGCTCCCTTTTCTGAGGGTGGCGGCTCGATGGTCGGCGCGACGATGCAAGCCTATTGGGATGACGAGCACGGCGAACTCAAATACCAGATCGGCGAGGGCTGCGGCATCGATCAGGTGCTCGCGCAGTGGCACGCGAATCTCTATGGCCTGGGGGACCTCTTCGATCCTGAGCAGACGAAGGCAGCCCTCGCTGCGATCTATCGCTACAACTTCAAGGATCCCCTGGGCGCCTATTTCAACCCCTGTAGGGTCTTTGGGCTGAATGACGAGGCCGGCCTGGTGATCTGTGAGTGGCCCGCGGGGCGGAATAAGCCGACGATCCCCGTCCCCTATGCGCAGGAGGCCATGCACGGATTTGAGTACGCTGCGGCGATTCACATGATCCAGCGAGGCCTGGTGGAGGAGGGGATGGCGGTGGTGACGGCAGTCCGTGACCGCTATGACGGTGAGCGGCGCAACCCCTGGAACGAGTTCGAGTGCGGCAGTAACTACGCTCGGTCGATGGCGAGCTATGCGCTGCTCAACGCTTTCAGCGGCTTCAGCTTCGATATGGTGAAGGGGCAGATAGGTTTCGATCCCATCATGACCGGCGAGGGCGGGTTTGGCTGCCTGTGGTCGCTCGACTCGGCTTGGGGTACTTTCGTGTTGACCCCTGACCGCGCCGAGCTGCACGTGATCGAAGGGGTGTTGACGCTGAGTGCGCTGCGCTTGCCATTCCTGTCGCCGGAGGCGATCGGCGGGGTGTCGTACTGCGGATCGGCCCCTGCCTGTGACTCGATCGCCGGCGGGCTCGACTTTGCTCAACCGCTCTTGGTCGATGGTGGCAGTAAGCTCGTGGTCCATATCCTGCACTAGGAGGTTTTGTATGCGTGTGCTCTTTATCGACATCGATACATTAAGGCCTGATCATCTTGGATGCTACGGCTATCATCGGAACACCAGCCCCAACATCGACCGGATTGCGGAGCAGGCGGTGCGCTTCGAGAATAACTACGTGACCGACGCGCCCTGCCTGCCGTCGCGCACGGCGCTGTGGAGTGGGCGTCACGGCTTCCGCACCGGCGTCGTCGGACATATGGGGTCGTCCGCCGATCCGTTCAACGACGGCTGTCCGCGTGGCTTTCGTGACTCCTATGACGCTACCTCGTGGATGAGCGCGTTGCGACGCGCGGGTCTCTACACCGTGACGGTCAGCCCCTTTGGCGAACGCCACTCCGCCTGGGAGTGGTATGCGGGGTACCGTGAGATGCACAATCCCGGCAAGGGTGGGCTGGAGCGCGCTGAGGAGGTTGTGCCGACGGCGATGGACTGGATCGAGCGGCACGGCACCCAGGACGACTGGTTCCTCCACGTCAATGTCTGGGACCCGCACACGCCGTACCGCACGCCGATGGAGTTTGGTAACCCTTTTGAGACAGACGCTCTGCCCGCGTGGATGACCGAGGAGATGCACCAGAGGGCCTGGGCGAGCTTCGGGCCCCACAGCGCCCAGGAGCCGGGCGGTTACGACGCGACCTCGACCGAGGCCTGGCCGCGGGTGCCCGAGCAGCTGGATTCGATGGAGGCGGTGAAGCGGTGGATCGATGGCTACGACACCGGCATCTGGTACGCTGATCTCTGGGTCGGCAAGCTGCTGGCGGCCCTGGAGCAGGCCGGCGTCCTGGAGGACACGGTCATCATCGTCAGCTCCGACCACGCCGAGTCCCAGGGGGAGTTCGACATCTGGGGTGATCATCAGACGGCGGATCACTCGGTCTGCCGGGTGCCGCTGCTGATTCGTTGGCCCGGTCTGACCGATGAGGGGCGCGTCGACGCGGCACTGCACTACCACTTCGACTGGGCCGCGACCCTGATTGAGCTGGTCGGGGGAGAGGTGCCCGACAACTGGGACGGCGTCTCCTTTGCCGAGGCGTTCAGGGCCGGCGAGAGCGCGGGCCGCGACTACCTGGTGACGAGCCAGGGGGCATGGTCGGTTCAGCGTGGTGTGCGTTTCGAGCACGAAGGCGAGTCGTATATCTGTCTGCGGACCTACCACGACGGACACAAGAACCTCGAGCCCGTGATGCTGTTCAACCTCACCCGGGACCCCTACGAACAGGTCAATCTCGCGGGAGCACATCCCGAGCTGGTCGATAGGGCGATGGGCATGTTGACGGACTGGCAGCACACGATGATGCTGAAGAGCGATACGAACATCGATCCGCTGATGACCGTGCTGCGCGAAGGCGGCCCCTCGCATACCCGCTATCAGCTGCCGGCCTATCTCGAGCGGCTGCAGACCACGGAACGCGCGCACCACGCCGACCGGCTGGCGAAGCTGCATCCGGACGAGGTGTGAGCGCGATGGCACGCCGGTTCTGTGGTACGTGGCCTGCGCTGTTGACGCCGTCCACGCTCGATGGTGGCGTCGACGTGTCGATGCTGCGGAGGTTGACGGCCTACCTGATGGAGAAGGGCATTGATGGACTCTACCTCTGCGGCTCGACAGGCGAGGGGGTGTTCCTCTCCGTCGCGGAGCGCCGCCAGGTGGTCGAGACGGTGATCGATGAAGTAGCGGGGCGCCTGCCGGTGATCGTCCACGTCGGCGCCGTAGCGACACGCCATGCTGTCGAGCTGGCCGTCCACGCGCGGGAGGTCGGGGCAGACGGCGTGGCGAGTATCTTGCCGCCGTTCGGCTCCGGCATTGCCGAGACCTTCATTCACTATGAGGCCATCGCTGCCGCCGTGCCCGACCTGCCCTTCTATCCCTATCTCTTCGGCGGCGAGACCGATGCGCTCTCGCTGATGACCCAGCTACTTCCGCGCATCCCCAACATCGGGGGAGCCAAGTACACAGGCCCCGATATGTTTGAGCTTCAGGCGATCGTCAATCTACAGGACGCGGGATGGACCATCTTCTCGGGGATGGATCAACAGTGTCTCTTCGCGGCGATGTCGGGCGCTCCGGCGGCGATTGGGAGTACGCTCAACCTGATGCCGGGTGCCTATCGCGAGATGCGGGCCGCCTGGGAGGCTGGGGATGCACTTGCGGCGCGTGACCTGCAGGGACGGGCCAACCGCGTGACGCGGGTTCTGTTGGACTTCGGCATCTTCGGGGCGCTCTTCGAGGGGCTTCGTGTGCTGGGGCTCGACTGCGGCGAACCCCGTCGGCCCCGCGCGGCACTGCCTTCCGATCGTCGCGCCGCATTCCACGCTGCACTGGGCCACGTCGGTTTCGGCGAGCTGGCAGCCATGTAGGACTCACCACCGGGGCAACTGTGGTCGTCGCCGTAGTTGCCCCGGATCCCTCCCCAAAATCGCCTCCCGGGGCGTCGGATGCAGCGGTGTCTTTGCTGTTGTCCCTTGCGACTCGTAGAAAGCTAAATGCGATCGCCCTTTCCCCACTTGCTTGACGTAGGTGGTGTTGTCGTGTAACATACTTCGGCACCGAAATATTCGGGGGCGAAGTATACTGCGGGAGTCTCGTCGTCCGTTGAGGGCTCGACAAGGGGGCGCATGTGAATCAGAGTGCAGACACACTGGCTTTGGAGGCGATTCAGAAGTTCATCGTTCTCTATCGTTACTTGCGACGTTACAGTCGTAATCTGCAGTGCCAGGGTGTCAGGGGGCGGGAGCTCTCGACCTTGCGCTATCTGCACGAGGAGGGGCCCCTGACGATTGGTCAGATCAGTGACTACATGTTTATCAGTACCAGCTCAACATCGGAACTGATCTCGCGGATGGAGGAAGCCGGTTACGTGATGCGGCGACGATCCACGGTCGACTCACGAGTGGTATTCGTGGAGCTCACACCGGAGGGCCTGCAGCTTGCTGACGAGATGCCCACGGGTGGGATTCCTCTGCTGCGCGAGAAAATAAAGACGCTGCCGCACGACGAGTTGGTCTTGGTTGACGAAGCGTTTTCCAAGTTGATAGGGGTTATGGAGATAGATGCGCAAGAATACGAGTAACCGAGAGACGTCGGAAAAGCGACCTACCGATGTGCGAATACTGTGGCGCTGCTTTCAGTACCTGCGCCCACATTGGCGCTACGCGTTGGGGGGCTATGTCCTGCTGTTCGCCATCAACGCTATCTCGCTGCTCAACCCTCAGCTCATTCGTGAGATCGTCGATCGCGGCATCGAGCATCGTGACGTGACATATCTCAGCTGGATGGTGGCGGCATTGCTGGGGCTCTCGATCGCTCAAGGGGTTCTGAGTTACTTTCAGGGCAGGTGGATTGAGCAGGGATCGCAGAACGTCGCCTATGATCTACGCAATGAGATCTACCACAAGGTCTCGTCGCTTTCCTTTTCCTATCATGATCGGACTGAGGCGGGGCAGCTGCTGGCGCGCATGATGCACGATGTCGATCGCGTTCGCTTTCTCAATGGGCGTGCATCGATGCGCCTCATCGAAGGCGCCGTCATGCTGGTATCGACAGCAATTGTCGTCCTGCTGATGAATCCGCGGTTGGCGTTGCTCTCCTTGCTGGCGATTCCCGTTCTCGTCGTCCAGGCCTATCTCTACTCTAAGCATATGCGTCCTGTGTGGCGTTCGATTCGTGACAAGATCTCGGATATGACCTCGTGGGTGGAGCAGAATCTGCGCGGCGCACGGGTGGTCAAGGGTTTTGCCCAAGAGGCCGCAGAGATCGAACGCTTCGACGAACAGAACTTGGATTGGCTGGTGTCCGCGCGTCAGGCGGCTCTGACCCGAGCGATCAACGATCCGTTGGTGGTGCTGATCACCAACCTTCTGACGATCTTCATTATCTGGTACGGTGGCCGCTTGGTGGCGCAAGGGGCCTTGACGTTGGGAGGCCTGGTCGCCTTCTCCTCCTACATGGGCCAGCTTGCCGGGCCCGTCAGGACGCTGGGCCGCTTGGTTCCCTTTGTCACCGAGGCTGCCGCCAGCGGTGAGCGCATTTTCGAGGTCCTGGACTCCGAGTCGGAGGTCCGCGAGTCACCGGATGCCGTGGAGCTGCCGTCGATCGAGGGGCGTGTCCGCTTTGAGGAGGTCTCGTTTGCTTATTTCGGTCGACGTATCGTCCTGGACAGGGTCTCGTTGGGGGCCGAACCCGGTGAGATCATCGCGCTGCTGGGCACCACGGGGTCGGGGAAATCGACGATCATCAACCTCATCCCCCGCTTCTACGATGTCACCGAGGGATCGTTGAAGGTCGATGGCTACGATGTGCGCGATGTGACCCTGAACTCCTTGCGCGATCAGATCGGCATCGTGTTGCAGGAGACGACCCTGTTCGCGGCGAGCGTCCGCGAGAACATCGCCTTTGGCCGCCCTGATGCGACCGAGGACGAGGTTGTCGAGGCTGCCAAGGCGGCACAGGCGCACGACTTTATCCTCGAGATGCCTTACGGCTATGAGACGCGCGTCGGCGAGCGGGGATCAACCCTCTCCGGTGGGCAAAAACAGCGCATCGCCATCGCGCGCGCGTTGCTCAAGGATCCGCGGATTCTGATTCTCGATGATGCGATGTCGAGCGTCGATACCGAAACCGAGCGTCTGATTCAGAAGGCGCTGGAGCGATTGATGCAGGGACGGACCTCGTTTGTGATCGCGCAGCGTCTCAGCACCGTGCGCATGGCGGACCAGATCCTGGTGCTGGATAAGGGTAAGGTGGTCGCCAAGGGGACGCACGATGAGCTACTCAAGACATCGGGTCTCTACGCGGACATCTACGAGCATCAGTTGCGTCCCCAGGAGGTCGAGGAACTGATAGCGATGCGTCGAGCGGGCGACGGTCGCGACGAGAGACCGGAACCTGCCGTGGCCGGCGAGAGGGGGCGCTGAGATGAGTTTCTCTATCGGAAGGACAAGTGTGGGCCGCGGGCCGGGCGGCATACTGCGCAGCTTCGGCGAAGAGGAGGAAGAGCTCGGTCGAGCTTTCGATCCTCACGTTGTGGGGCGTCTGTTGGGCTTCCTTAAGCCGCATTGGCACAAGATGGTGCTGGCCTCCGTGTTGACGGCGATCTCATCCCTTCTTGGGCTGGTCGTTCCCTATCTGGTCAAGGTGGCTATCGATGAGCATATCACGGTCGGCGATATCCCCGGATTGGATCGCATCGCGGTCATCACGCTGGTGGCCTTCATCGGCCTTTACGTCTCATCCGCCATTCAGCAGTATATCCTCTCCCTGACGGGGCAGCAGGTGCTGGGGGAGATGCGGAGCAAGCTGGTGCACCATCTGCAGGATCTGCATCTGGGTTATCACGATACTCACATCATCGGTGTGACGATCTCCCGCGTCTTCAGCGATGTCGGTGTCATCAATGACCTGCTCTCTCAGGGCCTGATCACGGTCATCAGCGATATCCTGACCTTGGTCGGTATCGTGATCGTGATGGTGTCGATGAGCCCGCGCCTGGCGCTGCTCAGCTTCACCGTGGTGCCCTTGATGGTCGGTGCGACGATGGTCTTCGCGCGCCATGCGAAGGCGGCTTTCCGTGAGACGCGAGCCACCGTGGCAGGGGTCGTGGGAGATCTTGCCGAGGATCTGGCCGGCATTCGCGTGATTCAGGCATTCGCTCAGGAGAGCTCGGAACAGGAGCGCTTCGATGTCGTGAACCGGGCCAACCGGGATGCGCACGTGCACGCTATGACGCTGTCCTTCGTCTTTATGCCCACCGTGCAGTTTCTGGGTACCTTGGCCACGGCGGTCGTCCTCTGGTTCGGTGGGCGCGCTGTTGTCAACGAGACGTTGACGCTCGGTGTGATCGTGGCCTTCCTGTCTTATGTGACCCAGTTCTTCCAGCCGATTCGTGAACTCAGCCAGCTGTATACGACGATGCAACAGGCGATGGCGGGTGGCGAGCGCGTTCTGGAGCTCCTTGACACGCAGCCCGGCGTCCCCGACAAACCGGATGCGATCGAGGTCGAGCGCATCGAGGGCCATGTCGAGCTGCGTTCGGTCACCTTCGCCTATCGCGCCGACGAGACGGTGCTGCACGACGTGGATCTGGTGATCGAGCCGGGCCAAACCATAGCGCTCGTCGGGCCGACCGGCGCCGGCAAGACCTCGATTTCCAACCTGATTGCGCGCTTCTATGACGTGACGGATGGCGCCGTGCTGATCGACGGTGTTGACGTTCGCGAGATTGCCCAGCGTTCACTCAGGCGCAAGATGGGCATCGTGCCTCAGGACCCCTTCCTGTTCCCTGGGACGGTTGCTGATAATATACGCTTCGGCGACCCGGAGGCCCCGGACGAGGCCGTGCGCGAGGCAGCGCGGTCAGCAAACGCCGCGGAGTTCATTGATCGGTTGCCGGACGGCTATGAAACGGAGATCCAGGAAGGCGGGGTCAACTTCTCGGTCGGGCAGCGGCAGCTCCTGTGTATTGCGCGCGCGATCCTGGCAGACCCTGGTATCCTGATTCTTGATGAGGCGACCTCAAGTGTCGATACGATGACGGAGGCGTTGATTCAGGATGCCTTGGAGCGGCTGTTGGCAGGGCGCACGGCTGTCGTCATCGCCCATCGGTTGAGCACGATCCGCAACGCCGACATGATTTGTGTCATCGATGAAGGCAAGATCGTCGAACAGGGAACCCATGAGGAGCTGTTGTTGCGCGATGGACTGTACCGGGAGCTGTACGAGCGACAGTTTGTGGATGCTTCCGCCTCTTGGGACGCGTAAGAAGACCGGCCACGCGCTGTCGGTAAGTCTATATCACAACTGGGGTGAATAAGGTTAGGCATGAAAACGCTGAAGTTTCTCTTTGGATACGCCAAGAATTACCGTAAACCGCTGATCATCACGGTGTTATCGATGTTTCTGCTCACCGCGGTGCAGCTTTTCGATCCGCAGATCATCAGTGAGATGATCGCGATTGTTCAGATTCCCTTTTCGGAGGAGACGACGTACGTGCCCTCGTCAGGATTCATTGGCTGGCTGGCAACTATGGGTGGGGGCGACCCCGGCCAGTTGGGATTGGTGGCGGTGATCGGGCGCCTAGCCATCATCGCGCTGTTGCTCTACCTGGTGCGCGCGGCCCTCACCTTCATGCGCAGCTATGCTGCGCACGTCGCGGGGTGGGGTGTTGTGGCGGATGCGCGTCGCGACATCTACCGGCACCTGCAGCGGTTGTCGCTGCGCTTCTATGAGGATCAGAAGACCGGTGATCTGATGTCGCGGATGGTCAACGACTCCGATATGTTTGAGACGTTGATCGCCCATGCGATCCCTGATACCGTCGTCAACGTGTTGATGTTCTTCGGTGTCGCCGTGATTCTGCTGGGATACAGCCCGCGACTGATGCTGCTCACACTGGTCCCGATTCCTATGATCATCTTTGCAGCGCGCGGTTTCACCAAGTATGTGCGCCCGGCCTTCCGTAAGCGCCAGAGAGAGCTGGGTGAGCTGAATGCGACGCTGAATGACAATCTCTCGGGCATCCGTGAGATCAAGGCCTTCACACGTGAGGATATCGAGGCGGAACGGATTGGGGATCATATCAGCCGCTATCGCGACTCACTCCTGCAGGCGCTACGGTTGATGGCCACCTTCCATCCCTTTGTCGAGTTCTCGTCGTCGCTCGGGACGATCGTGCTGATCTACTTCGGGGGTCAGTTGGTGCTGCAGCGCACACTGCCCCTAGAGGACCTTGTGGCGTTCTTCCTCTACCTCAACATCTTCTATCAGCCTGTCAGGATGCTGAGCGGCGCGTGGGAGAACATCCAGAATGCAATGGCCGGTGCGGAGCGCGTCGCCGAGCTTCTGGATGAGGCACCGGACGTCGTCGAGCGTTCTGATGCCATCAAGCTCCCGGGCAGGGCCCGTGGCGAACTTAGCCTTCGCGAAGTGAGCTTCTCCTACGTGGATGGTCAACCGGTATTGGAGGACATCAATCTCGATATCCCGGCAGGCCACGTCGTGGCATTGGTGGGTCCGACGGGTGTCGGCAAGAGTACGCTGGCAAGTTTGATCCCACGCTTCTATGATGTCCAGAAGGGCGTGGTCACCCTGGATGGTCACGATATCCGCGATCTGTCGCTCAACAGTCTGCGTCGCCAGATCAGCATTGTGTTGCAGGACGTCTTCCTCTTCCACGGTACGGCCCGCGACAATATCCTCTTTGGGCGACCCGACGCGACGGAACGTGAGGTGGTCGAGGCTGCCATGATCGCCAACGCCCACGAGTTCCTCGATGCGCTGCCCGAGGGTTACGAGACGGTCATCGGCGAGCGCGGCGTCAAGCTGTCGGGCGGACAGAAGCAGCGGTTGGCGATCGCGCGGGCCGTGCTGAAGGATGCCCCGGTCCTGATTCTTGATGAGGCAACTTCCGCTGTGGACACGCAAACCGAGTTGCTCATTCAGGAGGCCCTGGAGCGGTTGATGGTCGGGCGCACGACGCTCATTATCGCTCACCGCCTCTCGACCATTCGCAGTGCCGACGCTATCGTCGTGCTCGAGGATAGCCGTATCACGCAGATGGGGACCCATGAGGAGTTGATCGTTCAGGAAGGTCTCTATCGACAGCTCAACGAGGTCCAGAACGAGATCGAGCCTCGATATGCGATGATTCGGGAGCGGCGCCGCGTCGCAGCCCACGCCTAGTCATAGCCCTGGTGAATCCGATGATGCTGTAGCCGTCATCGGGTTCACCGGGACCTTCGTAGAGGGCCCCAGTCGATGAATGTCACTTCTATCTGCCCAGCTTCGTGATATGATTGATACCTGGGATAAGATCCACATCTGGAGGAGGATGCTACCTGATGATGTATAACCGACGGAGACTGATGTTGCTTGCGGCCCTTGTGATTTCGGTGGGCTTGATGCTCGGGTTGGGTGCGTGTGCCGCGCTCCCGACGACGGGTGGGCGCTCATCCGGTGATGGGGCTACCGAACCCACGCCGACGCCTGTTCCCACGTCGATCGTGCCGACGAACCCTACCTATGAGGTACAGCGCGGTGATGTGGTGCGACAGCTTCAGTTTGCGGGCCGCGTCGCGCCCGTCAGAGAGCAGGAGCTCTTTTTCAAGACCGGGGGTTATGTTGATCGCGTGCTCGTGCGCCGCGGTGACGAGGTGCAGGCCGATGATGTGCTGGCCGAGCTTGAGGTCACTGATCTGAGAAACCAGATCACGCAGCAAGAGGCAGAGACGGTCGGGGTGCAGATGGACTATGACCGTCGCGTGACCGAAGCCGCCAACAGCGTGCGTGCTGCGGAACTACGGTTGGCCAAGTTGCAGGCCGATTCCAGCCAATCACAGATCGTCAACGCGCGCATCAACCTGGAGCGCGCTCGCACCCGGCTTGCCGATGCTCAGGACGAGTACAACAAGTCCCTCGACCGGTCGTGGGAGCGCGAAGAGGTCCGGGAGGCCTATGCCAATGGTGTCTTGGAGGCCGAGCGGGCGCTGGAGCTCGCCGAGGCGCAGTACACCGATGTGATGCGAGCTGCGCAGCGCGTCGTTTATGACATTGAGCTCGCTCAGATGGATCTGGATCTGGCCCGGATGCGGCTTACCGAAGTCGAGACGGGCTTGGAGCTCACCCGGACCCTGTTGTCGCTGGATCGGTTACGCGACCAGTTGAACGACGCCCGTATCGTCGCCCCGTTTGATGGCGTGATCCTGCAACTCAGTATTCTTGAGGGTCGTCAGGTGCAGGGCTATGCGCCTCAGATGCTGATCGCCGACCCTTCCGAGCTTGAGGTGAGTGCTGACTTAGCGGATAGCGAGATGCGCGAACTGAGCGAGGGGATGACGGTGACGGCGGAGTTCGTGAACTCGCCCGGTGAGGAGTGGAGCGGCGTCATTCGCCGCTTGCCCTATCCCTACGGGAGTGGTGGTCGGACCGAGGACGGTCTGTTGACCGACGAGGATTCGTCAGTGCGCATCACGCTGGACAACCTCGACCTAGCGGCTGAGGGCTTCGAGATCAGTGACCGGTTGCGGTTGACCACCGAGCTGGAGAGATCGGAAAATACGTTGTGGCTTCCGCCGCAAGCTGTGCGGACCTTTGAGGGGCGCTCCTTTGTTGTAATCCAGGACGGTGGCGCACAACGACGTGTCGACGTGCGGGTGGGGATTCGCGCCACCGACCGTCTGGAGATCCTTGAGGGCCTCGAGGAAGGACAACTCGTTGTTGCGCCTTAGCGGTCTGCAGGTCGCTTAAGCTCTATGCACGTTCTCTATCGTCTGCGCGCGATCGTTGTTGTGGTCGTCAAGCGGGTGACCTCCCAGCCCTGGCTCGTGGTTGCCACCACAGCAGGGCTGGTGGTCGCCATCGGCTTGATGATGAGCATTCCGATCTATGCAGACGCGGTTTATCACCGAGTCTTTATGCGCAACATCGCGCAGGAGACGGGTGTCGCGGATGAGATCCCGCCTTTCACCTTCCTCTTCCGTTACGACGGCAGCATCTACGGACCCCAGGGATGGAGTGATGTCGCTGCGGTTGACGCCTACCTCTCGGAAGAAGCGCTTGACCAGTTCGGTCTGCCCCCGCAGTTCGTCGTACGTTACGCGGCTACAGAGCCCTTTGGGCTCTTTCCCGGTGAGACCACAGCCTTTGACAGTACGGTATCACCCCTGGTCTGGGCGGGATTCGGTTTCATCAGCGACCTTCAGGACCATGTGACGATCACCGAAGGGCACTTCCCCAACGTGACGAGCCTCGACGTAGGTGAGCCTGTCGAGGCGATGATCCACGAGGATCTGGCTGTGGCGTTGGGGGCCCAGGTCGGAGAGGACTACATCGCCTATCTGCGTGTCCGTGCGGATGATGGCTTTGTGAGGAGCATCCAGATCCCTGTACGCTTCACCGGTGTCTGGCAGGCGACCGATCCTCAGGACGCCTTCTGGTTCTTCCGCCCGCGCGCCTTTGCCGAGCGCCTGCTGGTGCCGGAGGAGACCTTCGTTCACGCGATTGGTGGACAGATCGCTGAGGAAGTCTACACGGCGGTGTGGTATCTCGTGATGGATGGTCAGACCATTACTCACAACGATGCGGGCCCGCTCATCCGTCGCACCCGGACCGTACAGCAGCGCGCGGCCACGTTGCTGCCCAATACGACGCTCGGTCAGTCGCCGATGAACGCCCTGCTCGACTACCGCCGCTCGGCGAACCTGCTGACGATCCTGCTCTATGCCTTCAGCATCCCCATCTTGGGGCTGTTGCTGGCCTTTATCACGCTGACGGCGGGCCTGGCTACCGAACGGCGCCGCAACGAGGTCGCCGTTCTGCGCAGCCGTGGCGCAATGGCGGCTCAGATGGTGGGCATTGCCGCATTGGAGAGCCTGATCCTGGGCGGCATCGCCCTGCTGTTGAGCTCTCCGGTCGGCATGGTGATTGCACAACTCATCGGACAGGCGCGTAGCTTCCTCGATTTCGCCGGGGAGACGGAAGCGCTGCGTGTTGTCGTCACGCCGGATACCTTGCGCTTCGGCGTCGTCGCCGTCGTGATCGGGATGGTAGCGCAGGTGCTGCCCGTCTTCGGGGCTGCTAACCACACGGTGGTGTCGTACAAGCGCGAGCAGGCCCGGATGATGCGTAAGCCGTGGTGGCAGCGGGCCTGGCTGGATGTGCTGCTCCTGATTCCGACGGGCTATGGTGCCTATCTGTTGCGCAATCAGGGCAGTGTCGTGTTGTTGGAGGACAGCTTCGGTAGCGCG
>CAZYYC010000041.1:0-23550 GCA_964650935.1 uncultured Anaerolineales bacterium
GTCGAGCGACTATCATCCCAACCCCGACCACACCGAGTGGGTCATGGTCGATCTCGAGGCGCCGACGCTCGTGAGCACCGTCCGCCTCTATCCGCGCGACGACCTGCGCCACGAGGGAGCGGGCTTCCTGGTGGACTTCGCGATCCAGGGAGCCGCCGAGCCTGAAGACTGGGTCGACCTCGTTGTGGTCGAGGGACACGAGCTGGGGAGACCCGCACGAGAGGTGCAGACTTTCACCTTCCCGCCCGGCACCTATCGCTACATCCGCCTGGTGGCCACACGCCTCGGCGCCGTGAACGATGACGGCTATGCCCTGCAGCTCGCCGAGTTGGAGATCGGTGGACCACCGGTCCCGTGACCGCCGCCGGTAGCTAGGCAGCCCGCCGGACGCACCCGGTCAGGGCAGATGGCCCGCCGTGACCAGAACGATGCGGATGCCCGAGGGATCGGTGACCCGGTAAGTACCCTCATGCGACACGACGTGGATGCCGGCGCTCGCCAGATGCTCGACGAGATCACCCAAGGCGTCCTGATCCGGCAGGTGCAGGGCGAAGTAATGCAACCCAACCGCCTCTTCAGGGGGAGGAGAGGCGCCGGCACTGAGCCAGGTGTTGGCCCCCACGTGATGGTGGTACCCGCCGGCAGACATAAACAACGCGCTGCCGCCATAGCGCATCTGAAGCTGCAGCCCTAGTCCGTCGCAGTAGAAGCGCTCAGTGGAGGCCAGATCAGCGACCTGGAGATGCACGTGGCCGATGTCACTGCCCACGGGCATACCCGCCCAACCGGGTGTGTCGTCCGTGAGCGTCGCAAGCAGACCCTCCACGTCAAGGGGCTCGGTCCCCATGTCCAACCGTCCGTCCTGAGTTCGCCACGTTGAACGGGGTCGGTCGATAGTGATCTCGATGCCGTTGCCCTCGGGATCCGTCAGGTAGAGCGCCTCGCTCACGCCGTGGTCCGAGGCGCCCTCGAGTCGCAGGTTAGCCGACACAGCGTGCCGCAGAAAACGTGCCAGGTCGAGGCGCGACGGCAACCGGATCGCGAAATGATAGAGCCCTGTGGCACGTCGCGGACGGGGCACAGCATCCGGACGCTGTTCCACGAGGATCAGCGTCGGGCCGTCGCCCGCCCGAAGTGCAAGCACCCCATCACCCCAATCGTCGATCCGGAATCCCAGCATCTCGCCGTAGAACCGACGGATGCGTGCGATATCGGCAACCTGTAGAGAGAGTCCGCCGATCTTCGCGCGTTCATCGATCGAGTACGCTGTCATCTCGCCGCTCCTTTCGCCGGGCAACTCACCCTCCCTCTGCGCCTTGTCCGTCCCGCGTGTTCAATCTGAGCCACAGCTCCGCCACCGCCACGCCTCGCATCCCGTGTCCGGGTCGCCAGCAGAGCAGGAGCTCGCCATGCCGGATCAGCAGGGGCGGGATCTCGTAGGTCGCCACCCGTCCGTCGTCGGACGCCCATTGGGGGATCAGCACAACACCGTGGGTCGTCAGCTCGACGGGCGGTCGCACGGAGCCGTAGACCACGCACAACGTGTAGGGACCCGAGTCAAGGTGGTCCAGCCGCAGCAGTAGCGGCGTCTCATATAACGTAGCCAGGTGCCGCAACTGCGCGAGCGGCAGCGGCACGACGCCATCGGAGGTTGAGCCGGCGTGAAGCCGCCCGATCCCCTCCAAGTTGAAACCGACCAGCGGTGAGGCAAGGAAACCCGGGTCCTCATCCCACGGCTTGCCGCTGACCAAGGCATGGGCACTGTATCCGGGAGCGCCAAGGTCCAAGTACCGTCCGCCGGGCCCGGGGTCCTCGCGTTGCAGCAAGGCCTCGATGGCGGCCAATTGACGCGCCTCGGACGTCGGACGCGCCTCAGACGGCGCCTCGTCGACCATCGCCCGGATCTCCGCGATCCGGCGCTGGAGCCACGGGGCGCTGCTCAGCGGGAGATCGAGGCCATCCATGAAGGCACCCCGTCCCCAGGACTGTGCTCCGTGTCTGGCGACAGACGACTGCAGCCCGACCGAGGCGAAGAGGTTGTCGGCCAACTGCTCACACCATGTTCGCAGACGAAGGCGAAAGTCGCGCACCATCTGCGACGTCTCCGCGCTGTCGAGGATGGCGGCAGCGTGCGAAAGCGCCCGCTTCGCGCCGATGTGCGGCGCCTGACGCAGAACGTCCAGCGCCCACTGCTGAAGCTCCATCTCGTGTAGGAGGCGCCGTCGAATGTAGGCATCACAGTAAGCGCGCAGCAGGCCCAGTTGAAAGCGGTAGCTCTCAAGCACGCCGGGCGGCGCATAGGTGGCGATGGACTGCCACTGGCGCAACGTCGTGTCGACCGCCCGATTGACGGCAAGCGCCCCCTGCCAGTTCCTCTCCAGGGCCAGGATGGCCTGTGCCACAACCGAGACCACGTCGGGGCCGATGAAGAGCCGCACGTAATCGCGCAGCGTCGTCACGACCGGCATCTCCGGATCCCACGCCTGATCGGCCCAGACGAACTTATTGACGTCGTCGTTGATCCCCTCGGAGTAGGTAATGCTGCCGACCGCGTACCCGGCGAGGCGATTGTGGATCCGTTTCATCGCCACCGGGCGTGGGTTGATGCCCTCCCGCCCGTGCGTCAGGGCGAAGGCCACATCCCACTCCGGCACGGGGTACTGGCACTGCAAGCTGTGGGCGATGTCCGGATAGCGCCGGATCGGCACACCGGACGGCAGCCGGCGCCGCATCTTGGGAAGAGAGGTGGGCACCCACGGCCCATAGACCACACCGCCCAACCAGTCAGGCCGGCGATCGACTTGAGCGTAGAAGCCCTCGAGCCATCCCTCACCGGGACGGAAAACCTGCGGCGAGAGCCAGATCATCGCCTGGGGATGATGACGTCTCAGCACCTCAGCGACCTGAGCTGACCAGGCAAAGAGCGCCTCGGGTGAGAGATCACCCGGATCGCCACCGGGGATGAAGACGTGATCCACCCGCTTGAGGCGAGAGAACACCTCGTCGCGCTCCGCCAGCTCCTCCTCGCGACACACAGGATCGCTGTAATCCTCTCCCACGTTCGGGTACCAGACCCAGAGGTCCAGGCCGTATCGATCGACGATTTCGGCCAACGTCTCCATCATCTCCATCGGCGGAACCGGCATCAGATCATTGGTCAGGGCGTCATCCGTCCGTGGAGGGAGGATCTCAATGCTGTTGGCCCCGAAAAAGGCCAGCTCGCGGATGGTCTGCTCGAACTGCGCCGGCGTCCACGCATCATAGGTGTTGTTCTTCGGTCGGTAGCCCAGTTGATGGCCCCGGATCTGTGCCTTCGGTGTGGTGGAGACGCTCAGGTCGACGGGCACACTCACCGACCCCGGGCGCATCGCCATCCTACGCAATAGCCGTCCCACGCCGTAGAGCAGTCCACGACGATCGTGCCCCACCACCAGCACCACTGGTCCGGGCTCCCGGATCGCCAGGCGAAAGCCCTCGGGCCCCGCTGGAGGCAGCTCCTCCACCGCAGACCTCAGCTCCGCAGGCAGCGCTTCGACCTCGCCATCGGTACAGAGCACGATCTGGGCAACGTTCGCATCGGGGAACGACGGCGCCACAGTCCATCGGATCCCGCTGCGTTTCTCGACCTCCTCAACCAACGCGAGCACAGCCTGGCGCCCGCGGTCACGGGCATCGTCGCCGATCGTGGCGAGCGTCGCACTTGTTAGGTCAAGGTCCTTTGCCGTCATACGCCTCCGATTGTAACCCCGCGTCACACCGGCGCGGGGGGGTCAACCCAGAAGGGGCTCAGCCACACACAGTGCCCGTCAACCTGGCGGGCACGCACATAGTAATACACGTCCCGCAGGGGGCGTCCCGGACGGTCATCGATCCAACTGCCGTCGAAGTCCCAGGCACCCTGCACGACCGGCAGGTCGGCCACCACCGCGCCCATCGAGACGATCTGCACCGCTGCCAGCGGCGCCGTGCCCTGGATGCGAAGGCGAAAGTGCCGCCGGCTGCCGGCCTCGAGTCGCAGCTCGCTGCCGATGGGAAAGCCGTTCAGCGTCGCGTCGGCCACGATGCGTACACCGCTCGTGGCATAGCAGCGGCGTTGATAGAGCGCCGCGAAGAGCGTCTCGCCGTCCAGATCCGGCGCCTGTATCGCCGTCAACCCGCTCGTGCCGCCCGCACCCCAGTCGCGCGTAGGCCACCCAGCATGGTTGTCGCTGCCGCCGACAAAGCCCACGCGATGTCCGCGCAGCAGGGCCGTCTGCACGCTGCCGCCATAGCCGCCCCACCGCACGCGCCACGCCGGATCCGTGCTCTCCGTCTCAAAGGCGCCCATCGTCTGCACCATCTCCACTAGGCGAAGCCCTTGGTGCAGTAGAGGCGTGACCACGGGCCAGCGCATGGCACACCAGATGGGCCGTCCGTCGCTGTGCACCACACCGGCTTCAAGCGAGGCGTCCACGTTCGTGTGGTGGGGGACGATCATGCCACGCCCCTCAGGACACAGGGCCGCGAGGACCTCCAAGGGGAAGTCATCGCCCATCGAACGCCACACCGGCAGCAGCTCATAGGGGAAACGCCGCACAATGTCCAGGAAGGTATCGAAGTCCGAGGTGTGAAGGTTGACATGGCCATAGCGCGCCGCCAGCTCGGCCCCCGGGATCACACAAAACCGTCCGGGCTCATCGAAACGGCGACAGATCTCGACCAGTTCGATCGGCAGGCGATGGGCATAGGTCCCGTCAGGCGCGAGGTGGTCGGACGGCCCGGCGAAGTCGAGGGCCAGTTCGTCCCGAGCGCTCGTGAGCGCCGCCTCAAGCGTACGCTGTCCATCGCCGCTGAACTCGGTGTGCCAGTGGAACTCACCAAAGTAGGTAGGGGTTCCATCGATCGCCTGGGGCCAGGCATTCGACGTGGCCAAACGCCCCACAGCATCGCTAACCCGACCGCGCACGCCGAGCCACGGCCCCGGTCGTGCGCCCTCAGACGTGCTCTGCTGCAACATCTCCTGAACGCGACCCGGATCCAATCCGTTGACCGCAGTAGCCGCCCTCCGCGTCGCTGGTGAGATCCGTAGCCGGTGCTCTCCCAACTGAACAGCGAGCTCATCGCCGTCCTCGGGCCGCGTCGGATTGCCGAAAGCATCGAACTGCTCGACAAAGAGCCGCCCATCCGCTTTGAGCGCGGCCTCGAGATGATCGACAGGCCCCGCCACAAGCGACAGCTCCAGAGGATGGGCCACCTGAGTGAACTCGGCGGTCTCCGGTGAGACGACCTTGCCGAGATAGAGTGTCCACGTCAGGTCGGCGGTGGTCGCCCGCTTCTTGGTCGGTCCGCAACGCACTTCGATCCGCGCTCCCTGGGGCAGATCGATGGGGGTCCTGACCACAGCCAGCGACAGCGTGCGAGCGTGCCACATCCAATTGCGCTGCATCTCCTCCCAGGCGAAACGATGGACCGGCGGCAGCGACACGCCGGCCTCGGGCGAGCCCGGATCCGGCATCGCGACGACCTCGTCGATCGCGATCCCCATCAGCATCGCAATCCCATTGGCACGCAGGCGCAACAGCGTCCCTGCCGGCGCCGGCTTGCACAGCGTCAACTCCAGCGTCGCGGGCAGCCCCTCGGTCACCGGGACCGGCACAACGGTGGTTGGCGCTGTCACAAAAAGCTCCTTCTCAACCGTTCAGGAGGCGATCCGCCGCCAGAACGCAGAAGAGATAGTTCGCCGCCCCGCCGATCACATACTCGGTCTGCTGCCAGAGATAGGGCCAGGGCTCCTTCAGCTCCATGAAGTCGGGGCGGATCAACGCCGGTCCGGAGATGACGCCGCCGGGGGTGTAGGACCCATCCACCCGGTTCACACCATAGGCGACAGTCGCCGACTTGGCTCCTACCCCTGAGGCCAGCGACGTGTTGGAGGCGGGATGGCAGCCATGGTTGTAGTTCACCACCCGCAGCACAATCTCGGGGTCGACCAGATCGGGGAAGGCCAGCCACAGCTGGTAGAGCTGCGCTGCGATGGTCAGCAGCTGCCATCCGATGCCCCAGACGTGGGGGCGGAAATGGATGCCGAAGGGATTCGTCTCCAGCTCCTTGCTGAACTCCGCCATCGCCCCCGCAACAGCCTCACGCACCGCTGCGGCAAAGCCGTCGTCATCGATGACGGGCAAAACCCGCGCGATCGCCCCACCCACCCACATCACGCGCTCCACGATCAGCGGACGCAGCTCCAACAGGCGCTCGCGGTAGCACGCCTTGCCGGTCGTGATCAGGAGCTCGGCTGCCGCCCGCACCTCCTGTAGCTCGGGCCCGCGCGGCACGTAGGCGCCCGGCTGAGACACGGCCTCATGGTCATGCTCATAGACCCACACGGCCTCGGCCCACCTCAGGCACTCATCGGCCAGATCGGGCCGGTGATCGCGCAGCACCCGGCTCGCCGCTGCCAGCGTCGCAGCGACCATATACTCCAGCGCCGTGTCGCGGTTGGTAAAGGCCCAGCGGTCGTCGTCGCTCACCACGTTGTCGGTCATCGTCGCAGCGTCGCCCAGGTGGACGTACTGCTCGACCGTCGCAGCGATGATGCCGTGGAAGCTGTGGCCCGCAACCCGATAGCCGCTCAATAGGTTCTCGACGCCGTGCGCCACCTGCTCCACGATGTCGGGTGTCCCATCCGGGGTATGCAGCAGCACCAGACGCTCTTCAGGCATGACCGTCGTCTGGTCGGACTGCAGGTCGAAGAGCTCGCTGACCAGCGCCAGCGTGTGCGTCGTCTGCGCCTGCGATCCGGCAGCGAGATCATAGTCACCGGCATCATGCCATCCCCCACGATCCAGGCCCCCGATGTGCTCCCCGGGCTGATGGGACGTCTCCGTCTCCGCATATTGCCGGTAGCCGTCAAAGTGGACGTGGTCCACCGGCGCCTGCAGGGCGTCGTCGAGATGACAGGCCCCGTGCCAGGTGTGATAGCGATCCTTCACCGCCACGTGGCACATCTGCACGGGGAAGAAGGTCTCCAACACCGGCTGCCACACGTCGCGCTGGTAGATCTCCGCGTGAATCTCAAACGGTGGCGTCACCTCCGAGCCGTAGCGCACGCGATACAACCCCGGCGCCTCGACCTCGGTGAAGTCGAACGTGGCGTAGTCCCAACGCAGCCACCGGCCCCACGGATGGGGGCGCGCCGATAGCACCACCTCCGGCCCGGAGGCCGAGATCCGTTCCAGCACCGCGTCGTCCTGCACGCCGTCCCGCGGATCGAGCTCGAGGATTGCCTGCTTCACCTGAGATGGGTGGTAGCCGACCTGTGAGATGCAGATCACGGGCGTTCGCCGCCAGGTCGGGACGGCGTTCGGCGTCAGGCGCCAGACCATCGCATCACTCGTTGCACCGGGCTGGATGAGCTCGCGGAGCACGAACCACCCGTTCTGCGCCGCCTGGCGCCCATCGAACAGCGCCAATGTCCCCGTCTCGGAAACAACCTCGAACCGGCGCAGGGGATCCTCCGCCGCGGCGACCAAGCGCGTGCCGCTCGCCAGCGGTGAGCAGATGACCGCGCCGTCCTCGCCGGCCCGCCTCGCCTGCCCCGGGTGTTCGGGAAAGAGCCGCTGTGTCGTGTGAATGTGGCTGGCCCCACCCAACTCAAACGTCGTCCCGATGTAGGCCGTCGGGTAGATCTCCAGGTTGAACCCCGCCCTGTCGACGAGCCCTTCGGGCAGCGGCTGCGCGAGATCAACGCTGATGCGCAGCGACGTCCCCTGAGGCGTCACCCGCACGGTGTAGTCGAAGTCCTCCGCAGCGAAGCGGCTCGACACCACGACCGACGCGCCATCTTCGGCAACGACGCGCTCACCGGCCTCCGGCAGGCTGTCCCACTGTCCGGGCGCCGTGGAGAGCCGCACATCGCCGCACGTCAACGTCCGCTCACCGTGGTGAATCAGCTCCACTCCGCCCTGCTTGCCCTCAGGATAGCGGTTATGGAAGATCAACGCCGCGATGCCCGGCGCCTCGTAGGTCTCGTGTTCCGACAGGCTCCAGAAACGATCAGACATGAACCAGGCCTCCAGCTGTTAGCACATCACGATTGCCCTTGATGTTGGATCGAGAGCTCGTTACGAGCCGTCATATCCGCAACAGGTCCTACTATAGAGTATGAATCGCCGCCTGCCAAACCGGCGGCAGCCACCTCCGCCACGTATCCCGCTCAAGGGGCATCAAGAGGTCGCTCACCGGCGAGTGTTCATCAGATCACCGCTCAGAGCCGGCGTCCCGCTCCCAGCGCTGCCACGCCCGCCGATAAAGGAGCCGCCGCCGGTCCTTCGGCTCCCCCTCGGTCACGCGGCGGAGCCAGCGCGCCTCGGCCTCCTGCGCCTCCTCAAAGCAGCGCCCTGAGAAGACAGCCCGCGCCGCCGGATCGGCGCTCGCCACACCCAACGCCTCGCCGATCCATCCGGCCTCCACAGCGTCTCGCTCCTCCTCGATCCGGGCCAGACCCGCCGGCGCGTCGCGCAGGATCTGCCGGTGAAGCCGCTCATGTCGCCAGTAGAGTGATTCGCCGTCCGCGGTGCCGGAGGGACGTGGCCCCGTATCCGGCACTGCGGCATCGTGCCAGACCGGCTTGAAGAGGCTCGTGCAGGGCGCCGCCGTCCCCGTCACGAAGTGCGTCGGAGCATCCTGGCGCAGGTGCGAGACCATCGATCCCGTCGTCTGCGACCCTCGCGCCGGGCCGAACCCCGCGTGAGCGCAGACCGTCGTGCCGATCAGGCCCCGATCCGGTCGCCACGCACCCTCGCCGTGATCGCGCAGCGCAGCCATCACCGTCGCCGGCGTGATCCGACCCCGCTCGGCATCCAACAGCGCCATCGTGCGCTTCCGGCGGCCGGCGGCATCGCTGAAGGTCGTGTAGACGAAGTCGGAATAGCAGCGCGCGAAACTGAAGTCGTCGCGTCCTTTACACCAGCCCCGGTCGATCGCATGCTGCACGAGATCAGGCGAGGCCGCATCCCACGTGTCGGTGATCGTCAGCCGGTTTGAGATCGTGTAGACGCCTTCGATGCGCCGGGCTGCCCAGTGAGGCCCAGCCGTCTCCAGGACCCACGCATCGTGAGGGTCAGCGATCAAGAAGCTGTTATGGTAATAGAGCTCGTGACGAAAGCCGCAGTTGCCGCTCTGTCCATACTCGGCGAGCAGCGTCGTGATCACGGTCAGCGCCTCCTCGGCGGTCGCTCCGCGCTCCAGGCCGAGGCGCAGCAGATCCATACCGATGAGCCCATCGGCCTTGCCATAGGGCACCTTGGTAAAGACGGCCTCGTTGCCGATCGCCACCCCGTGCTCGTTCGCCCCCATCTCGGCCCCCCAGATCCAGAACGGCTTGGCCAACAGCACCCCGTGGGTCCGCGCGACCTGCGGAATCTCGACGTAGGTGCAGCGCACCATCGCCGCGCCCGCAGCGGCGTGATCGGTCGCGGGCACGTAGAGCAGCTCGTGCGCCTCATTAGGCTCGCGGTCCGAGTTCTTGCCGAAGAGGGTCACCCCGTCCGCGGTGACATGGCCTGTCGCTACCAGGGTATCGCACATCGGATCATCCTTTCCCCGGCAGATGGCCCGGCAGAGTCCGCAGCATCTGTCGCAACACCGCCGCATCCTCCAGAAGCTGTTCGGGGCTATCCCCCCGGACGAACTCGATCATCGCACAGTGCGCGCGTCCTGTCTCGCCGACCGTAGCGAAGATCGTCTCCCACGTCTCAACCATCGTCGCCAGGGGAGCCCGAGCGCCCTCATGCGAAGCCTGGACGTGAAGGTGGTCCAGCCGCGGCAGCACCGTTCGCAGCCCCGCCAGCTGTTCCTCCGGCGGCACGCCCTCCCGCAGCTGCCAGTAAGTGCCCACGGCGGGATGATCCACAGCGCTCAGCAGACGCTGGGCCGCCGCGTCGGTGTCGGTCAGCGTGTGTCCATGATACTCATAGGCGATGCGCAGGCCCGCCGACGCGGCCAAAGCCGCGATACGCAGCGAATCGTCGATCACGCGCGACCAAGTGCCCGCGTCCGCCTCGCCCGATCCCCGCGTCCCGGCCCAGACACGGACCACCGGCGCACCCAGCGCCGCCGCCGTCTCCAACACCGCCTCGAAGGGCACCGGCTCGCCGTCGCCGACGCGGTAGTAGGATCCATACGAGGGGATCCGCAGCCCGACATCCAGCGTCATCCGGCGCACAGCCCGCGCCGTCTCGACATCGCCGTGGGGCACGTGCACATCCCCACCCCACTCAATCGCCTCGAGCCCTGCCTCGCTCGCCAACGCCACGATCTGCTCGGGTGCCAGCGCGCGAAACGTGACCGAGACCAGTCCTGAAGTGATCATTCCCGTCACCCCCTACGCCAGCTTCTTGAGCTGGGCATCGATCTGCTCCTTGAGCCGCGCGATCTCGGCCCTCACTTGGGCCTCATCCGCGTCGAGCTTGCGAAGCTGCGCCTCGGTTGCCTCCAACTGCTCGACATACTGCGTGCGCAGATCGCCCTCCTTGCCCGTCTGGCCCAGCACCTGCATATTGCCCTGAATCTGCTGCTGGGTCTGACGGATGCGGTCCCGCTCTCCCTGTAGGTCGCTAACCCGCTTCTCCTGATCGGCGACCTGCTCCCACAGCTTGAGCAGCTGGGTGAGCTTCTCCAGGTCCCTGGGCTTGAGAAGTCCCCGCTTGAGGTAGTCCTGCAGCCCGCTGTAGGATTGGCGCTGGATCTCCTCGTGGCGCCAGGTCAGTCGGCGCTCCCGAACCTTGAGCGTGGCTTCGCCCTGAGGTGGGACCTCCACCTCGAAGCGGACCTCATTGTCGGTGTGCTCTCGCGGCTCGGGCGTGTCAAAGATCGTCATGCCCGCGAGGCGCGGATGCTCGACGAGGACGACCGTCGCCTTGCCCGTGCTGTTGGTCAACGTGTAGGTGCGCGAGCGCACCTCCCACTCCTCAAAGCGCAGGTAGGCCCCCTGGATCTGCAGACCGCGCACCTCACGCGACGACCCGCTCTCCTCACGCACCTTCACGCCCAGCTCGACGGCATAGGGCACCACGATCTCCGCGCCCACGACGGTGAAGGGCAACAGCGCCTCGCCGACGTAGTCCCCGCCCTCGAGAACGGTGACGGGGCCGCGCTCCAGCGTCAGGTCGCTCTCGTTCTTCAAGCGCATCGTCGCCACGGGATGCACCGCCATCTTGCGCCCGTTGTAGATCAGGTCCTTCCGATAGGTCAGCGCCGACTGGACGATAGGCACCATCGCCGACTGACCGCGCCCGACCGTCACCGGCGTACCGATGTTGTACTGGAAGAGCTCGCCCAGCGCGGCACCCGTCGTCTGTACTTCGGCAGCCTGTTGCACCGCATCGATGTCGATCCGTGCGGAGCGCTGCCGCGCCACATCCATCCCTATGCCCATCGCTGCGCCCATCGCCATCGGCGAGGGCGCTCGCGCCTCGGGCATACGCGCCGCGAGGTCGGCTTCGGCAGCCTTGGGGTGCGCCGCACCGAAGGCCACCGGCGCGGCGGCGACCCGCGCCTCCTCCTCGACCACAGGACGCTCGGGCGTGAAGGGCGTGTAGAGGTCGTAGACGAAGGAGATCGGCATCCCCGCGACCAGCGAGAGCGCGATGCCCTCCAGGTCCTCCTCCAGGCGGTTGTCGAAGATCCCCCAGCCTTGCAGCAGCGCCCGGCCCCGCCCCTTCACCCCGGCATCGGCCTCGGCGACCAGGCGATAGCTCACCCGCCACGTGGGCGCGGGCGCGATATAGCTCACCGAGAGATCGTGCTCTCCCGGCGTCAGCCGGACGGTGACGTTGCGGAAGGCCTCCTGGCTCAACGAGGTCTTCAGGAAGAAGCGCAGATCGCCCGCCCCGCGTTCGTCCAGGATCTCGACCCCCTGCACCCGTCCCAGGCTCACCGTGTGCACCCGCTCGTCGCCGTCCGCCAGGAGAGAGACCAGCGCGCCGGCGAGCGGCCGGCGCTCCGGGGCCTCATCAAGCCCCACCAGCGTGCCGGTGGTCGCCTCGCCCTGATCCAGCTGCAGGGTCACGCGACGACCGCGCAGCCCGACCAGCAGGTCCTGCAGACTGCGATCGTCGCCGAGCCGGATCGAGCAGCCCGCCAGTCGCTCCTCGCGGCTCTGGGGCGTCGCATAATCGATGCCCAGCACCCTGCCGCCCCCCCAGTCGATGGCGGTGAGGCTCTTGAGGATATCGTTCATCTCCTCGACACGAAACGAGAGCTCAACCCGCTCCGCCGAGAGCTCGGCGCGGCGCTCAAAGAAGCCCACCCCATGCTTATACAGCGTCATCCGTGTGATCGGCAAGTTGACCATCGTTATCTCCTCTCTAGCATCCGCCCCTTCGCAAGCCTGCCCCTTCGCAAGGTTGCCCGGACCTTGCGAAGGGTGAACGGCAACAACCCCGCCGGCACACTCTCCCCGCTAGCCCCACCCTTGCGAAGGGTGGTCATCAGACTTTCGGGATCACTCGTTACCGGTTACCCGTCGCCCTTCACCCACGCCGCCAGGTAGTCCAGCAGCGCCTCCGTCGCCTCACATCCCACCTCCGCCGAAGCGTGAGCGCGCGGATCGATGCCCACGAGCCCGTAGTTGGGATGGCCCTCGTACGCAGGCGTCATCCAGTCGATCACCTCGTCCGGACCACCGAGGTCATTCTGCGGCCCCTGGTACAGCCGCGCCCGATCGACGAGTTCCGGGAGCAGATGCAACATGAACGACGTCTCGACCTTCGCCGCATGGTCGCCCCCGACGCCGGGCACCTCGTTTTCCACCAGCGCCAGCACGTCCATTGTCCCCCCGGCGTCCAGATAGGCCCGGCAAGCCGCGTCCAGGTAGACGCTACGGTTGGGATAGTGACCCGAGAGCAGCAGCGCCTTGCGATAGCCGTCGCGCTCGAAGCCCTGCAGCAGCTCTCGTACGATCTGCACCATGGGCGCCGCCGAGACCATGTAGGAGCTGGGCCACGCGGTATGCCCACCGCCCGAGCCGAAGAAAACCGGCGGATAGACGACGCCGCCCACGCGCAAGGCCAACCCCACCAGCTGCTCGTGCGCCTTGATCGCGTCCAAGCCCAGCGGGTTGTGATACCCGTGCCACTCGATCGAGCCGCAGGGCACATAGATCGCGGGGCGTGCCGACTTCGCGGCTTCGACGGCCTCAGGACGCATGCGCTCCAGGCGCACCTCGCTCGTGAGCCGATCAGTATAGTGTGCCAATGAAAGCCTCCTCGCTTCTCAAAGAGGTCACCACCGTGCGTGACGATGGACGAGTGGCGATGGACCCGGAGAGGTCCGATCACCCGCCACTCGTCACTCGTTACTCGTCACGCAAGGCTCTTCGCCCGCTCCCGGTCGATCGCCCACCGGAGCGGCTCGCCGGCGAGGTAGCGCCGGCACTCCTCGATCATATAGCGCCCCTGTCGGCGGCACTCCCGGTCAAGCGACCCCGCGATGTGTGGGGTCATGACCACGTTGGGGAGCGTATAGAGCGGCGAGCCTTCGACAGGAGGTTCGGGATCGGTCACATCGAGGACCGCCGTGAGATCGGGGCGCTCCGCCAGCACCGCGATCATCTCCGGCTCACGCACGACCGCCCCACGGGCGGTGTTGATGAACGTCGCACCCTCCCTCATCGAGGCAATGTGCGCCCCGGTGATCATACCGAGCGTCTCGGGCAGCTTGGGCGTGTGAAGGGAGACGACGTCGGAGCATCGGAAGAGCTCGTCCAGCTCGACCAGGCGCACACCGAGCGCGGCAGCCTCCGTGTCGCTGATGAAGGGATCATAGGCCACGACCTCAACGTCCAGCGCCTGAAGCCGCCTCGCCACCATCCGTCCGATCATCCCCAGCGAGATCAGGCCCACCGTGCTGCCATAGGCGCCGGGCACCGGTAACTTCGCGATCCAGCGCTGCTCCCGCTTGATCGCAAGGGCGTGGGCCCAGCCCCGCTTCAGCCCGAAGATGATCTGCGACAGCGTGTACTCCGTGACCGGCACGGCATTGGCGGCCCAAGCGCTACAGATGACGATCCCGCGATCCCAAGCCGCTTCGGTCGTGAAGCCACGGATCGAGCCCGCCCCATAGAAGACGGCCCTGAGCCGTGGAGCCGCCGCGAGCAAGGCCTCATCGAGCACCGCCATCCCCCAACCCGAGAAGATCAGATCCACCTCCGCCAGCACCTCGGGATGCTCGCGCACGCTCGCCGCGGTCTGCTGCGGCGCGACGATCTGCACCAGCGCGTCGATGTCGGCACGCTCCTCAGGCCCGTAGATCTTGCCGTAGGCATCGGCATTGAGTAAGTAAAGAGCATTCGGCATAGCTAACCCCTCCCCGTCTGATATTGTGACGAGTGACCCAGAGACTTCCGATCACCCGTCAATCGTCACTCGTTACTCGTCACTCTAGTTCCCCGCGCGATCTCCGCCACCAGCGCGAACTTCTCGATCGTTACGCCCGGCGGGCAGGAATCCGAGTTCGCCAATACAAAGGGCCCGCCCTGCCCATCGGCGATCACCTGCTCCACGTAGGGCCCCAACGCCTCCATCGAAAGCGACAGGAACTGCGTGGGCTCGATGCCGCCGATGATCGCGATGTCGGGGCCGAGCACCTCACGCGCCTCGCGCAACGAGATGTTGCCCGTCGGCGGCGGGGAGATCGACTCCACCCCCATCACGCCGCCGGCCTTCATCATCGGCAGCAGATGGCGCAGATGACCGCAAGCGTGCTGGATGTAGTGCGTGTCGTACGCCTCGAGCAATGCGCACCACTGCGTGATCTCCGGTGCGATGTAGCGCTCATAGTGGCGCGGCGCGTAGTTCTGTGTGCTGGAGTCCTCCCACGTCAGATAGTAGCCATAGCAGCCCGACTCGACCGCCAGCCGCGCGGCGACCAGGTCATTCGTCACCATCGCCGACCAGAGCGCCTCGACCGTCGCGGGGTCGTCCGCCAGCGCATAGACCAGCGCCTCGGTCCCCACATCGTGCTCGACCATCATCTGAAAGGCCGACTTGGACCGCGGGATCAGCATCCCAATCGAGAGTCCCTCGCGCCCGTCGCCGGCGAAGTGCTCGTGCACAGGACCAAGGTCCACCTCGAAGGTCGTTCGCTCCTCCACCCAGAGCCGGATGAGGAAGTCCTCCGTCGTCTTCAGCGGGTGCTCGATCAGGAAGTCGGTCTCGCCGTCATCGCTGCGACGTTTCACCTCGCTGAGCGTGCCGACCGGCGTGCGCGTCTCGACGCGCGTATCGCGGCCCACCCGGCGGCTGAAGACCTCGACCTCCGCCGGTAGGATGGCGCGCACCGGGCACGGCGCGCCACGCCACAGCGGCGTTGCGCCGACCCGCTGGTGAAAGGCCAGAGCGCCCGCCGCCTGCACCGCGCGGGGGAAGCTCTCCCAGACATAGGCCAGGAAGGGACTGAAGGGCAGGTAATCCACCGGTTCACCTGCCAGTGACGCGACGAGCCGCTCATATGAGGTCATGCCGGACGGCTTACGGATGGTCGTTCCCTCCCTAGCTCTCACGTGATCGATGTCGAACCCCCTAGAGGGCCCGACGTCTTAACTGACAACCGATAACTGGAAACCGACAACTCTCATCCGAGCCACCCCGTCATCTCCGCCAGCAACCGCGTGTACTCGACGAAGTCGGGCCACGCGATATCCGGCGGGACGCCGTGGTCACACCCGGGTATATACCCGCCGGTCGCCAGCAGCGGCGGCACGACGCGCTCGAGCTCCGCACGCATCACGTCGCCCCCCTTGGCGAGCGCCCGCTTGTCGATCCCCCCGCGGAAGGCGATGCGGTCACCGTACTCGCGGCGATAGGCGACGATGTCGTTGCCCGCGGCGACCTCCATCGGTGAGACGGCGTCAAACCCCGCCTCGATCCAGAGCGGCAGCAGCTCCGCGTTGTAGCCGTCGGAGTCCATCTCGACGACCGTCTCGGGGCTCGCCGCCTTGATCGCTTCGATCCACTGCTGCCAGCTGGGCATCAGGAAGCGCCGCGCCATCGTCGGCGAGATCATACTGTGCAGCTTGTAGGCCATGTCCTCGTTGACCACCACGTGGTCGGGCGGCGCCAGCCGCAGGATCGGCTCGAGCGTCCGCAGCATAAAGTCGGCCCAGAAGGCCTCCATCTCCTCCACGAACGCCGGCTGCTCCACCATCAACATGCAGAGCCCCTCCATCCCGCACCACTCACGCAGCTGCCAGAAGGCGCCGCTGAACGCGATGGACAGCACGTAGTCCCGCTCCCGAAGCGCGGCACAGCGGGCCTCGAAGTCCTCCGGGAAGCGCCCGGGGGCCTCCGGGTCGTAACGCCAGCGGAGCTTCTCCTCCCAATCTGCCCGGCTCTCCACCGGGAAGCTGTGCCACTTGCGCGTCACGAAGTCCTTGGCCTGACGGATGTAGGTGTAGTCATAGGTATCGGAAATCTCGGTGACAGCGCCCATCCAGTCACGGACGATGTAGTGTCCGTCCTCGTGCGCCAGCACCTTCTCCTCGAAGGTGGGGATCATAATGAAGGAGACGCCCAGGTCCACGCGAGGGCGCGTGACCTCTCTCTCGATGCCGAGCAGCTCCATCAGGTAGTCATACCAATGGACGTCCTCGGGCAGTCCCTGCGCGTGCCACGCTGCCAGCGTCGACTCGCGCGGTCCGCCCGGCTGCAGCGGCACCCTGTTCGGCTTGCCGAAGTGCATCGTCTCGAGAAAACGTTGTCGGGGTGTCATACTCAAGGTGTGATCCTCGTTTCCGGTTCCGGATAGGCCTGCCAATCAAAGGTCATAGCTCCGGCATCCCAAAGCTCGTCCGGTAGGGCCCCCACGTCCTCCCAGCCGGCATCCCGCGCGTGGGCATAGACATGCCGGAGCAGCGCGACGGTCCATGCCAAGCCTGTCTCGATGGTCCTCAGGAGGGCATAGGCGAACGCGCCGCCCTCCGCCAAGTATCCGCTTGCCTCGAAGCTCTCCCGCACCCGTTCCAGGTCATAGGGAACCGCGCGATGCTCAGCGTGCCAGCGCAAACCATCCCACGTCAGGATCACATACTGCGCGCGAGGATCCCCGTTGATCGGGCTGCCGACCGCGCCGGCATTGACCACCAGACGGTCGCCCTCGACCTGGGCCCACGGGATGTGCGTGTGACCGCAGACGATCACCGGCTCTTGCACAGGGGCGATCGTGTCTCGCAGCGCGGGCACCTCGTCCGGGAGGATCATGGCCCGTCTGAAGTGGGCCAGGGCCACCGCATCTCGATCCGGGTAGAGATGCTCCGCGATGCCCGACGGGGCGCCGTGGAGGAGCCGAATCGGATCGGCGCCGTCCATCCGGATGACCGCCTGTTCCGGCAACTGCCTCAGTTCCTGCAGCGTCGCCCTGGACAACTGATCATAGCACCAACGCTGGGGGGCCCACTGCTGCCCCGGACGCCGGACCGTCTCCGGCGTCGTGCCGTCCAGCGGGGCATAGTAGCGCTCGTGGTTGCCGACGATCGACCAACGCACCACGTCCCGTAGACGCGCGACGACCTCCTCGGCCCAGGTCCCGCTGGTCATATCACCGGCGGAGGCGATGGCATTCACGCCCTGCGCCTGGATGTCCGCCAACACCGCCGCCAGGGCCGGGAGGTTGCCGTGGACATCAGAGAGCACCGCCAACCGCAGACAGTCACTGACCATAGCGCCTACCCGCGCCCCGCCGCATCGGCCCGCGCCCGGATCAGCATCCGTGTCGGGTGCAGCTCCTCCGCCGGCGTGAGAGGCATCGCAGCAGGATCGCTCAGCGAGGCGAGGACCAGATCAAGGTAGGGCTTCCCCGGCTCGTCGATCTGCAACGGGCCCCGATCCCCGTCGTTGAGGACCAGGCGCGTGCGGGTACCGCCATCGGTCGACTCCAGGAAACCCTCGGTGCCGAAGATGCGCACCATCTCGTTGCCGTGCATCCCGAAGCCCGGCGGGTTGAGGTAGTTGCAGATGATGCCGGCGACGCCCCCGTTCGCCAGCCGTGCCATCATCGAGGTGGCCACACGCAAATCACCCTCTCCGGGGTTACCCAGTTGCGTGTCGATCGCCCAGATCTCGGTGATCGGCACGCCGGCGGTGAACTCGACGAAGCGCAACGCGTGAACCCCGACCTGCAGGATCAGCCCCCCATCCACGTCCTCGTCCTGGGGCCGGTTGTGTTGGAGCGGATACGACTTCTGCACCAGCACCTGGATAACCTCGCCCAGCGTGCCCGCCTGAACGATCTCGCGCATCGCCCAGTAGGGCTGATCACACGCCGAGCCGGTCCACATCTCGTGAAAGCTCCGCCCGGTCGCCTTCGTCGCGGCGATGATCGCGTCGAGCTCACCCTCGGTCATCGCGGCGGGTTTCTCGGCGTAGACGTGTTTGCCGGCTTCCATCGCGCGGATGGCCTCCTGGGCCTGATCGCGGCGACGGGGCGAGCAGAGCGAGACCAGGTCGATCTCCTCGTCCTGCAGCAGCTCGTCCAGCGTATCATAGTGGCGGATCTCCGCATCCGCCTGGAGCGGCTCAGGTAACCGCTCACGCGGAAACGCCGCCGTGGCAACGCAGACACCCAGCGGATGATCGATCAGCGCGTTGTGAATCTGATGTCCGTTGGTACCGTAGAGACCGATGCGTATCTTGTCCATACACGAATGTCCTTTCACGAGCTTGAAGCCGGCGCCTATGTTGCGCCGGCGATGGTCCCCGGCTACCCTGCCCGCTTCAGTCGTCGCCCCACCGCATAGACGAGGCCGAGCGCCGCAGCCAACCCACCTGCCGCCACCCAGACGCCCCGCCAGTCCAGCGGGATCTCGCGGCTGCCGTCGGGGATCAGCTCTGCGTTGGGATCGGGATAGACGGCGAGCAACCGCCGGATCGTCGGGATGGGGACCGTGGTCTGAGAGGCGAGCGCCAGGAACTCGTCGGCGAGATGCCGGATCTCGTCGCGAGCCACCTCAGCGTGGGCCGTCAGGGCCGTCTTCATCCTGGGATCGGCCAGCAGCCGCTGGGCGAAGGCCACCAACAACGGTTCGGGCAGCCATATGAACACCTTGAACCGCGACGGCGTCACCGGATAGCCCAGCGCCTGGAGCACGCGGAACCCCTCCCGGATCGCCCGCGCAGCGAGCACGACGGCATCCCGGGTTCGCGCCATCCGCTCGTTGTCGGTGCCGCACAGGTAGAGCGCCGGGGCGAGCGAGGGCATCAGCAACGCCACGTGGTACTTGAGCCAGGCGTCCATGTCGGTGCGGATCTCGGCGCCCAAGCCCGGCGTGCTCTCGAAGACCGCAGCGATCTGCTTGACGCGTGGGGTCACAGATCCGTCGATCTCGCCGAAAGGCACGTCCGCCTTCTCCTCGGGGGTACCGGTCAGACAGTGCATCACGTGGCCATCGCGGGAGCCGGCGGAGGCGGGGAAGCCGATCAGCACGCGCTCCCGCCCCAGAGCCGCCACCAACGCCTCCGGCCCGGCGGCGTTGTTCATCAGGAAGAGCACGTTGGGCGTGGTCCGGTTAGCCGCCAACACGGGCAGGATCGTCAGCGCTGCGTTCTTGCGCATGATCACCAGCACCAGGTCGTAGGCATCATCCGGGTCGAGCATCTCAACAGTGCGGACCGGCGCCACCATCGTCTCGTCGTTCACGAGGTTGTGGATCACCACGCCGTGCTCGCGGATGTCCGTCAGCCTCTGCCCCCTGGCGAGGATCGCCACATCATGGCCCGCCGCGTGAAGCTGCGCGGCGAACAGGCTGCCGAGTGGACCCGCTCCATAGACCAGAATACGCATCGCACACCTCCTTTCGGGTGCTGCGCTGCACAGCCCTTCACATACCGCACGCGAGACCCCGTGCCGGCTCGCCTCGCCGCACACGCAGTCCGCACCTAGCCCATCACGACCTCGACCCGATGCACCTGTCCGTCATCGAAAGCCGGGATCACCGCCCCATCGAGGCGCTGCCCGTCCACCGTGATCGAGTCGACCCCCTTGCTGACGTGCGAGGGATTGGTCACCGTGATCTCATAGGTCGCGCCACGGAAGGTACGGCGCACACGGAACCCGTCCCACGCCGGCGGTATGCAAGGATCGACCATCAGACCGCCATAGGTCGGGCGGACGCCGAGGATGTACTTGGTGCCCGCCTGATAGGCCCACGACGCGGTGCCGGTCAGCCAGCTGTTGCGCCCCAGGCCGAACTGCGGATGTTCGTCGGAGAGGATGTTCTGGCAGTAGACGTAGGGCTCCACCTCGAACGCCTCAATCCGATCGTTGCGCGTTGCCGGGTTGATCTGGGCGTAGTATTCGTAGGCACGCTCGCCCCGCCCCACCATCGTCTCCGCGATCATCACCCACGGGTTCGTGTGTAGGAAGATGCCGCAGTTCTCCTTCGTGCCGGGCGGATAGGTCGTGATCCCGCCCTTGTTTGGGTCGAAGCCGTTGTACCCCGGCGCGCCGACCTTCAGGCCCTGGCTCGTGTTGAGGTGCTCGTGCGCGGCGTCCAACGCCTGGAGGGCCCGCTCCTGTGGCGCAAAGCCTGACATCACCGCCCACGACTGCGCGTTGAGATAGATCCGCCCCTTGTCATTGGACTGCGATCCCAATGGCGTGCCGTCGCTGTCGAAATAGCGCACGTACCAGGCACCGCCGCCGATTGCCTCATCCCACGCCACCTCGTTGACCCGCGCCTGCATCTCGGCATACTGCTCACGATAGCGCGGCGCCGAAGCCCCGTCGCCCATATGCTCCGCCAGCTCGATCATCTCCCGGAGCGCCACGCCGAAGAGGAACGCGTTGAAGAGCGACTCGGCCCCCTTGCGCAGGTTCACCGTGTCGTTCCAGTCGGCGAAGCCCAGCAAGGGCAGGCCATGGGCGCCCGTGTTCGACCAGGTGAACGCCAGCGCCCGCCGCAGATGATCCAGGACCGTGCCCGATGTGCCCGGCGCGCCGTAGGGGCGTGTCCCATAGTAGGGCAGCTCCTCGTCCAGGAAGCCCAGATCGCCCGTCTCCTTGAGGTAGGCAGCGACCGCCAGGATCAACCAGAGGTGGTCGTCGCCGTAGTAGTCGGGTCGATCCTCGCCCTCCGCAGCGTCGCCGATGCCGGCCTCCATCGTCAGGGGGTAGAACTGGTGCATCCCCGACCCGTCAGGACGCTGTACCTGAAGCAGCTTCGCCATCAGCGCGCGGGCCTCGTCGGGCGCGTTCCCCACTACCCCCATCACGTCCTGAGAGCTGTCGCGCATTCCCAGGCCTCGCGTGCCCAAGCCCGTCTGGTAGACCGAGAGGAAGCGCGACCAGTTGAGCGTGATGTAGCACTGCCGCGGGTTATGGACGTTGAGCATCGCATTCATCGCGTCGTCCGGCGTCTCCACCTGCATGCGATCCAGATAGGTCCGCCAGCTCTCCTGCAGACGCTCGAAGGCCTCGGTGACCCTCGCCGGATCGCGGTAGACGTGGATCTCAGGCAGCGCCGCCTCGACGCTGGGGACCTGCCCCAGCTGCGTGATCAGCCGGCGCGTCTCTCCGGGCTGGACTGTCCCCAGATGGTGAAGCAGCGCGCCGATGTTCTGCCCGCGCCACGCCTCATAGTCGGCCAGTTCCGCCCGCTCCAGGGCCTCAGGCGCCCGCCACCCGCCGTAACCGAGGAACGCATCGCGATCCGACTCGAAGCTCGCCACCGGCAGGTTCGAGGTCAGGTAGTTCTGGCGGATGTCGCGAAACATAAAGGGGTACTGGCAGAGGATCTTGTGCCCCTCAGCCTCGTCGATCATCCGGCTGACCATCGTCTGCGGCACCCAGTCGTTGTTGTTGAACTGCTTGATCGCCTCGGGGTGGGAGTAGTCGACGACCGGGATGGCATCCAGCGGAGACGTTGGTGATACGGATATCGCGGATCTCCTGGGTGCCCTCGATCGGGACAAAGATGGTGGCCTCGGTGCGCACGCCGTACAGCTCCGAGACGATCCGGCTGTAGCCCAACCCGACGTGACAGGCGTAATCGTCGAGGGGATCGAGCGTCGGCACGTAGAAGGGCGAGAAGAGCCGGTAGCCGCCCTCCTCTTCGATGCGCAGGTAGAGCGTGGTCCCCTGGAAATCGGAGACGGGCCGCTGCGGCACATACCAGGTGATGCGGTTGAGCGCCGGATCCCCCCGGCAAAGGGCGGCCCCCCCCGTGTGATCCACGTAACCGCCAAAGGCCAGCGTGCCGATGTAGTTGATCCACTTCACCGGCGTACGTGGGTTGGTGATCACATACTCACGCTTCGCATCGTCAAAATACCCGTAGCGCATCACGGCCTCCTTCCGGATGAAGCTGATTCGTCACGATCTCGTCTCGGGCATGCCCTCTCACGCACCACCGGCAGCCTCGAGCACCTCGGCAGCCAGATCGTAACGGTTGAACGCCGGCATCAGGTACACGCCCTGGGCCCAGCTCCGCACCTGCTCGATCAGCTCACAAGCGATGCGTACCCCCTCATGGGGCGCATCCTCACCCGCGCGCTCCAGGCGCGCGATGATCTCGTCGGGAATGCTGATGCCCGGCACCTCGTGGTTCAGGAAGCGTGCGTGACGCACACCGTAGAGCGGCAGGATCCCGACGAGTAGGGGAACCTCCAACGTCCCGTAACGTGAGGCGTAAGCCTCGAGCAACCGTCGAGCAGTCGCGATCTCGTAGATGGGCTGCGTCAGGAAGAAGTCCGCGCCGGCACGCACCTTGCGCCGCGCGACCTTCACCTCGCGTCCAACGTCGTCGGGCGTCAGGTTCAGCGCGGCGCCGACGAAGAAGACGGTCGGCTGGCCGATGTCGGCACCGGCGTGGTCCACGCCGACGTTGAACTCCTGCTTGATCAGGCTGATCAGGCCTGAGGGCACCACATCGTAGTCGTCCATGGCATCGGGATAGTCGCCGATGGCCGTGGGATCGCCCATGACGACGAAGACATTGCGCACGCCCAGCGCGTGGGCTGCCAGCAGGTCACCCTGGACACGCAGCAGATTGCGCCCACGGATCGGAAAGTGCAGCGTCGTCTCGACGCCCAGTTTCTCCTGAAGCAGCGCGCAGACCGCCCAAGGGCTCATCCGCATGCGGGCCATCGGGCTGTCCGCCACATTGATGACGTCGGCCCCTGCCTCCTGCAGGAGCGCTGCACCCGCCAGCAGCCGGTGCGTCGACAGACCTCGCGGTGGGTCCATCTCCACGGCGCGGACGAAGGCTCCGCTTGCCAGCTTCTGCGACAGGCACGATGGCTGATCCGGGGCCGTGTCGACGCCGGCGACCGGAAGGGGCAGGGGCTCCGAGGCCGCCCGTACGCCCTCGGAAGGGCCCTGATTCAGCGCCGCGCGCATCGCCGCAATGTGCGCCGGCGTCGTGCCGCAGCAACCCCCGATGACGTCGGCGCCGCCCTGAGCAAAGAGCCACGCATAGTCACCGAAGTAGTCGGGGCTCGCCGGATAGCGAATGCGCCCCATCACCTGCTCGGGCCAGCCGGCGTTCGGCTTCACCCAGAAGCGCCCGTCCGGCACGGC
>CAZYYC010000042.1:0-23538 GCA_964650935.1 uncultured Anaerolineales bacterium
CTCGGCGTGCGCAGTTGCGAGCTGCCAAGGAGTGGCATAGATGAACTCTTCTCGACTTAGCCAATTCTGTGATCGTGCGCTGGAGGCCGGATGGCTGCTGGCGGTCTTGATCACCCCGGTCTTCTTCAACGTCTATTCCAGCCGGGTCTTCGAGCCCGACAAGCTGACCACGCTGCGTGCCCTCGCCGTGGTGATGGCGGTCCTGTGGTTGACGCGCCTGGTAGATGAGGCGACCACGGGCGTCTCGGCGGCGAGGCAGGGAGAGGTGCTGCGATTCTCCTGGAAGACGCCGATGGTGTTGCCTGCGCTTGCCACGATGGTCGTGTACTTGATCAGCTCGGTGGCCTCTGTGGTGCCCTACGCCAGTTGGCTGGGATCCTACCAGCGCCTTCAGGGGACCTTCACGCTCTTTGGTTATCTGGTCATCTTCTTCGCCATCTTGACCGGTCTGCGCACGCGACTGCAGCTTAGCCGGCTCGTCACCGTTCTCATTCTCGGCAGTCTGCCGGTGTCGCTGTACGGCATTATCCAGCATAGTGGACTCGATCCTTTGCCGTGGGCTGGTGATGTGACGACACGGGTCGCCTCCAATATGGGTAATGCCATCTTTGTGGCGGCCTATCTGATCATGATCGTGCCGCTGACGGCGTCGCGGATCATCGAGAGCTTTGGTGACATTCTCACGCGAGAGACCTCCCGCGTCAGCGATGTCCTGCGGGCCTCCAGCTACATCTTCGTTCTCGCAGTGCAGGCGCTCACGATCTGGCATTCACAGAGCCGTGGTCCATGGCTCGGTATTGTTGCTGCCGGCTTCTTCTTCCCCTATCTGGCGCTTGTCGTGCTGCAACGCCAGGTCCCGCGCGACGCAGAGCAGCGCAAAGGGTGGCCCGCGCAGCTTGTCAAGGGCTTGGCTTTCGGCTGGGGGTCGGTGGCCCTTGCGGGTGTCGTGGCGGGCCTCTCCCTGTGGGTGCTGCCGGGTCGTCTCGCGATCTATGTGGGATTAGGGCTTGCCGCGTTGACCTTCGGCGGTCTATGGCTGCACTTCATCGTTGAGCGCAAGGGCTGGTCGTGGTTGTGGATTGGGTGGGGCAGCGTGGGGCTGCTGCTGGCCCTGGTCCTGGTCGTGATCAACGTCCCCGGACGTCTGCAGAGTCTCGTCCGGCAGGTCCCCGCTCTGCAGCGACTGACGACGATCACTGAACTGCAGTCCGGGACGGGCAAAGTGCGCGGGTTGATCTGGCAGGGTACGGTCGATCTCATTATGCCGCATGCCCCGATCTCCTTCCCCGATGGATCGGCTGACCGACTCAATGTCCTCCGTCCTCTCGTGGGCTATGGTCCTGAGTCGATGTATGTGGCCTATAACTCGTTCTATCCCCCTGAATTGGGGCACTATGAGTCCCGGACTGCTTCACCGGATCGCTCCCACAACGAAACCCTGGATTCGATCGTCATCACGGGGGTCCTTGGCCTGGGCGCCTATCTCTTCACGTTCATCAGCTTCTTCGCGTGGGGCTTTCACTGGCTTGGGCTCCTGCCTTCACGCAGGAACTTGCTGACCTACCTTGGACTCGATCTGCTCTTTGCCCTGATCTTCTTCGTGATTGCGTGGCGCCTGGAGGGTGCCTATCTGTTCGCCGTAGCGATTCCTCTGGGGGTGCTGGTCGGCACGATGCTCTACCTGACGTTGCAGGGTTTCCGCCGGCTGTTCTCCTCGACCGTAACTGTGACAGCGGAGGAGGACGGCAAGCCGGAGACGCCGGCTCATCCGCACGCCATCCTCATCTTCGGGCTGCTGGCGGGTGTGGTCGCACACTTTGTCGAGATCAATTTCGGTATCGCTATCGCGTCAACGCGAACGATATTCTGGGCCTATGCGGGCCTGTTGGTGGTCTTGGGACTCCGCTGGGTGCCGGGTGGCGGCACCAACCTGTTCTCAGACGCGGGACAGGCGGAGGTCGCCAACAGCAACGCGTCGCGACGACGCGCGCGAAGCTATGCCGGGCAGGGTCGCGATGCGGCCTTCGCCCCGTGGATGGCGGCAGTGGTGACGCTGTCGCTGATCGCCATGTTCCTCTTGGGCACGCTAGCTTTCGACTTTGTCAACAATCCGGATCGTCTGAGCAACGCTAGGGAGATCCTCTTCCGCTCCCTCACGACCAAGCCCTATCCGCAACCGATGCGCGCGTATGGCGCGCTGATGCTCTTTGCTTTCACCTGGGCGCTGTTTGGGGTCGTGGGGTTGAGCGAGTTCGAGCGCGAGGGGCTGTTCGATCAGCAGCGACGCCATCGTTGGTCGATCGCTATCGGGGTCTACGCGGGCCTCTCTCTGTTGGGAGGACTCATCTTCGGCATGCTCATCGCGGGTCATCATGCGGCCCTGACGCGGGTTCAGGTGACGTCGCTGGACCAGGTCGTTGAGGTCGCGGATCGGTTGACCGGGTTGCTGGGGATCTATTACGGCTTGATCTTCATCACACTGGGGCTGGGAGCCTGGGTTCTGATGCGCGAATCCCGCTTGCCGCGCGCCGCAGGCGGTGCTGCAGGATGGGTGACGCTAGGCGTGATGCTTCTGCTGAGCCTTCCCCTCATCCAGGGCGGTAGTTACAATCTGATCCGGGCGGACATTGTCTACAAACAGGGGGCCGGCTTCGCCGACGCGCCCTCCCTCAACGAGAAGCAGGTGGGCATTCAGCATTTCGAGCGCGCTATCTCCTACGCGCCAAGAGAGGATTATTACTATCTCTTTCTCGGAAAGACCTACCTGGAGGTGGCGCAGGGATTACCTGCTGAGACCACGGTTGAGCAGCGGGAGACGTTCTTCCTGAGAACCGAGGAGGTCCTCACGCAGGCTCGCGAGATCAACCCGCTGAATACCGATCATAGCGCGAATCTGGCGCGTTTCTACAAATCATGGGCGGCGCGTGTCGCTATGGACCTCAGGAACGAGGATCTCGACGCCGGTACGCTCGCGCGTTTCAGTGAGAAGCGTGCCCAGCTGTTGGAGCAGTCGCGGCAGGCGTATGAGATTGCGCTGACGCTCAGCCCCAACAATCCGACGCTATGGAATGAGCTGGCCCAACTCTACGCTATAGACTTGGGCGACCAGGAGATGTTTGAAACAACGATCGCTCACTCGCTGATGATTGATGATGCCTTTGAGCAGACATGGATGCTGTTGGGAGATCTGCGCAGCACGCAGGGAGACATACCCGGTGCTATCGATGCCTATCAACGATCCCTGGAGATCCAGGAGAATTGCACGGTGCGTCGTGTCGTGGGAACGCTGCTTGCCCAGGAGGCCAGATGGGAGGATGCCTCTGCGGTGTTGGAGGATGCCATCGAGGCCTGCCCGACGTCGGGCGAGCTCTGGGAGATGTACCGCGTCTTGGCGATCTCGTACATCAACCAGAATGAACTCGAAGCTGCCCTTGAGGCAGCGGAGACGGCCCTGGTCTTCGCTCCCGCCGATCAACAGCCCCTGATTCAGCAGTTGATCGAACAGGTCAACGAGGCACAATTGCTTCCCGATATAGCTCTGCCTCCGGAGGCGCCGTGATTGCCGATATCGCGACGTACTTCATTGTCTTTGCGGGCGTCCTTCTCCTGGCGGTGTTGAGTGTGCCGCAGGCACGCAGACTAGGTTTGCATCTGAGCATCATGGACCAGCCCGACGCGCTGCGCAAAGTACATAAGGTACCTACGCCGCGTATGGGAGGGGTGGCGATCTCGCTGAGCACCCTAGCCGTGGCGCTCCTGCTGCGCGGGGTCTTTCGTGAGCTCGGTAGCATCCTCATCGGTGCCACGTTGGTCTCCTTCCTGGGCTTCTGGGACGATCGCTTCAACCTCGGGGCGGGTGCCAAGCTGGGTGGGCAGTTGCTTGCAGCCGTGCTGTTGATCGCGACGGGGGTGACGGTCCGGCTGTTTCCTTTCCGCATTCTGGATTACCTTCTCACCACCTTCTGGGTCGTCGGCATCACCAATGCGATGAACTTGCTGGACAATATGGACGGACTGTCGGCGGGGATTGCCGCGATTGCTGCGGCACACTTCTCCCTTCTCTGTGCGCTCAGTGGACAGTATCTCGTCGGGGCGCTCGCTGTAGCGGTGATGGCTGCCTGCATCGGCTTCCTGATCTACAACTGGAACCCGGCCACCATCTTCATGGGCGATTCCGGGAGCCTCTTCCTGGGCTTTACGCTGGCCGCGCTGGGCATCAAGCTGCGCTTCCCTGACAATGTGCCCTTTGTGACGTGGATGATCCCGCTGCTGGTCCTGGGCGTGCCGATCTTCGATACGACACTAGTGACGTTCTCGCGATTGCGTCGCGGGCTGAACCCGCTCTCGACACCGGGGACGGATCATACGTCCCATCGTCTCACTTACGCCGGCATGACCCAACGCGAGGCCGTCTTCCTGCTTTACATTGCAGCCTTTGTCTTCGGGCTTCTCGCCATCTTTGTGACCAGGGCCTCGTTCCTCGAAGGCTACGTTGCCGGCAGCATGGTGGCTGTAGCTGGGGCGATTGCCCTGTGGCGGCTTGAGCGACCACCTTTCTGGGCCCGGTGATTCTCTGTTGATCCGCGTCCATTAGCTGGTAGAATGCCACGCACTTAGATAGATAGGAGTCAACAGAATGAAAAACCTGAAACGAAGTTTGCCGGTCCTTGGGCTGGTCGCTTTACTGTTGCTGACGGCCTGCAACCCCGGGGCTGGAAGCTCGGAGCCCACCGCGGTCCCTACGGATGCTCCCGACGTGGCCCCCACTGAAACGTCGCCCGAGTTTGATGTGCCGCAGCCGGTACCGACCGGAGATCCTGGTCAGCCGATCACCGTGATCGCTCCGGAGGTGCCTGGAATATGCGAGGCGGCTCCGTTGCCCGAGGTGCCCGTGCGGCCCGCGGACGAGACCGACTACGTCAAGGGAGCGAGCCTTGAGGATGCGGAGATCATCATCTATGAGTACTCCGATTTCCAGTGCCCGGGCTGTGCGGCGATGGCTCCCGTGTTGACGGAGTTCCTGCAGCAGCATCCCACCATCGCGTTGGTCTACCGCCATTTCCCGCTTGATTTCCACGTTCACGCCAACATTACGGCGCAGGCGGTCGAGGCTGCCGGTGAGCAGGGGAAGTTCTGGGAGATGCACGATTTGCTCTTCGTCCACGCGCAGGAGTGGAGCTCGCTGTCTGCCGAGGAGATGCGGAGCTTGCTGACCGACTATGCGGGTGAGATCGACCTCGATGTTGAGGCCTTTGATAGCGCATTGGACGACGGCACCTATGCGGAGAAGGTTCAGAGCCAGTACGATGAGTCCATCTCCCTGGGACTGCCCGGCACGCCTACATTCCTGTTCAATAGCGTCCCCTATCCCTCCGACATCGGACTGTCGATGCAGGGGCTTGAGTCGTTCCTGAGCATCCTGAAGAATGAAGATGACCTCTTCTACGCTGCGCCGCCCGAGATGACGGTGGAGACGGAGGATGGTTATGAAGCGCTCTTCAAGACGAGCAAGGGCGACATCCGGGTTAACCTGCTGCCCGTGTCGGCGCCAACGAACGTCAATAGCTTCGTCTTCCTCGCCGAGGAGGATTGGTACGACGGGGCGGAGTTCTTCTTCGTACGCGACAACTTCGTCGCCATCAGCGGCGACCCCACGAACTCGACAATTGGTTACCCCGGTTACTACTGCGAGGGTGAGACCCAAGGGGATTTTGATCGACCGGGATTGGTGGGGATGTTGGCCAACGGTCAGTTCTTCTTCACTCTGGGGTCAGACGCCGCGCAGTTGAGCGGGCAGTTCCCGCTGATCGGGCAGGTTGTGGAAGGACTGGAGGTGCTGGACGACATTGCACGCCGCGCGGTCGGTGATCCGATGGCCCCTGCAGCCGATGTGCTTGAGTCGATAGAGATCACGCGGCAATAGTTTCCAGATGCGTGCGGTAGGTAACTGCCGCACGTCAGATCTGATTATGGCGAGCTACGTTTCTTGACACAGATGCGACCACCTCGTTGGTCTTGGATCGCCGCCGCATGCGCCGGGCTTGTGCTGTTTGGGCTCGGTGTCGTGCTGGCGGCGATGCCTTTCATCTTCCCGGCAGCCCTTGATGCGCTGGGCGTGATCGCCGCCGGTTACGGGCTGATTGCCGTCACGCTGGGCCTTGGTCTGGTCATCGCCGGTCGGCGGGGTCGACTGGGACAACCGGCAGGACGTTTCTACCCGACCTGGGGAGGTCTGCCCTTCCTCTTAGTCGCCCTCGCGGTCGGCGGGGTGGGCGCGCTCCTGCCCCCGGCGATGCACACGCATCCGCTCTTCGCGCCCTTCCACTTTGCCCTGATCTTGTTGCCGGGGCTCTTCCTCCTCTCCCTGGTGCTGGTGGCAGCGGGTCGCCCGTTCGCCCTATCGCTCCGGCGAATGATCGCGTTGCTTGCCGGTGGGGCGTCCACCGTCTTCATCGCCGTCCCGGTGGAGTTGGTTGGGCTGATGGTCAGTGCGGGGATTGGCGCCGCGGTCGTCATGCTGCTTCCCGGGGGCGCCGCACAGGTCGAGCAGCTGCTGGCTATGCTGCAGGGATGGGCTGTGCGACCTCCTACCGATCCCGCCGAAGCTGTCGCGCTGCTTTCCTCGCCCGTTGTCTTGATCACGTTGACCCTCTCGCTGGCGGTGATCACGCCGCTCATCGAGGAATTGGGCAAGACGTTGATCATGGGGGTCTTCGGCATCTGGCTCAAGCCATCGTTGCTGACGGCCTTCATCTGGGGTGTGGCGTGTGGTCTTGGTTTTGCCTGGCTCGAGGGAATCTCCAATGGGGCGATGGGTCTGGGCGGCGCCGCGGGGTGGCTGGGGAGTGCCGGGGTGCGTTTCCTGGCAACCGCGATGCACTGCGCGACCAGTGGGCTCGTGGGCCTCGGGTGGGGAGGCTATTGGCAGGGGCGTCGGTGGGCTCTGCCTCTGGCCTATATCGGTGCAGTTGTCATTCACGGCTTCTGGAACTTCAATGTGATCATGAGTGCCGGCGGCGTCGTCCTGGCGGAGAGCCGACCTGCGCTTGGGGGCCTTCTGCTGGTTGCCGGTATCCTCTTTGAGGGGTTCTTGATTCTGCTCTCACTTCTGACTCTGCTGGGCTTGCCCCGCTTCCTGCGCACGTCCGAAACGCCCGCGCCGGCTTGAGAAGAGGAGGAGGGGAGAGATGGCGGAACAGGATCGTCTGGATGTGCTCTTGGCCCGCCTGCAAACTGATCCTCGCTTCATCCGCAATGTAACCGTTTGGCGGACTCTTCCGCAGAGGTCTTCGCGCACGGTCGCGTGGCCGAATGAGTTGGACTCGCGTCTCCACACCGTTGCCCGCGGGCTGGGCATCGATTCGCTCTATACACATCAGGCGACCGCGATTGAGGCCTCCCTGCGCGGCGAGAACGTGGTCTTGGCCTCGGGCACGGCTTCCGGCAAGACCTTGGGCTATGGCTTGCCGGTGCTCAACGCCTTGCTTCGTGATCCCACCGCCACGGCGCTCCTGCTCTACCCCACGAAGGCGCTGGCCCACGACCAGATGGCGGCAATCGAGCATTGGATCGGCGAGCTTCATGCGCCCATCGCCCTGCGTCCCTATGATGGGGATACGCCGCAGCGTCTCCGCTCGGCGATTCGCAAAGAAGCCCGCATCGTCGTCTCCAATCCCGACATGGTGCATCTGGGCATCCTGCCGCATCATACCCAGTGGATGCGCTTCTTCCAGGGCCTGCGCTACGTTGTGCTCGACGAGTTGCACATCTACCGCGGTGTGTTCGGTAGTCACGTAGCCAACGTGCTGCGCCGCTTGCGGAGGATTGCCGGCTTCTATGGCGCGGCTCCGCAATGTGTGGCGGCTTCCGCCACCATATCCAATCCGGGGGAGCTGGCGGCGGCGTTGTGGGATGGACCTGTCACGCCGGTGGTGGAAGATGGGGCCGCCTATGGTCGACGCCACGTGCTCTTCTACAATCCTCCTCTGCTCAATCCGACCCTGGGCCTGCGCGCGAGCGCCACCGAGGAGGCGCTGAGGCTGACAACGCGCCTGCTGGAGGAGGAGGTCCAGACGATCGTCTTCGCCCGCTCGCGCCTTTCTGTTGAGCTCTTCCTGAGGGAGATGCGCTCGATCGCCACCGGCTTGGGCATCGATCCGGAGGTTGTGCAGGGATACCGCGGCGGCTATCTGCCGCACGAGCGGCGTGAGATCGAACGGGGCCTGCGAACCGGTCAGGTACGCGTCGTCATCGCGACCAATGCGCTGGAACTGGGGATCGACATCGGCGACCTGGATGCGTCGGTGCTTGTGGGCTATCCGGGATCTATCGCCGCGACGCGGCAGCAGATGGGGCGTGCCGGTCGCCGCGCAGGGACCTCGCTTGCCGTGATGATCGCTACCCCGGCGCCCCTGGATCAGTATATGGTCTCCCATCCGGAGTACTTCTTCGGACGCTCTCCCGAGGAAGCGCGGATCAATCCTGACACACTCGGCCTGCTGGCCTCGCACGTGGCCTGTGCTGCATTCGAGTTGCCCTTTCAGGGCGAAGAGCGTTACGGGAGGCACCTTGAGGTTGCCCCGCTGCTACAGGCACTGACGTCTGAAGGCGTGCTCCATCACGGACAGAACCGGGATCAGTTCACCTGGGTTGGAGAGGGCTATCCTGCTCAGAGTGTCTCCCTGCGCAGCGCCTCGCCGGATAACGTAGTTGTGAGGATTGCGGACGGACACGGCGTGATCGGTGTTGTCGATCGTCCCAGTGCCTCACGCCTGGTCCACGAAGGCGCGGTTTACTTTCACGCCTCCGAGCCCTATCTGATCGAGTCCCTGGATTGGGACCCAGGCGTAGCGTACGGGCGTTCGGTCGATCTCGACTATTACACCGTCGCCTCGGCCACGACCAAGGTGGAGCGACTAGCGCTGCGCCGACGGGTGCCGGAGGGCGATGACTTCGCCGGTGGCGTAGCCCGCACGGATGAAGAGGTGATGGTCTATGTCCGCCCTATGGCCTACCGGCGGGTGCACCTCGGCACGCATGAGACGCTCGGATGGGGGGAGATTCATCTGCCGGAGCAGCAGATGGAGACCGAGGCCTTCCGCCTGACGTTGGCGCCCGCCGTCGTCGAATCGCTGTCCGACATTGGGGTGATGGTCGCCCCGTTGGACTATGGCCCTCAGTGGCCCGAGATTCGACAGAGCATCCTCGCGCGCGATGGCCATCGTTGCCGGCTCTGTGGGCAGGACGCGTTGCAGGAAGGGGCTGTGTCACGGCCTCTTGAGGTGCATCACCTGACGCCGGTGCGGAGCTTTATGGCGCAATATGCGCGACCGATGGCCTTACACCTCGCGCATGCACCCGAGAACCTGCTCACCCTCTGCTCCGTCTGCCACCGGCAGGTGGAGCGAGCTCGAGGTGCGCGGACGGCGTTGGGTGGATTGGCGTATCTGCTACGTCACCTAGCTCCGGTCTTCCTGATGTGCGATCCGGGCGACCTGGGAACGTCGGTGGAGGCGCGCGATGCCCAGAGCGGGTTGCCTGTCGTGATCGTCTACGATGAGGTGCCCGGTGGCGTCGGCCTCTCGCCGCGCTTGGTCGATCTTTGGCCCCAGCTGGCCCGCGCAGCGCGCGAGTTGGTGAGTACCTGTCCCTGTACCGATGGCTGTCCCTCCTGTGTCGGCCCGACCGGAGAGCACGAACCGGGCGCCAAGGCGGCGGCAGCTCGGCTGCTCGAGGTTGTGACGGCCTAGCCCGCGTCGTCGTAGGGTGCCCCTGGCTTCGATCCGTTGTGCGCGGCCCCGCGTCGCGTTGGAACTCCGCCGGCTTGGTGTATAATGACAGCATTCTGCGCCGTCGCGTCCAACACAGGGCGTCAGCAGATGGATTCAACAACCGACTGACGTTGACCTATGCCTATCCTAACCAAAGACACAATGGAGTTCATCAGCCGAAGCGCCGAGCAGACGATGCGACTGGGCGCTCGTCTGGGCCGGCATCTTGGCGGTGGTGACGTCGTGGCGCTGGAGGGGGACTTGGGCACGGGCAAGACGGTCCTCGCGCAGGGAGTCGGTATGGGTTGGGGCGCTACAACCCGTCTGATCAGCCCGACCTATGTCCTGATGCGGCGGCATCAGCGTCATCCGGACGGACTTGAGCTCTATCATATCGACCTGTATCGGTTGGGGTCCATTGCCGAGATCGAGATGCTGGGCCTGGACGAGGTGATTGGACACCCGAAAAAGGTCTGCCTCGTCGAATGGCCGGAGCGGCATTCGGGATTGTTTCCCGACGAGCGCCTGTGGGTCAACCTACGGCTGCTGGATGAGTATCGGCGTTCATTGGTCTTCCAAGCCCAGGGCATACGCCATCAGGCGATATTGGACAGTTTTCGACAGGAGATCTTGGGCCTGTGATGCTACTAGCACTTGACACGGCGAGCCAGCGCGCGAGTATCGCGCTGCACGATGGAACGACGTTGCGGGCCGAATGCACGTGGGAATCGGTCGATCGTCATACGGTGACGTTGCTCCCTCGCATCGTCGAGTTGCTGGCCGCTTCCGATCTGACCCCGGCGGATATCACGGCGATCGGCGTGTGTATCGGCCCCGGCTCCTACACCGGCACCCGCATCGGCGTGTCGGTGGCTAAGGGATTGGCATCAGCGCGCAAGCTTCCTCTGATGGGGATCACGACGCTGGATATTCTGGCTGATGCCCAGCCGGCGGATGACCGTCCTTTGTACCCGATCTTTGCCGCTGGGCGGAAGCGTGTGGGATACGCGCGGTTCAGGTGGGAGAAAGAGGGCTGGCGTGCCGAGACCGGCGTGCAGCTCGCCACTTGGGCGCAATTCGTGAGCCGGCTTGAGCTTCCCGCGATTGTGGTCGGTGAGATCGACGCGGGAGGACGGGAAGCCCTGCGGCCCCTCTTTGGTCGGGTTGAGATACCGCCTCCTGCCCGCCATCTGCGACGAGCAGGCTATCTGGCGGATATCGCGTGGCGGCGCCTGCGCGCTAATCAGGTCGATGCTCCGGCGGCCCTGTTGCCCCTCTATGCCCGATGACCGCGACCCCCTTTCCACGACCTCGCATCGCGGCTTAGAAACGCCACGGGCATGGTCGCTGCGAGTTCGTCCGATGGAGGGTCGCGATATCCCGGCGGTCGTCTCGCTGGATCGTCAGGTCTTCGCTGATCCCTGGCCGGAGTCGGCCTACGTCCAGGAGATCTACTTCAATCCCCATGCTCGGTATTTCATCCTCGAGGGGCAGGATTCGGCGTATGACTATCCGGCTGAAAGTGTTCGGGGGTGGGCTAGCCGCCGGCGACGTCCGACGGCGCGGGTCCTCGGGTTCGTGGGGATGCGGGTTGAGCGCGTCAGTGGACACATCAGTACGCTAGCTGTGCATCCTGATTCGCGTGGGCAAGGTCTAGGGGAGTTATTGTTGCTCCTGGCCCTCGATCAGGCAGTCCAAGACGGTGCACAGACCGTCAGCCTGGAGGTGCGTCTCTCCAACGAGATCGCCCAACGGCTCTATACTAAGTGGCGGTTCTCGCTTCGGTCTCGCCTGCATCGCTACTATGCCAACGGTGAGGACGCTTATCTGATGCAGGTCCACTTGTACGCAGATGAGGCCTACTGCGCCGAGGTACAGGCCCAGCTCGTCACCTTGGTGGACGAGCTGAATGTGAACATGGAGCGGCGGCGGACCGTCGAGCAGCAGTCCACGCCCGGAGATCACGACGATTGACGCTGCACAGGGAGGATGAGTCACGATGGACTTAGGACGGGATCTTGACGAGCGACGGAAGGCCTTGGAGAGTGTACACCGCAAGATTCGCGCATGCACGTTGTGCCCACTTCACGCCGGGAGAACGAAAGCGGTACCGGGAACAGGTCCCACCGATGCGCAGATTGTGTTCATCGGCGAGGCCCCCGGTTTCTACGAGGATCAGCAGGGAGTCCCCTTCGTCGGTGCGGCAGGCCGTTTTCTTAATGAGCTATTGGCTCAGTCCGGCATCGATCGCGAACGTGTCTTCATCACGAATGTGATCAAGTGCCGACCTCCCGGGAACCGCGAACCGGAGATAGCAGAGGTTGAGGCGTGCCGCGCCTATCTCGACCGCCAGTTGGAGATCATCCGTCCGCAGGTGATCGTGACGCTGGGGCGACACTCCATGGCCCGGGCTTTCCCGGATGAGAAAGTCTCGCAAGTTCACGGTCAACCGCGCACGGTCGTCGATGCGGCGAGCGGCACTGATTTGGTTTACTTCCCTATGTATCATCCAGCGGCAGCCCTCCACCAGCCTAGCCTGCGGGGCGTCGTAGAGGCCGACTTCGTGTTGCTCAGGCAGGTCCTCAATGGAGAGTTGGAGCCGGAGACCTATTCCCCGCCGCCGGACGTTGAGCAGTTGTCACTCTTCTAACGACCGCTGGTTGTCAGTCTCGCCTAGACCTGATAGCGCCTGCGGATATTGGGTACCAGATACTCGGAGAAAGCACGCTCTACGTCATAAGCGGGCTGCCAGGACCAATCACGACGGGCCGCGCTGTCATCGAGGTCCGCGGGCCACGTGTCTACGATCTGCTGGCGCTTGAGATCGGGCTCGAACGTGATCTGGGCGCCAGGCAGATAGCTCAGGACCAGCTCGCGGAACTCGGCAGCCGACAGGCTGAAGCTGGAGACATTGTAGACCGGTCGGCTGAGCGAGGCTTGCGGGGCTTTGGCCAGATCGATCAGGGCCTTCACCGCGTCCGGCATCGCCATAAAGGGGATGCGCACGTCCTCGCGCACAAAACAGGCGTAGGGTTTCCCCTGCGCTGCTGCGTGCAGCATCTCGGGCCCATAATCGCTGGTCCCCCCGCTCGGTAGGGTAAAGGCGCTGACGAGCCCCGGGAAGCGAACGCTGCGAAAGTCCAGGCTGGTGGGGCGATCGACGGCGAGTTGCCGATAGTGGCGGCTGAAGTAGATCCCCAGCATCTCACAGTAGAGCTTATTGCAGCCGTACATCGTGGTAGGGTAGTTCCATTCCCACTCGCGCACCTTGGCGTAAGTCTCCTTGGTCTGCAGATCCGGCATACCGAAGACCGCGATCGAGCTGGGAAAGAGAAAGCGCACCGGCTCGCCACGCCACTCTGATTGCTGTGCGGCGAGGTGGAGCATCGCCAAGGTCCCCTCAACGTTGACGCGGTGGGCAGCGTCCGGGGAGAACTCCGCCCGGGTGGACAGCAGGGCCGCCAGGTGGTAGATCTCCTCGATCTCATACTCGCTCACCAGCCGGTCCAGCAGACTGCTGTCGAGGATGCTGCCCTGCAGGTGATGGACTTTGTCCATCAGGTCAGACGGTAAGGGGCTCAGATCCAGCGTCACGATTTGTCGGGCCGCAGGGCCCTCCCCGAGTGAACACTCCTCGATCAAACATTGGGTCAGAGCCTGTCCGACCTCGCCTGCAGCGCCGGTGATCAGCGTGGCCTTTGCGCGCATCATGCCTCCTCTTGATTTCCGATGTCCCCGTGTTATACTGATAGTGTAGATTTGACAAGCGAATAGCGATAGGGTTAAGGTGTGCCCCTCCGGCTGAGCTGCCCGGAGTGGGGCCCTAAGGTGAGGAAGTCCGGTGTAAGTCCGGCGCTGTCCCGCAACGGTGACCTCTGATCATTAGAGGAGAGCCCGATACTCCGCCTTGACCTGTGCTGGCTGCCCTTCGCGGAAAGGAGGTGGCACACGACAAGGTCTTTTGTCGGTGTACCTTCCCCTTTTGCTGGGGAAGGTTTTTTTGTTTCTAGGATGTTTATCTTCGCATTGAGGAGTCGAGCTATGAAGAAGCTTGCCCTGTTCGTGATGGTATCACTGGTTGTGATGGCGTTGCCGCTACCCGTCTTTGCTGTTGCCTATGCACAGAATGAGGCCGCCCTCGCCTGGCTGCGCCAGGCTCAGGAGGCTGACGGCGGGTTCTCTACAGGTTTTGCCGAAGGATCGGATTTCGGCGCAACGGCGGAGGTGATCCTCGCTGCCGTCGCGTCCGGGCAGGACGTCAGTACCTGGGTCGCAGAGAGCAATCTTTCGCCTCTTGATTACGTCGCCGCTCAGCTCGCTGCCGGACGGGTAACGGATGTCGGCAACCTGAGCAAGGCCGTTTTCGTTGCGGTCGCGACCGGGCATGACCCACGCGCATTTGGTGGGCGCGATCTCGTCGCTGCGCTGCTGGCGGCTCAGGATGCCGGGACGGGGTGGTTCGGCGACACGCTTTTCAAGCACGCCTATGCCGTGCTGGCGCTGCACAACACCGGTACGAGCGTACCTCAGAGTGCTGTGACCGCGATGACGGCGCAGTTCACGGACGACGGCGCATGGGCCCTCTTTGGTGGGACCGAGCCTGGGACTGCCGATACCAACACGACGGCCCTTGTGATGCAGGCCCTCGTTGCCGTCGGTGAGGTCGACGCGGCGGCGGGTGCGCTGCCCTATCTGCAGCGGATGCAGAACGATGATGGGGGATTCCCCTATCAGAAGCCCTCGCCCTGGGGCACGGAGACGGACGCCAACTCCACGGCGGTGGTGCTCCAGGCGCTGAATGCCCTCGATGTGCAGCTCGGCACGTGGGCGCCCCATGGCACCGATCCCCTGGGTGCCCTGCTGGCGCTTGCGGATGCCGACAGCGGGGCCTATCTGTGGCAGGCTGCGGTGCCTTTCGATAACTTGCTGGCAACGGCACAGGCAGTGCAGGCTACGGAGGGTATGACGTTGGTCGACCTGGCCCGGGTCGGTGCTTCTCGTCCTGCGGGGACGACGGCGTCGAACGTCGCTCCCGCGCCGGAAGCGGGATCCGCGATTCTGCTGCCGGCGTCGGGTGCTGCCGCAGGGCCGACGGCTGGGTTGATGATTGCTGTGGTCGCGATGGCGTGCCTGAGTGCGCTCTTGCGGCGTAGGTAGGTGGTTGTTTCGTGACTTTTTGGTCTAGAAGTGCTTGGAGAGGGGTGGTCCGTCGTCTGCCCCTCTTCCTCGCCGGCGCGCTGGTGCTCTCTCTCGCGTTCCTGATCAACGTACCGGTCAGGGCACAGGAAGGCACACAGCGGGCAGGCCTGGTCGTGATCCACGGCGATGGTCGGACCGTGACGCGCTGTGTCAGCTTCGGCGAGCCGCAGATCTCCGGCGCGTCGCTACTGCAGCGCTCCGGGCTCGCCTTCACATCGGCGACGGGCCCTACGGGTGTGACGGTCTGTGCCCTGAACGGCGAGGGCTGTCCGGCCTCCGACTGCTGGTGTGAGTGCCGTGGGCTACCCTGTGCCTACTGGACCTACTTCCAGCGCACGCCGGATGGCGCATGGTCCTACGGGAACATCGGCGCAGCGCTGCGCCAACTCAGCGATGGTGATGTCGATGCATGGGTTTGGGGTGATGGATCCACGATGCCCCCAGCCATGAGCTTTGAGGCTATCTGCGGCGCAGAGGCTCTGACGCCGGCGGCAACGGCTACGTCGACCTTGGCAGTCGTTGAAGGCGACGAGGCGGAGGTCGCGGTCCCTGAGACCGCGATACCACCTACGGCGATGCCCCCAACGGTGACCCCCACAACAGAGGCCGAGGTGGCGACGGCGATACCGACGCCGACGCAAAGCTCGACCCCTCCGCCGAGCCCCACGGCATCTCCCATCGCGGCGCCGTCCTCATTGCCTGAAGACCCCACCCCTTCGCCGACAACTGTGGACGCCTCTACACCGACGCCGAACCTTCTCCCTGAGCCCACGGCCCAGCCACCGGCCTCGGCTTCCGAGTCGAGTGCCGAATCGGGTGGGGTCCCACCGGCCTATCTGGGGTTTGTGGTGATCCTTGGAGTCATTGGGGGTGCGTTCGTGCTCCTTCGTCGGAAGTAGGCTCGCCGTGCATCATGTGCGACGGAGCTTGCGCTGGTTCATCTATCTCCTTGCCTCCCTGGTCGGGGTTGTCGCCTTTGTCTATCCCTTCTTCCCTCGCATAGAGGCGGATGCCGGGCCGGTGGTGCAGGCGATGGATTCGCCGCTCTTCTTGGGATTGCTCGGAGGGCTTTCCCTGCTGGCTTTGTTGCTCGAGACCCAGGATGGCGTGGAGGCCTCGGGCGTCTCAGGGGAGACCAAGCGCATCGCGTTGCTCGGTGTGTTGGTGGGGCTGAACGCGGTCCTCAGCTTCGTCGAGACGGCGATCCCCGGTCCGGGGGGGTTCAGCCCGATCTTCTTTCTCATCATCCTGGGTGGCTATGTCTACGGCGGGCGCTTCGGCTACCTGCTTGGCGCACTGACGCTCTTTGTCTCCGCCCTTATCACAGGCGGCGTGGGGCCGTGGCTACCCTATCGGATGTTGATCGCCGGCTGGATTGGCCTGGCGGCGCCGCTGATGGCTCGCATCAACCGGGCGTTGCGCGTCCAAGGCACGCGATGGGAGCTTGTCGTCCTCGCGGTCTACGGCGGCGTCTGGGGGCTTGCCTTTGGCGCTCTCATGAATCTATGGTTCTGGCCCTTTGCAACGGGACCGGCGGAGCAACATTGGCAGATCGGGATCTCTGTCTGGGAGGGCGTGCAGCGTTTCCTGGCCTTCTACGTCGCCACCTCGCTCCTCTGGGATCTGGCACGCGTGGCGGGCACGGCAGCGATGATGCTGCTCTTTGGGGCCCCGACGCTGCGGACCCTGCGCCGCTTTGCGCGGCGATTCTACTTTGAGGTCCGGCAGTGCGCCTCCTCGCTCTCCCAGGGAGAGCTGTCCGCTTGATGCATCCGTTGGCCTGGTTGGTTTGGCTTGGCGCCTCCGCGGTGGCGACGTTAGCGATGCGCAATCCCCTCTACCTACTGCTGCTTTTCGCCGTGATCTATGTCGTGACCGATGTGATCCGCGGCGCCGAATCGGGTAGGGGAGGGGCAACGACGGCGTCGACGGACGCCGTCACAGAACCGATGATGCTGCCGGTCTCACCGATCCGGTTTGCGCTTTTCGCGATGGGGGTCGGCGCCCTGATCAACGGCTTGATCAGTCACTTCGGCGAGACGGAGCTGCTGCGCCTGCCCGAGGTTATCCCACTTCTGGGAGGACCGATCACAGCAGAGGCTGTCGTCTATGGCGCCATCAACGGCATGGTCCTCGCTACGCTGTTCGCTACCTTTGCGGTGCTCAATGTGGCCGTGCCGACGCGCGATCTGATCGGCTATTTGCCGCGAGCCTTCTATCCGGTGGCGGTCGTCTCCGCGATTGCCATCACCTTCGTGCCGAACACACTCTATCAGCTGCGCCAGGTGCGTGAGGCTCAGGCCATCCGTGGGCATCGGATGCGTGGGCTGCGCGACTGGCTGCCCCTCTTTCTGCCGGTGCTCATTGGCGGACTGGAGCGGGCGCTACAATTGGCCGAGGCGATGACCGCCCGCGGCTTCGCAGCTAAGGGTGCCGCAGCACCCGCGGCGCACACGGCGGACATCGCGCGCTTTGCCTCCATCGGCGGTCTCGCGGCGGTGCTTGTCGGCGGCGTGCTGCGGCTGGTGCCCGGTGCGGGCCGTTGGTCCCCTGTCTTGGTCGTGGGTGGGACGCTCTTGGTGGCCTGGGCCATCTGGCGCTCAGGACGCCAAGTCAACATCACGCGTTACCGGCGAGCCCGTTGGACGATGGGAGACGGTGTCATGGTCGTCGGCGCCCTCCTCGCACTGGTCCCCCTTTTCCTCTGGCCCGCCACTCGCGACTATTCCCCCTATCCCCGACTCCTATGGCCAAGCTTTGACACGCGTGTGGGCCTGGCGTTGCTGGGCTTCCTCGCTCCTGCTCTGGTGCTGCACTTGGCTCGACCTCCGGCGCAGGGGGAGCGCCAATGACGGACGTCATCGCTTTCGACCACGTCGCCTTTCGCTATCCGGAGGCCGAATCCCGCCACGGGTCGGTCTCCCCTTGGGCAATCGCCGATGTGACCTTGACTATCCCTGCGGGTGCGATGGTGCTCGTCGTCGGCCCATCGGGAGCAGGTAAGTCTACCCTATTGCGCTGTATCAATGGCCTGGTGCCCCATTTCACGGGCGGGACCTTCGTCGGGCGTCTCGAGGTGATGGGCCTTGATCCTATCGCGGCAGGGCCCGAGACGATGTGCCGGCACGTCGGCTTCGTCTTTCAGGATCCCGAGGCGCAGTTCGTGATGGACCGGGTGGAGGACGAGATTGCCTTTGCGCTGGAGAACGCCGCGATGCCTCCTCCGGAGATGCACGCGCGCGTGGAGGAGGTGTTGGCGCGTCTGGACTTGGTGAGCTTGAGACACCGCCCGCTGGTTACCCTGTCCGGTGGGGAGAAACAACGTGTCGCGATTGCGGCGGCCCTGGCGTTGCGACCGCGCATCCTGGTGCTGGACGAGCCGACGTCGCAGCTTGATCCTCAGGCTGCTGAGGAGTTGCTGGGCTTTCTCGCGCGGCTCGGTGAGACTTCAGGTCTGACCTTGGTGTTGGCCGAACACCGACTTGAGCGCGTGCTCGACTTTGCTGACCTACTGGTCTATGTGTCGGGGGGAGCTGCGCCGGTGATCTTCGGGGATCCAGCCTCCGTGCTGTCGCAGGTTGACCTGGCCCCGCCGGTTGCGCGGGTGGGCAAGGCGCTGGGGTGGTCACCCCTGCCGGTCACGCTCGCGCAGGGCGCCCGCTTTGCCGTGGACGCCATGGCGGGGCGTAAGGTTGACGACGCCCTGCTCCGGCGCGATCGCGGGGACGAGGGTGCGGATCAGCAGGCCGCAGCCCGTCCCCCGATCCTGGAGGCTGCGGCGCTCCAGGTCGCCTATGGCGATGTTCCTGTCCTGCGGGGTGTAACCCTCTCGCTCTATGCCGGGGAGGTCACGGTTCTGATGGGACGCAACGGGGCGGGTAAGAGCACGCTGCTCAAGAGCCTCATCGGCTTGGTGCGGCCGCAGCAGGGGCACGTTTGGCTGGTCGGGCGCGACACAGCGGGGGTGGCCGTTGCGGTAATCTGCCGAGAGGTCGCCTACTTGCCCCAGGACCCCAATGCGTTGCTCTTTGCCGACACCGTGCGTGAGGAGTTGAACATCACCCTGCGCAACCACAGCCTTGAGCCGTCGCAGGTGCCTGTAGCTCCCGATGCGTTGCTGGCTGAGTTGGGGCTGGCGGACAAACGTGAGGCCTATCCGCGCGATCTCAGCGTCGGTGAGCGTCAGCGTGTGGCGCTGGCAGCCATCACCGTGACGCATCCGAAGGTCATCCTCTTGGACGAGCCGACACGCGGGCTCGACTACGCGGCGAAGGCGGGTCTGATCGAGTTGATCCGCCGCTGGCGCGCGGCAGGCCTGGCGTTGCTGCTGGTGACCCACGACGTGGAGCTGGCAGCTGACGTAGCCGATCGCGTGCTGCTGATGGTCGAGGGCCGCATCGTTGCCGACGGATCCCCTTGGGACGTGATGGGCCACTCTGACCTCCTCGCACCGCAGATAGCCCGGCTCTTCCCCGATGCCGGCTGGCTGACGGCTGAGGAAGCCGCAGCAGCTCTGACGAACGCCGGCGACGGTACGACGTGACGCCGACGAAGGCCACGACGAACCCGACGGCTTAGGAAGGGGGCGTGCCGTCCCTCGCTGTGCCCGGGCGAATCACTAGGGCTCGGTGTGGCGCACGGCAGCCTGCGCAGCCTGGTAGACCTCTTGGAGCGGGACGCCGTGGGCGGCTGCGAGGCGGCGGCAATCCTCGTATTCCGGCGCGCTCTTCACCTTACCCTCGCCCAGCTCCGCGACCTTGACGTGCACACTGCCGTAGGGCGTCTCGACGTGGCTTATGCTGCGTGGTAGGGCGTGGCGTTCCACCCGCTGCTCGCGAACGCCCAGCGTGCTTGTCTCCGCGAAGAGGATCTCCGTCATGGTCTTCACGTCGTCGGGCTTGCAGAGCACGCGCAAGAGCGTGGCGGGCCGGTTCTTCTTCATCTGGATGGGCGAAAGGTAGACATCGAGCGCCCCCGCAGCAAAGAGGCGCTCCATTACATAGTCATAGATCTCCGGATTGAGGTCGTCGATGTTCGTCTCCAGGACCGCGAGTCGAGCTACGTCCAAGCAGGAGTGCTGGTGGTGGGGACCGACAGCCGGCGGATGGGCGCCGGCACGCGCGTGTGTGGGGTGGGGCGAGGCTTCCTGTTCCTCGTGATGGTGATGGGCATGGTCGTGATCGTGACTATGCCCATGGTCATGATCGTGGTCGTGAGGGTGATGATGACCGTGATCATGCCCGTGGTCGTGGTGCTCTTGATCCGCGGTCTGAGCTCTGCGCCCCTGCTCCTTTACGGATTCCCCCAGCAACAAACGCAGGACGTTGGGTATGGCCATATCCCGGTTGCCGGCACCGTAACCGATGGCCTCAAGCGTCATCGGCGGGATGGGACCGAAGGCGTCACCTAGCGAGGCGAGCAGCGCGGCCCCGGTCGGCGTGACCGTCTCGACATCGAGCGGGCTGCCGACGACCGGCACGCCCTTGAGCAGGGCGATCGTGGCGGGAGCAGGGAGCGGAATCTGACCGTGAGCGCCGCGGATGAAACCACGGCCCAACGGCACGGGAGAGACGACAACGTGCTCGATGCCCAGGGCGTCCAGCCCCACAAGGGCGCCGACGACGTCGACGATTGTATCCACCCCACCCAGTTCGTGCAGGTGGACCTCGTCCAACGAGGTGCCGTGAATGCCGGCCTCGGCTGTGCCGATCTTCTTGAAGATCTCCATGGCTTTTGCCTTGATCGCCGGTGCCAGGTCGCTCTCCTCGACGATCGCCAGAATGTCACCCAGGTGGCGTTCCGGCACGCTATCGGCCACGATCACGTCCACCTTGGTGGCGGTGAAGGCGTTCTTGGCTACGCGTCGTTCTCGAAGTTCAAAGTCGGGCAGATGCAGGGCATCGAGGCGTGCCTGCAGTGTCGCCAGGGGCAAACCGGCGTCAACGAGGGCCCCCAGGATCATGTCACCGCTCGCACCGGCGATGCAGTCGAAGTAGGCGATTTTCATGGATTCGTTTTCTCCTTGATCTGGCGCAGGACGAGATGGGCAAAGACGGCGGCGCCGTAGCCGTTATCGATGTTGACGACGGTGACTCCCGAGGCGCAGGAGTTGAGCATAGTTAGCAGGGGGGCCACCCCGGCGAAGTTGACGCCGTAGCCGACGCTGGTCGGCACGCCGATCACCGGCGCCGGTGCCAGACCGGCGACGACGCTGGTCAGTGCGCCCTCCATTCCGGCGATGGAGATGATCACGCTCGCCGCCATCAGGCGGTCGAGCTCACCAAGGATGCGGTGAAGACCGGCGACCCCGACGTCGTAGGCACGCTCGACGCGATGTCCGAGGAACTCCAGGACCTGTGCGGCTTCCTCGGCCACGGGCAGATCGGAGGTGCCGCCACAGACGACCATCGCGAAGGGCGCATCGGCTCCGGGCGTCGGGAGCTCCGTACGTGTGAGTGAGATCAGCCTGGATGTGGCGTCGTAGATGGCCTCGGGAATCTGCGTTTGGATGACCTCCGCCATCTCGGGTGGGACGCGGCTGCCCAAGACACGGTCGTGGTGGGTCCATAGACGGTTGAGGATTGCTGCCGCCTGTGCCGGTGTCTTGCTCTCGCAGAAGACGACCTCGGGCATACCGTTGCGTAGCTCGCGATGGATGTCGAGCCGGGCGAAGTCGTCCAGGTCGTCGAAGGGCAGCGTGCGCAGCCGTGTGAGGGCTGCGTCGATGTCGAGTTGGCCGTCTCTCACGGCCTGGAGCAAGGCGGTTAGCTTGTCGGTGTCCATATCAGTTGATGACCTCATTCATGCTGCCGGAGCGGAAGCCGCTCAGGTCCAGGGTGACGTAGGTGTAGCCAAGGGCGCGGAAGCGACCCACGATCTGATCCCGGTGCCGCATCACGCGCTCAAAGTCCTCTGTGGGGACCTCGATGCGGGCGAGGGTATCGTGGTGGCGAACGCGGAGTTGGCCCAATCCCAGCGCTTTGAGCAGCTGCTCCGCCTCGCCGATGCGCTTCAGGGCCTCTGCCGTGATCAGCGTGCCGTAGGGAATGCGGGAGGCCAGGCAGGCGGCGGAGGGTTTGTCCCAGGTAGGCAGTGAGAGCTCTCGCGAGAGGGTCCGGATGTCGGCTTTGGTGAAGCCGAGGTCCTGAAGCGGGCTTAGCATACCGCACTCGCGGGCGGCTCGTTGGCCCGGGCGGTAGTCGCCGAGGTCATCGACGTTGGAGCCGTCGGCGATGGCGCGGAAGCCGTGGGCAGCGGCATAGGCCCTCAGGCGGGCACAGATGCCGGCTTTGCAGACATAGCAGCGGTCAGGCGTATTGGCGAGGATGTCGGGGCTGAGGTCGGGTTGGTTGAGGACCTCGACCCGCGCACCGATGGCGGCTGCGATGTCGAGCGCCTCCTGTTGCTCGTGGGCAGAGGCGAGGGGAGAGGCGATGAAGACGCCGAGCGCGTCGGCGCCGAGGGCGTCGTGAGCCGCCTTGAGCAGGAAGGCGCTGTCCACACCGCCGGAATAGGCGACGAGGACGCGCCCCATCTGCGCGAGCGCCTCTTTGAGTCTTTCATATTGATCCCACATTATCTAGATCCCTTTACTGTGAAGTGAGCGTCAGCGCCTCATTATGACACAAAGGCGGCGTTATCCAACAGGGCAAAGCTGATGGCGGTCAGGGCCAGGATGACGAGGGTGATGCATAGCCCCGGCGGCAGGGCCCACCACACCCATTGATCGGTGATGAAGGTCGTGGGGAAGCGGAAGGCGTTGGAGAGCAGGAGACCCCAGCTCCTGATGGTGGGGTCTCCCAAGCCCAGGAAGCTGAGACCGGACTCGGCGAGGATGACGTGCTGGACCTCCATGACGGCGAAGACGGTCAGGATGGGTAATGTGCCGGGCAGCAGGTGGCGGACGATGATGCGCGTGTGGCTCGCCCCCAGGGCCTTTGCGGCACCGATGTAGGCACGGTGCCGTTCGCTGAGGACCTGGGCGCGGACCATACGCGCGGCGCGGGGCCAGCCGAAGATAACGAAGAAGAGGACGAGGGTCGGCAGACCGGGCCGCAGGAAGGCAGCCATCAGGATGATGAGGGGGAAGCGGGGGATGGCGAGAAAGATGTCGGCGACGCGCAGCAGCACGAACCCCAGGCGATCGAAGACCCCGGCGATGAGCCCCACGAGAAGACCCAACAACGAGGAGAGGAGGGTGGAGAGGGCGGCGATGAAGAGGGAGGTGCGCGCGCCATAGAGGAGTTGGGTGAGGACGTCGCGTCCGATGTCGTCAGTGCCCAGGCGGTGCGCGCTGCCGGGTGGCTGCAAGGGCGCCGATAGCGTGTTCGGGGCGGTGGGTGCGAGGAACGGCGCCAGCAAGGCCAACAGGCCGAAGGTGCTCATCACGATCAGCCCGGCGAGAGACACTCGCGAGACACCGGTGTGGATGCCGGTGCGGTGGGCTGCCGATATGGTCACGGGTCGGACGTTCATAGGGTTGCTCTCACGCGCGGGTCCAGCCGGGTGTAGAGCAGGTCGGCGAGAAGGTTGAAGCCCACGATCAGGAGCATAATGATGAGGAAGATCC
>CAZYYC010000043.1:0-1448 GCA_964650935.1 uncultured Anaerolineales bacterium
TCTACGCCGAGCGCATCATTCCCTTCTGGCAGGGGCGGACGATGCGCGAGCGGATCTTCGCGGAGATGAGCGAGGCGTGGCGCGATGCTTATGAGGCGGGGATCTTCACGGAGTTCATGGAGCAGCGCGGTCCGGGCCATACGACGCTGGATGACAAGATCTACCGGAAGGGGCTGCTGGGGCTCAAGACGGACGTGGCGGCGTCGCTGGATGCACTCGATGATCTGAACGATCCACGGGCCTACGACAAGCGGGAGGAGCTGCGAGCGATGGCGATCGCGGCGGACGCGGTGATCCGTTTTGCGGAACGCCATGCGGAGGCGGCGCGCGCGTTAGCTGAGAAGGCAACGGATCCGGTGCGGCGGGAGGAGTTGGAGCGGATCGCGGAGGTGTGCACGCGGGTGCCGGCGCACCCACCGCGCGACTTCTGGGAGGCGCTGCAGGCGTATTGGTTTGTGCATCTGGGGGTGACGACGGAGCTGAATCCCTGGGATGCGTTCAACCCGGGGAAGCTCGACCAGCATCTGGTCCCGTTCTACGCGCAGGGATTGGCGGAGGGCACGCTGACGCGGGAGGGGGCGGAAGAGCTGCTGCAGTGTTTCTGGATCAAGTTCAACAACCAGCCGGCACCACCCAAGGTGGGGGTGACGGCTGCGGAGAGCGGGACCTACACGGATTTTGCGCAGATCAACCTCGGCGGGGTGACACCGGAGGGCAAGGATGGGGTGAATCCGGTGACCTACCTTCTGCTGGACGTGATCGAGGAGATGCGGTTGCTACAGCCGAGCACGTCGATTCAGGTGAGTCGGCAGAATCCGGACGCCTTCATCAAGCGGGCGGGGGAGATCATTCGCACGGGGTTTGGGCAGCCGTCCGTCTTCAACACGGACCTGGTGATCGAGGAGCTGCTGCGGCAGGGTAAGACATTGGCGGACGCGCGCTGTGGGGGGACGAGCGGGTGCGTGGAGACGGGCGCGTTCGGCAAGGAGGCCTACATCCTGACGGGATACTTTAACCTGCCGAAGGTGCTGGAGCTGGCACTTAACGACGGGGTCGATCCGCGATCGGGGAAGCAGATGGGGCCGCGGACGGGGCGAGCGGAGGCGTTCGCGAGCTTCGACGAACTCTTCGCGGCGTTCGAGGCGCAGCTGACCCACTTCGTTGACGTGAAGGTGCGGGGCAACCACGTGATCGAGCGGTTGTACGCGCGGGAGATGCCGGTGCCCTTCCTCTCGCTGCTGATCGATGACTGCATCGCGAAGGGATGCGACTACCACGACGGCGGGGCGCGCTACAACACGAGCTACATCCAGGGCGTGGGGATCGGGACGATGACGGACGCGCTGTCGGCGCTGAAGGTCCACGTCTATGACGAGGGCGCGCTGTCGATGGGTGAGCTGATGGCGGCGCTGGCGGCGGATTTCGAGGGGCAGGAGCGGGTGCGGCAG
>CAZYYC010000043.1:1548-18707 GCA_964650935.1 uncultured Anaerolineales bacterium
GGGCCGACGGCGGTGATCCGGTCGGTGGCGAAGATGGATCACGTGCGGACGGGCGGGACGCTGCTGAACCAGAAGTTCACGCCGGAGCTCCTGGCAGGCGATGAGGGGCTGGCGCGGTTGGTGCAGCTGGTGCGGACCTACTTCTCGCTGGACGGGCACCACATTCAGTTCAACGTGGTGGATGCGGCGACGCTGCGGGCGGCGCAGGCGGACCCGGAGGCCTATCGGGATCTGATTGTGCGAGTGGCGGGGTATAGCGACTACTTCTGCGATCTGGGGGCGGCGCTGCAGGAGGAGATCATCGCGCGGACTGAGCATCGGACGATGTAGGGGAGAGGTCGCCGGATCATGGATCCGGCCTGAACGTGTGACGGGGTAGGGCGCCGGATCATCGATCCGGCGCTCACGCTTTCCGGGGACCTTAACGACGCGTTAACGTTCTCATAAAGCGGCGTTAATGCGCGCCGCGTAGGATAGGGGCGTTGGAACATCCAAGATGGTTGTCAAGGAGGAGCGTCTCTATGTTCATGCGAAGGACTCTATGGCTGGTTGCGTTGGTGGTGGCGGCGCTGGTGGTGACGGCATGTGGTGGGCAGACGGCGGCCTCGACCGTGCCGGCGACCGCGGTAGCACCGACGACCGTGGCGGCGGTATCGGATGCGGACGCATCCGTGCCTGTGGTGGAGGGGATGCTGCCCGAAGTCAATCCCCTGGACGTGACCGGTGACGTGGTGACTGCAGGAAGCTCGACGGTCTTTCCGCTGGCGGAGCGCATGGCCGAGCGGTTTGAGATGGAGGGGTACTCGGGCAAGATCACGATCGACAGCATCGGCAGTGGCGCCGGGTACGAGCGCTTCTGCGTGGAGGGCGAGACCGATGTCGCGAATGCAAGCCGCGCCATCAAGGACTCCGAGATCGCCTCGTGTGAGGCCATTGGTCGTACCCCGATCGAGTTCCGTGTGGGCACGGATGCTCTAGCCGTGGTGGTGAGCCAGGAGAACGACTTCATCAGTGATGCGACGATGGAGGAGTTGGCAGCGATCTTCTCGGATGCCGCCGTGACATGGGCGGATGTACGGGCAGAGTGGCCCGCGGAGCCGATCCTGCGCTTCATCCCCGGCACGGATAGTGGGACCTTCGACTACTTCGTCGAGGAAGTCTTCGACCAGGACAAGACGCCGCACCTGAGCGCAGCGAACACGCAGTTGAGCGAGGATGACAACGTGCTGGTGCAGGGCGTGTTGGGCAGCCCCTACGCGATCGGCTACTTCGGCTATGCCTACTATGCCGAGAACGCGGGCACGCTGAGGATCTTGTCGATCGAGGGTGTCGAACCGACGCTGACGAACGTGGACAACAACAGCTATCCGCTGGCGCGGCCCCTGTTCCTTTACTCGGATGCGGCGATTATGCAGCAGAAGCCGCAGGTCGCTGCTTACGTCAACTTCTTCCTGACCTATGTGAACGAAGAGGTGGTTGATGTTGGTTACTTCCCGGCAAGTGATGCGGCGCTGACGCAGGCCAAGGACGCCTGGCTGGCCGCGATGGGACAGTAAGGCAACGAAACGAGTGACGAGTGATTCTGGGTACATCAGCAGACCGGCAAAAACCGGTCTGCTGATACTCGTCAGCGGACTTGGGGTCGCAGACGGAGTGTCGAGTTGAGTGGGAGAGATGAAATGGTGTCGATGGGACAACGGGTAGGGCGCCATCAGCCTGGCGGGCGCCATCAGCCTGGCGGGCGCCATCAGCTTGGCGAGCGCACGCCCGCAGGCGAAGCTTGGTCCGCCTCCTGGGCGCAGGCGTCTCCCCTAGATCGGGGACTGAGCGCTGCGACGGAGCTTGAGGTGCTTGCTCGGCGACCGCGCATCGGCGAGCGGCTGATCAAGGCCTTTCTGTTCCTGTGCGGTGCCCTGTCGATCCTGACCACGGTCGGGATCGTCTACGAGTTGAGCAAGGAGTCCTTGCTTTTCTTCACGCGCCGTCAGTGGGAGGTCACCAACAAGCCGCTTGCCCAGGACATTGAGGCGGGCTGGACAAGCTTTGAGGTGGGTACATCGGGCGCCTCACTTCGTGATGGCGCACTCATCCGCGTTGCGGGTGAGCTGATGCGCGTCGAGGCGATTGAAGGGACGCGCGTCACGGTGGTGCGCGGCGTTGGCGGCACCACAGCCGGCGCGCACGGTGCCGGTACGGTCATCGAGATGGCCAATCAGGTGACTCTCCGGGAGTTCTTCGGCAAGACGGACTGGAACCCTCAGATCGGCCGATTCGGCATCTGGTCGCTCGTGAATGCGACGATGATGACCTCTGTCATCGCGCTGGCGGTCGCGCTTCCGCTGGGACTGAGCGTCGCCATCTACCTGAGTGAGTATGCGACCGATCGCGCGCGGGCAACGCTCAAACCGATCCTTGAGGTCCTGTCCGGCGTGCCGACGGTGGTCTATGGGTACTTTGCCCTCACCTTTATGACGCCGCTGCTGCGCTCGATCTTCGGCACGGGCGTGGTTGAGATTTACAACACGGCGTCTGCCGGTATTGTGATGGGCATCCTGATCCTGCCCATCGTGAGTTCGATGAGCGAGGACGCGCTAAGCGCTGTGCCCAACGCGTTGCGTGAGGCTGCCTATAGTCTGGGGGCGACCAAGTTGGAGACGGCGCTGAAGGTCGTCGTGCCCGCGGCCTTCTCGGGTGTGGCGGCGGCCTTCATCGTCGCGGCCTCGCGCGCGATCGGGGAGACGATGATCGTCGCGGTGGCGGCAGGAGCCGGTCCGAATTTCACCTTCAATCCATTCAAAGCTGCGGAGACGATGACAGGACACATCGTGAGGATCAGCGGGGGGGACCTAAGCTACAACTCGCTGGACTACAACAGCATCTTTGCGATCGGTCTGCTGCTCTTCTTTATGACGCTGACACTGAACATCGTCAGTCAGCGGGTGGTGAAGCGATACCGCGAGGAGTATGAATGAGCAAGGGACGCGAGAGACGTGCTGTTAGGTCCGACCCCTGGCAGGTTGGTGGGGGCTCGGGCATCGAAGGTGATGGCTTTGCGCCCCGGTTGAACCGGCGTCACCGCATGGCCAATGTATGGAGGACCGTCTTCAGGTTATCAACGGTCGTCGGCATCCTGGCGCTCGGGCTCCTGTTGGTCAATATCATCAATGATGCATTCGGCTATGTGGCCATCGTGAACACGGTTGACCCGCTGGAGCTTGGCGAAGGGCGACCGCTGGAGGAGCTGCCCAAAGAGACATTGGTGCAGATTCTCGAGGCCAATGTCTCAGCGGGTCTCTTCCGCAGGTTTGCTCACGACGAACCGTTCGAGGAGCGAGCCTCCGGCGATGTGATCAACTTGATCTACGAGAACGTTGTCAAGCCGCGGGTCGTCAACCAGTGGACGCTCTTAGAGTCTCTGACTCAGCGGCGGACGATTCTGACCCAGGGTCCCGTTGACTACCCAGGCGCAAGCGAACGCAGCGTTCGAGTGCGCTTTGAGAGCTGGGTCGATGTGGCCTTCATCACCTCGCCTCAGTCGGCCGATGCCACGCGGGCGGGCATACGTACCGCCATACTCGGTTCCCTGTGGACCATCGCCATCGCTATTCTCTTCGCCTTCCCGATCGGCGTGGGTGCGGCGATCTACCTTGAGGAATACGCAGAGGAGACGCAGCTGAACAAGCTGATTCAGACGAACATCAACAACCTTGCCGGCATGCCCTCCATCATCTACGGCATCCTGGGGCTCGCGATCTTCGTGCGGGCCCTGCAGCCCCTGACGAGCGGAGCGCTCTTCGGCATGACCGATCCGACGACGGCGAATGGTCGCACCATCATCTCGGCAGGCTTGACGCTGGGGCTGTTGATCCTGCCCCTGATCATCATCAATGCGCAGGAAGCGATCAAGGCTGTGCCGAACTCCCTGCGCGAGGCGGCATTGGCCCTCGGCGCGACGCGCTGGCAGACCGTGTGGAGCCACGTCCTGCCCAACGCGATGTCCGGCATCCTCACCGGGGCGATCCTGTCGGTATCACGAGCGATCGGCGAGACAGCACCCCTGGTGGTCGTGGGGGCTTCCACCTACATCACCTCAGATCCGAACGGGCCCTTCGCCAAGTTCACGACGCTGCCCATTCAGATCTTTCAGTGGACTACGCGACCGCAAAGTGTCTTCCGCAATATCGCGGCCGCGGCTATCGTGGTCCTGTTGGTGTTGTTGTTAAGTATGAACGGCGCGGCGATCCTGCTGCGGAACCGCTTCAGCAAGCGGCTGTAGGGTGTGAGGTAAGGGACAAGATGAACGAGACGAGAACGGCAACCTCGGTGCCTCAGACGGCGTTCGCGCCTCAGACGGCGTTCGCGCCTCAGACGGCGCGCAATGGTGGTTACGCTATTGAGGCCAAAGACCTGAGTGTTAGCTACGACGATTTTCTGGCTTTGAAGGGCGTTGATCTGAAGATCGAGCGTCACAAGGTGACGGCCATCATCGGGCCGTCCGGTTGCGGCAAGAGCACGATGTTGCGCGCCTTCAACCGCATGAACGAGCTCTTCCGCGCTGCGCGCACGCAGGGTGAGGTGCTCTTTAACGGCGTCAACATCTACCGCGACGAGGTGGATCCGGTCGAGGTGCGGCGCAGGATCGGGATGGTCTTTCAGAAGCCGAATCCTTTTCCGAAGAGCATCTATGAGAACGTCGCCTGGGGCGCACGCATCAATGGGTATAAGGGGGATATGGACGACCTGGTCTACCGGTCGTTGACCCAGGCCGCGCTCTGGGGTGAGGTGAAGGACAAGCTGGGGCAGAGCGGGCTCTCGCTCTCCGGAGGCCAACAACAACGCCTGTGCATCGCGCGGACGATCGCAACCCGACCCGACATCATCCTGATGGATGAGCCGGCGTCGGCGCTGGATCCGATTGCCACGCTGCGCATCGAGGAGCTGATGCGCCAGCTATCCAAGCACTACACGATCATCGTGGTCACGCACAACATGCAGCAGGCCGGGCGTGTGTCGGACTACACGGCGTTTCTCTCGCTGGACGGGACGGACGACACACGAAGCCACGCGCCGGGCGTGCTGGTGGAGTATGGCCCCACAGCGCGGATCTTCTCCAATCCGGCGAATCAGATGACGGAGGACTACATCACAGGGCGTTTCGGGTAAGGGCGTCGTCAGTCGTGGTCGCCGCACAGAGTCGTGGCGATGGGCAGGGTGAAAGAGAAGGTGCTGCCGGCACCCGCGACGCTCTCAGCCCAGATCTGACCGCCGTGGACTTCGATGATATGTTTGGAGATCGCCAGACCGAGGCCGGTGCCCTCCTGGGCGCGAGCACGGTCGGTCTTGTAGAAGCGCTCGAAGATGCGTTGGAGCTCGTCGGGGGGGATGCCGATGCCGGTGTCGGAGACGGTGATGGTGAGCTGTCCCTCTCCTCGACAGCGGGGACTTCGCTCCCGCGGGGACGAAGGGAGCTGGGGAGCGGACGGGCTGCGGCCTTTGGCGGGGGTGCAGACTTGAGCGGAGAGGGTGATTGTGCCGCCGGTGGGTGTGAACTTGATGGCGTTGTGGAGGAGGTTGGCGACGACCTGTTGGACGCGGGCCGCGTCGGCCTGGACGCGCGGTAGGTCATCGGGTATGGCTAGGTTCAGGACGATGCCCTTACGCTCGGCCTGAGGGCGCAAGCGCTTAACGGGCTTGAGGATGAGCTTGCGCACCTTGGTGGGTTGAAGCTCCAGGGGGACGCGCCCGGACTCGATGCGGGAGAGCTCCAGCAGCTCCTCAACCATCTGGGTGAGGGAGGCCAACTCGGATTCCATATGATCCAGGAAGCGCCGGGCGGCGGGCGGATCGTCGAGTGCGCCATCGCGTAGGGTCTCGACGACGAGGGAGAGCGAGGCGAGCGGGGTACGCAGTTCGTGGGAGACATTGCTGATGAAGTCACGCCGGATCGTCTCGAGGCGCCGGATGTGGGTGAGATCCTGGAGCATAATGAGGTAGCGGGGCGTGGTGAGCGCTCCGGCTGAGCGAACCGGATCTTCATCTAGGCTGCGCGAAGGTAGGCTGACGCGGCGGTGCAAGGGGGTCACGACGGCTCGGACAAAGTCAGCGTAGAGCGCGGTTTCCACGATCGCGCTCTGCTCTTCCTGGGTCTCGTAGCAGCGGTTCCACAGGTCGATGAGTTGGTAGCTGTAGGCGACCTGGGGGAAGCGGCGACCGACGGCTTGGTCCTCGTTGTATTTGAGGATGCGGGCTGCGGCTGTGTTGATCATCGTGATGGTGCCCGAGTTGTCTGTGATGACGACGCCGTCGGCCATCTGTTCGAGGACGGTGGCGAGTCGCGCACGCTCGAGTGCGAGGTGGGCGACCTTGTCCTGCAGCTGGTCGGCCATATGGTTGAAGGCGCGTGTCAGCTTGCCGACTTCGTCATTCGTCGTGGGCAAGAGACGTCCGCTCAGATCCCCTGCTGCCATCCGCTCGACGGCCTCGGTGAGGCGGATCACCGGTCGAACGGTGCGGGAGGCGGTGGCTGTCGCGACGGCTGTCGCGATCAGGGCGGCGGCGACACCGGCGACGATCAGGGTCCGGTTGAGGCGGTTGACGTTGGCGTGGATCTCCGCAACCGGCAGGGCGACGCGGGCGAAGCCGAGCAGGGTGTCGCCATCGGTGACGGTTGCGGCGGCATACATGACCTCGAGGCGCTGGGTGCGGCTGTAGCGCATCGCGGTGCCTGTGCCACGTGTCAGCGCCTGCTGGATCTCGGCGCGGAAGAGGTGGTTCTCCATCGTCTGGCTGTCGGCGTGTGAGTCGGCTAGAACGGTGCCGTCAGCGGCGATGAGGGTGACGCGCTGGGCGAGTCTCTCAGACCACTGAGTGGTCCTGGTGTCGAGGTTGACATCGGCATCGGGGCCGAGGAGCGGTTGCAGGCCATCGGCGATGAGTATGGCTGCATCGACGAGGCGGTCGCTCAGGTCGTCCAGGCGGGCGGTGCGGATCTCGGCAGAGAGATAGAGTGTCAGGCCCAGCGTCGCTGCCAAGAGGATGACGACGAAGGGCACGGTCACACGCCACCACATGGATGAGAACATTCTATCCCTCGAAGCGGTACCCGGCCCCACGCACGGTGATGATGCGGGTGGGGTTGGCCGGCTCGTCCTCGATCTTCTCGCGGAGCCAGCGCACATGGACATCCACCGTACGGCTGCCGCCTGTGTAGTCCCAGCCCCAGACCTCCTCGAGGATCTGGTCCCTGGAGAGGACGCGCCCGCGCTTCTGCGCGAGGTAGACCAGGAGGTCGTACTCCTGTGGCTTGAGCGCCAGGGGCTCGCCGTTGAGGCGGACCTCGTGGCGCGTCAGATCCAGCGATAGGTTGCCGAAGCGGAGAGGGGCGGCGGGCATATCGGTGTCGGTGGTGGGCGTTTCAAGGTCGGCGATGAGCTCCTCGCGTAGGGCCCGGACGCGTCGCAGCTGGGCCTTGACGCGTGCCAGCAGCTCGCGCATGCTGAAGGGCTTGGTCAGATAGTCATCCGCCCCGACCTCCAGCCCCACGAGTTTGTCCACCTCGTCGTCGCGAGCGGTAAGCATGATGATGGGGGCGGTGAAGTCCTTGCGCAGGATCCTGCAGACCTCGTAGCCGTCGAGCCCTGGCAGCATAATATCGAGGAGGATCAGGTCGGGCTGCTCGGTCTGCGCGAGCTCGACAGCCTGGTGCCCGTCGGTTGCGCCGATGACCTCATAGCCTTGCCGGGTGAGGTTGTAGGTCAGCGCATCACGAAGGACCAGCTCGTCCTCCACGACCAAGATCTTCTCTGTCATCGATGCTGCTCCTCTCAGGGTCGAACTAGGAGGACTCGGTCAGATAGTGCACGTCGGACAGCGACTTCAGGCGCTCCGCCGCTTGCTCGGCGGTGAGGTCGCGCTGCGGTTCTGCCAGCATCTCATAGCCGACCATGAACTTCTTCACGGTTGCCGAGCGTAGGAGTGGAGGATAGTAGTGGGCGTGAAGCTGCCAGTGGGCGAAGTCGCCGGGCCCCGTCGGCGCGCCATGCCATCCCATCGAGTAGGGGAAGCTCGTCTCGAAGAGGTTGTCATACTTGATGAGCAGGGTGCGGATGACCTCAGCCAGGGCATCGCGCTCGGCGGCAACCAGTTCGGGGAGACGGAGCACGTGGCGGCGCGGCATGAGCAGGGTCTCGAAGGGCCAGAGTGCCCAGAAGGGGACGACGACCAGCCAGTGGTCGTTCTCGATGAGGACACGCTCACGGCGCTCAATCTCGAGATCGGCATAGGCCACCAGGAGTGGGCGCCCATGGGTCTCGAAGTAGAGGCGTTGGTGGTGGTCCTCCTTAGCTGCTTCATTGGGCAAGGCGTTTCCCGCCCAGACCTGACCATGGGGATGTGGGTTGGAGCAGCCCATGATCGCGCCTTTGTTCTCGAAGAGCTGGACCCACCGGTAGTCCTGCCCCAGCTCCTCCACCTGCTGCGCCCATAGGTCCACGACGGCGCGGATCTCTCCGGTGCCCATCTGGGCAAGGGTGAGATCGTGACGGGGAGAGAAGCAGATGACGCGACAGGTGCCGCGTTCGGTCTCTGCGCGTAGGAGCGGATGCTCGTGGCTCGCTAACTCCGGCGTGCCGGGGAGGAGTGCGGCGAAATCGTTGGTGAAGATGTGGGTGGAGGTGTAAGCCGGGTTGACGGCGCCGTTGGCACGGTCGTTGCCGGGACAGAGATAGCAGTTGGGGTCGTAAGACGGGCGCGACGCCTGGATTGGCCTCTCGACCTGTCCCTTCCAGGGGCGCTGCGTGCGGTGTGGCGACACCGTGATCCACTCGCCGGTGAGCGGGTTATAGCGCCGATGGGGATGGTGAGCTGGTTGGAACTCGGGCATGCCTGTCTCCCTCATAGTCTTGATCTGGTCCGTTGATATATTATAGCTGACTCATGGGAGTTATGCGAAGGCCATCACGGCAACTGCTGCCCTGATGCATGATTGCCAGAGGGCGAAAGGTGACTAGACTAGGGGGTGATGCATATGCCGATCTACGAACGTGACGTGCTCTACGGTAGGGGAACGCTGCCGCTCAAGCTCGCTACAGCGGCGCACGTCGAGACGTTGTTGCCGACCGACACCGCGGGAGCGTCTGATCCGGAAGCGGTGGTCGCTACCGCGTTGGCGCGATCGTTGGGACGCCCGCTCCCGCCCGTCAGCGAGGTGCGCAGCGTCGCGATCGCGATTAACGACAAGACGCGCCCGGTACCCCACGACGTCATGTTACCGCCGCTGTTGCGGTTTCTCGATGAGGCGGGGATCCCACCCGAGGCGATCACGTTGGTCATTGCGACAGGTACCCATGTCCCGATGCGTCCGGACGCGTTCCCGTCGGTGGTGCCACCGGAGGTGCTGAGGCGTTACCGGGTGGTCTCTCACGACTGCGATGCGCCGGATCTCGTGGCGCTTGGGACAACGACAAGGGGCACGCCCGTCGTTATGAACCGTCTCTATATGGAGGCCGATCTGCGCATCGTGGTTGGGAACGTGGAGCCCCATCACTTCGCGGGCTTCTCCGGCGGTGTGAAGAGTGCGGCGATCGGATTGGCAGGGCGGCGTACGATCACGGCCAACCACAGTTTGCTGCGCGACCCCAATTCCGCCCTGGCGATCTATGAGGACAATCCCTTGCGTCAGGACATCGAGGACATCGGGCGTGCGGCAGATATCCACTTTGCGCTCAACGTCGTGATGAACGATCGGAAGGAGATCGTCGACGCCTTCGCAGGGGATCCCCTGGCGGTGATCCGGGCGGCGATGCCGGCGGTGCGCCGCATCTACGACGCCCCGGTCCGTGAGCCCTTCGATGTGATGATCACGTGCCCAGGAGGCTATCCCAAGGACATCAATCTCTATCAGGCGCACAAGTCCGTCTCGTGTGCCAACCGCGTCACGCGTGAGGGTGGGACGATCATCCTGGTGGCGGCGTGCGAGGATGGCGCGGGAAGCTTGGGTTGGGAGCGCTTCATGGCACGCGGGTTCGAGAGCCATCAGGCTGCGATGGCGCAGTTTATCCGAGAACCCTTCGAAGTCGGGCCCCACAAGGCTTTCATCTTTGGCCGCGACGCCGTGCGGTTGGCGCGCATCTACGTGGTCTCGGAGATGCCGGCGGAGCAAGTGCGCCGATTGTTGCTTACCCCGGCGACATTGGAGGAGGCGGTCAAGGCCGCTGTTGCGCCGTTGCCGTCAACCGCACGCGTCGGTGTGATGCCGTACGGCAACGCGACGATACCGTTGTTGATGAGCGGTGACTGACGGGTGAGGGATGCCGTCGCCCGCCGCTTAGGTAGTTAAGGTTTGTCCATCATCTATGGAGGAAAGACACGGCTATGACCACGATCAGCGAGCAGTATGTCAACCAGCACTCCCGCCCTTCGGACCTGAAGATCACCGATATGCGCGTCGTGCATCTGAAGGGGCTCCCCATGCGGGTCCCCCTGATCCGCATCGACACGAACCAGGGGCTCTCCGGCTACGGCGAGGTCCGTGACGGCGCCAGCAGCACCTTTGCGCTCATGCTCAAGAGCCGCATCCTGGGGGAGAATCCCTGCAACGTCGACAAGGTCTTCCGCAAGATCAAGCAGTTCGGCCATCACGCGCGCCAGGCCGGCGGAGTATGTGGCATCGAGATGGCGCTGATGGATCTGGCGGGCAAGGCATACGGCGTCCCGGCGTACATGCTGGCGGGCGGCAAGTTCCGCGATAAGGTGTTGGTCTACAGCGACACGCCCTCGGAACCGGATGGCAAGGCGATGGGGAAGCGGCTCAAGGCGCGGATGGACCAGGGGTTCAAGTTCCTGAAGATGGACCTCGGCATCTACTTCCTCAGGAACATTCCCGACACGGTGATTGGTTTTCCCGACACGCTGCGCAGCTACACGGTGATGCATCCTTTCACCGGGATCCAGCTGACGCAGAAGGGCATCGACATCCTCTGTAAGTATGTGGACGATGTCCGCAGCGTCATCGGCTATGAGATTCCTCTGGCGGTGGACCATATCGGCCATATCGGCCTCGAGTCGTGCATCCGGCTGGGGCAGGCGCTGGACCAATTCACGCTCGCCTGGCTCGAGGACCTGTTGCCCTGGCAGTTCACCGACCAGTACGTCACGCTCTCGCGGGCCGTCACGACGCCGATCTGCACGGGCGAGGATATCTACCTCAAGGACAACTTCATGCCCTTGCTGGAGAACCGCGCGGTGTCGATCATCCACCCCGACCTGGCGTCCTCGGGCGGCATTCTGGAGACGAAGAAGATCGGCGACGCTGCGCAGGAGCACGGCGTCGCGATGGCGATGCACATGGCGGGGTCGCCGATTGCGGCCTTGGCCAGCGTTCACTGTGCTGCCGCCACGGAGAACTTCCTCGTTCTCGAGAACCACTCGGTGGATGAGCCCAAGTGGAACGAGTTGATCACGGGCCTACCGAATCCCTTGATTCAGGATGGCTACATGGAGGTGCCCGAGACGCCCGGGCTGGGCTTCGAGGATCTGAACGAGGCGGTTGTGCGTGAGTTCATCGATCCGGATCGGCCCGGTTACTTCGGGCCCACGGACGTATGGGATACCGAGCACTCGCACGACCGACTCTGGAGCTAGAGGTGCGTATGGGCCGCGTAGAGAATGTGATTCACCTAGCGCCGGCGATGTTCACGGAGCGCGAGCAGGCGTTGGTCGAGGCGCCGGAGCAGAATCTTGCCGCGTCGACCTTCCGTTTCGACAGTGGCGTCTGCGGGCTCCGCTTGCGAAGTGATGTGGGGGACGTGGTCCTGCTGCCCTATCAAGGGCAGCAGGTGTGGTCGGTCGTCTTCAACGATCGTGACCTGACGATGCGGTCGATGGTCGACCAGCCCTATCCGACGCGTGTTTTCTTGGAGACGTTCGGGGGCTTCATGCAGCACTGCGGCATCACCGGTGTGGGATCACCCGGTCCGGCGGACACTCACCCATTGCACGGGGAGCTACCTAATGCGCCCTACGGACGTGCCCACGTCGTCCTCGGTGAAGACGATGAGGGACCCTACATCGGGTTGGGAGGACGTTACCGGCACACGGTCGCTTTCTCGCACTGCTATCTGGCCGAACCGATGGTCAAGCTATATCGGGGGGCGACGCTGTTCAGGGCCTCGATGACGATTACCAACCTGAAGCGCTCTGGGCAGGTTCTGATGTACCTGGCTCACGTCAACTTCAAGCCGGTGGACCATGGCCGGTTGGTCTATTCGGCGAAGCCGACGCCCGAGCACGTGCGGGTGCGCGCGAGCATCCCATCACATATCACGCCCGGGCCCGGCTACGTCGAGTTCATCGAGGAACTGGGTCGTCATCCTGAGGCGCATCACGTCTTGGCGCCCGACATGGCCTTCGATCCCGAGGCGGTCTTCTTCATCGACTATCTTGCCGATGAGGCGGGGTGGGCGCATTCGGTGCAGATCCACCCCGACGGCAACGTCGATTACATCGGGCACCGGCCCGACCAACTGCCCAAGGGCACGCGCTGGATCTCACGTACCGCCGATCAAGATGCTATCGCGCTGGTGGAGGCGGGAACGTGCGAGCCGGAGGGGTTCCTCGCCGAGAAGGCTAAGGGCAACGTCAAGGTCCTGGCGCCCGGCGAGGTCTTCCATGTCGACTTCCGGATCGGCGCGCTCTCCGAGGCGGAGGCTGAGGAGAAGGTCGCGACGATCGAGCGGCTCATCGCGACTGACTGAGATCGTGTAGGCATTAACCGAGGACGTCGCAGACTCTTGAGGGGCTCGCTGTTGTCCGGCGAGCTCCTCTTGTCGTGCTATGGGCGTGACGAGTTCTGAGGCGAGCTCTAGCCTTCAACCAGGACCAGTGTAAGATGGTCCTGGTGCGACCGGCGCGCCAATTGCCGGCTATGTGTTGTGGGAAGGGAATGTTAAGACCATATGGATATTGTATTGGGCATCGACACGGGCGGTACGACGACCGACGCCGTCCTCATGGATCAGGAGGCGGGGCGCGTGCTGGCAGCAGCCAAGGCCCTGACGACGCACCAAGATCTGGCGATCGGGATCGAGGCGGCGATGCGGGGCGTGTTCGAGCCCGAGGCGCAGCTCGCCGACCACCCCGGACGGCTGATTGGTCCGGCGGAGATTAGCCTGGTCGGGCTCTCGACCACACTGGCGACGAACGCTATTGTCGAGGGGCAGGGGGGCGAGGTCTGCCTGCTCCTGTTGGGCTATGATGAGGCGTTGATCCGCAAGCACGCGTTCAGCGAGGATCTGGTGACGCAGGACGTCGTCTATGTGCGCGGGGGACACACCATCGATGGTGAGGAACGGGCGCCGCTGGACGAGGAGGCGGTTCGGGAAGCGGTTCTGGCACGACGTGACACCGTGGTCGCCTATGCCGTGTCGGGTTACTTCAGCGTTCGCAATCCCGTTCACGAGCTGCGGGTCAAGGCGTTGATCGAGGAGCTGACAGCGGAGGGTCCGGCGGCGTCCGGACGACCCGTCTCGGTGACCTGTGGGCACGAACTGACGACAAAGCTGAACGCAATCCGCCGCGCGACGACGGCGGCCCTGAACGCGCGGCTCATTCCCACGCTGCGCGATTTGATCCTCACGGTCCGGTCGACGCTCGATGCAGCAGGCGTGACGGCGCCCCTGATGGTGGTCAAGGGGGATGGCTCCCTGGTACGGTCAGAGTGGGCGATGCGCCGTCCGATCGAGACCATCCTTTCGGGCCCGGCGGCAAGCGTGGTGGGTGCCTGGTTCGTCGCCGGGCGTGAGAACGTCTGGGTGGTCGATGTGGGTGGGACCACGACCGACATCGCGGCCCTCCGCGGTGGTCGTCCGCGGCTCAATCCGCAAGGGGCGCAGGTGGGACGGTGGCGTACGATGGTGGAGGCGGCGGACGTGCATACCGTCGGGCTTGGGGGTGATAGCTACGTACGGCTGAGCGTCAACGGTGAGGACCCGCGGAGCTTCCTCAGTTCACAGGCCCATAAGAGGTTCCCGGTCGCGGTCGGTCCGCAGCGGGTGCTGCCGCTGTGCCGGCTGGGTGATCAGGGTGTGATCAGCCGCGAGGCTGTGTTGGAGGAGCTGGCGAGACAGCGGCACGTCAAGAAGCGTCCGCTGCTGCCGTTTGTGGGGCAGTTCCTGATCTCCAGACGCCGGCCCGGAGCTGGGGTGGCAGAAGCCGACCGCGCGCTTGTCGAGCGGCTCCAGGAGGGTCCCCTCTCGTTGGTGGGCCTGGCACAAGATCCGACCTATCACAGTTTCCTGATGGACCGGGTGGAGCGGCTGGTGGCCCAACAGCTCGCTCTACGTGTCGGTTTCACGCCCACGGATGCCCTGCACGCGTTGGGGCGCCTGACGCTGTGGGATGATGAGGCCGCACGCCTAGGCGCGGAGCTCCTAGCGGCTCAGCTGGGGCTTGACGTCGACGCCTTCTGTGAGGGCGTCATCGAGGCGGTCTCCAATCGTGTAGCGATGGAGCTGGTGACGAAGGTGCTCGGGGACGAGGTCGCGGTCGCCGAATGGCAACGCGAGCCGGTGGCGGCAGGGCTGTTGGCACGGGCGCTGGACGTGGTGCAGGAGACAGACCTGGGATGCCGGTTGACGCTGCGGCAGCCCGTCGTTGCGGTCGGTGCGCCGGTCGGCGCCTATATGCCGCGGACGGCGGAGCGCCTGAACACCGATCTGATGCTCCCACCCCACGCGGATGTGGCGAACGCTATCGGAGCGGTCGTGGGAAGCGTGGTACAGCGGGCGCATGTCCTGATCCGTCCGATCGAGTTCGGTGCGCTCTACAGGGTCCATCTGCCGGGCAACCTGGGGCTCGACGCGGGCGTGCGCGACTTCGCGACGCTGGACGAGGGCGTGGCCTATGCCGAGGCGGTCGTCCCGGAGCGCTTGAGCGCCCTGGCGGAGGAAGCCGGTGCGCGGCAGGTCGAGGTGCAGTGCGTGCGGACCGACCAGACCGGACCGGTGCACGAGAAGATCGATGAGGCGATCTTCCTGGAGACCCAGCTAACATTTACGGCGGCAGGGCGACCAGCGGTCGGGGGCTGAGGGTGGCGGCACTGCGAGGGGTGGTGATCCGGCGGCTCGCGCCGGGCGATGCGGAGGCGTTGGTCGCTTTCTATAATGGGTTGAGTGCGGCCTCGAAACGCACGTTTCGCCCATTGGATGTGATGACCTCGGTCGAGACGTGCACGGGCATCGTGCGCGCGAACACACAAACAGTCCCCACGAAGTATGATCTGGTGGGGGTTGACGGCGCGCGGATCGTCGGATGGAGCTTTCTGTGGGACCTCGCCACCACACCGGATGTTGTCGGATCGCACGGCGACGGAGAGGCATCCGGCGAGCTCGCGCCGACCTTCGGGTTGGCGGTGGCGGATGCCTATCAGGGGCAGGGCTTGGGCAGTGCGTTGATGTCGCGGGTGATGGCGTGGTCACGAGATGCGGCGATTTCCGCGATCCTCTTGACCGTGGTGCAGGATAACAGCGTGGCCTGGCGGCTCTATGAGCGGGCGGGCTTTGTACGCACGGGCGAGTTCGTCGGCGACGACGGACTGCCCTACTATCGAATGCGGGCGCAGTTGACGAGCTAATAGGAGATATCCATGCAGGTCTCGGTGATTGCGGTGGTGGTGTTGGAGATCCTGCTGATGGTTGGCCTACCGGTGGCTGCTGTGCTGGTCGTGGGCCGCCGTTGGTCGCAGCCGTTGCGGTTGGCGCTGGCTGGGGCTGCGACGTTTGTCGCCTCGCAGCTCGTGCATATTCCCGCAAATAGCATATTGGCCCAGGCCTTTGATATGGCTTCCCAGCCCTTGTGGATTCAGGCCGTTGTCCTGGGCCTCTCGGCAGGTGTATTTGAGGAGGTCGCCAGGTACCTGGTCTTCCGTTTCTGGCAAAAGGACGCACGGAGTTGGCGTGATGCGGCCTTTATGGGACTGGGTCACGGCGGCATCGAGGCGATTCTGATCGGAGTATTGGTCGCGCTGACGTTGCTGAATATGGTCGTGATTGCGCGGGTCGACGATCCGGCGACGTTGGGGCTGCCGCAAGAGGCCCTGGCCCAGGTGGAGGCGTTTTGGTCGATGCCGCTCTACCTGCCGCTGTTGGCCGCCGCCGAGCGCGTGATGGCGATCGTGCTCCACATGAGCCTCTCGACGTTGGTCGTGCTGTGTTTTCGTCAGGCTCGTATCTGGCCCCTGGTGGCGGCGATTCTGTGGCACGCGCTGGGCAACGCCGTAACGGTCTATGCGGCACAGACCTGGGGCGACGTGGCTGCTGAGGGGGCTCTTGCCGTGGTCGCCCTGCTCAGCCTTGGCCTCCTTCGGCTGACGCGTCGGGCGCTAGCCGACGTGCCGCCATCTGGGGCTGAGGTGTGAAGCGAGAGCTTATGGTGATAAGGAGGTCGTCATGACCGTTGAGATACGACATCCCCGTGTCGACGAGTTTGAGGCGTTGATGCGCTTTGTGGAGCGGGCCTTCGGCCATTCGAAGGCCTTTTTCGAGCGGGCCTATCCGCATCTCTACCAGCCTACTGAGGAGGCGATGCAGTGGGCGTACGTGATCGATGAGGACGGTGAGATCGTCTCGCACGTGGGCGTCTATCCCATCGAGGTTGTGACGGCAGGCGTCCGGATGGTGATTGGTGGGATCGGAGCGGTCTCGACGGCGCCGCAGGCTCGCGGCAAGGGCTATATGACGCAGTTGATGACGCACGTCGTCACAGAGATGCGCCGGATCGGCTATCCGGCGTCCTGGTTGGGGGGCGACCGCCAGCGTTACAACACCTTCGGTTGGGAGATGGCCTCGCCTGCCTACGACCTGAGCTTCTCGACCCGTTCGCTCAAGTGGCACGGCGTGGCATCCACGGAGATCGAGGAGGTCTTTCCCGAGGAGGCGTTGGGGACGATCGAACGTTGCCAGGCCCGGCAGACTTGCCATACGATCCGGCCCGATCTCGCCCGGCAGGTTCAGACGATGGACCTGCGGTTCTGGATTGCCGAGGATGGCTATGCCATCCTTCGCGGGCAGGAGCGCCGGCACTTGCGGGTGATGGAGTTGGTATCCACCTCGGGTAACGAGATCGGGATGATCAGGGCTCTGCTGGATTGGAACTTCGGCGAGAGC
>CAZYYC010000043.1:18717-23306 GCA_964650935.1 uncultured Anaerolineales bacterium
ACGCGATTCATCGCGCTGTTGCCGCCTCCCCAGTACGATGCGTACCGCTTCATGGGCCCTCTCGATGTGGGACAAAGTGCGGATGGGGCGGCTGATGCGGTACGCATCGTACTGGGGAGGCGGCAACAGCGCGATGTATCGCGTTAATGACCTGACCCAGGTGCTCACGAGCGCGCGCGGCTATCTGGATCAACAGGCCCAGGGCGTGTCCGACTTTGCCGTCGCGTTGGGTATCATCGAGGATGACCGGACCCGTGTCACCACGCTGACGGTCGAGGATGGGCGCGTGGATATCCGTGAGGGTCGCCACGCCTCGGCCTATGTGGAGCTCCCTGTTGTCGAGGCCACGCGCCTTGTCTTCGGTGGGCCCCCGGTCGCTGCTCATCAGGAGCTACCCAGAGGCCTGACGGCGCTGTTGCCGGTCCCATGTTACGTGCTGCCGGTAGATCATGTCTAGAGGTGAGATCGCTGGGGAGGCGTGATGTGGTGAAGAGAACCTATGATCTGGGTGAGCTGCCGTGGCGCTTGGGGGGATTTCAGCCGCATGCCTGGCGGTTTGAGTCGGAGATGACGTTGGCGACCACGACGCGGGCGGAGGTACCTGCGCTGCACGCGCGCGTCCCGGGGTCGGTGCAACAGGCGTTGCTCGATGCCGGACGCCTGCCCGATTGGAACGTGGGCTTGAATGCGGAGCAGTGCGAGTGGGTGGAGAACCGGCACTGGGTTTACGAGACAGCCTTACCCGACGCCTGGCTGACTACGGGCACCATCGTGCGACTGAGGTGTCTGGGGTTGGACGGAAACGGCAGCCTGTGGCTCAACGGGCGCGAGCTCCTCAAGTTTGACAACAGCTTCGTACCCCACATAGTGGATCTGACGCCCCATCTGCGCGCGTCGGACAACCGGCTGCAGATCATCTTCGAGTGTCCCCCGCGATGGCTGGGTCAGTTCGGCTATACGTCGCGGATGAGGGCGTGGAAGCCGCGGTTCAACTACCACTGGGACTGGACGGCGCGTCTGGTACAGATCGGGATATGGGACAAGATCGAGCTGGAGGTGGTGGAAGGGGGCGAGATCGCGTCGCTGCGCGTGACGACGGATGCCGAGTTCGATCCTGCCGTGGGCAAACTGCAGCTCTCAGGTGTTGTCCGGGGCGAGGGGGCGACGCTGCGCTGCGGTTTGACCCCAACCGAAGGGCGTGGTGGGCCCCAGGGCGTGCGCGAGCAGACGCTGAACTTGTCTCAGACCGCTGACGCGACGGGTTCGGTCGAGTTCACCCTACTATGGCAGGATCTTGAGGTCGACCTGTGGTGGCCCAACGGTTACGGAGAGCAGCCGCTCTACGAGCTGTCTGTGGAGCTACTTGACGCATGTGGGGCTGTGGTGGACTGTGCTGTGCGGCGTGTGGGCTTCAAGCACGTTGAGTGGCGGCCCTGTGCGGGTTCACCCGATGACGCTGATCCGTGGCTGTGTGTGATCAATGGTCGCGAGGTCTTTCTGCAGGGATTCAATTGGACGCCGATCCGGCCTAACTTCGCCGATCTGGACGATCCCGCCTACGAGCAGCGGCTGCGGCTCTACCGCGATCTGCACGTGACGGTGCTGCGGGTCTGGGGCGGGGCGGTGCTGGAGCGCGAAGTTTTCTATGACCTCTGCGATGAGCTGGGCCTGCTGGTGTGGCAGGAGTTTCCGCTCTCTTCATCGGGAATCGACAACTACGCACCCGATGATGCAGAGAGCATCGCGACCCTGACGGCGATTGCGCGCTCCTATATCACGCGACGCCAACACCACGCCTCCCTTTTCGTCTGGTGCGGCGGTAACGAGCTGATGAACGACCGGGTGCTGCCCGGTCAACCCGACGCACAGCGATCCGGGAGTGGGGAGCCGTTGGGGTTGGATCATCCGACGCTGGCAGCGTTGGGGGAGGTGGTGCGCGAGCTGGACCCGACGCGGCGCTACCTGCCGACATCGGCCTCCGGGCCGAGTTTCTCGGGCGATGCGGAGAGATACGGACAGGGCGTGCACTGGGATGTCCACGGCCCGTGGCAGGTCGAGGGTGCCCTCGATGCCGCGTGGGAGGCCTACTGGCGTGATGACGACGCGTTGATGCGCTCAGAGGTCGGTGCTCCCGGCCCCAGCTCTGCTGATCTAGTCCGTCGCTATGCGGGCGACCTCGTGCCGTTCCCGGGCACGCTCGAGAATCCCCTGTGGCGACGGACCTCCTGGTGGATTGAGTGGTCGAAGTTCGTGGCGGAGATGGGGCGTGAGCCCGAGACCCTGGAGGCCTACGTCGCCTGGGGACAGGAACGCCAGGCGCGCGTGCTGGCGACGGCGGCAGCGGCGTGCAAGGACCGTTTCCCGCGGTGCGGCGGCTTCATCGTGTGGATGGGACACGACAGCTTTCCGTGTGCGGCGAATACAGCGGTCATCGACTTCGAAGGCAACCCTAAGCCGGCGGCGTTTGCGTTAGCCGGCGTCTTTGGACGGTGAGGGAGGTAACGATGGATGAAGCAGCGACCCCGACGATGATCGTGTATGGGGCGGTCTGGTGTCCGGACGTGCGGATGACGCGCGCCTTCTTGGATCGCCACACTATCGCCTACGACTATCGGGATATCGATCGTGATGCAGGCGTGATGGACGAACTCCTGGCTTTGCGTGGCAAGGCTTGGGTCGTGCCGACCCTCGTGTTGCCGGACGGTACGATCCTCGACAATCCCTCAAGGCGCGAGCTCAAGAAGCGTCTGGGTGTGTAGGGGGCACGCAGAACCGGTGACCGATAAGGAGAACGCGCGGCGCATCATCACCTTCGACGCGCCGGACCGGGTCCTAGTGGCGCCGCCGTCGCATCCTATCGCTTTCCACGGCGCCAACCACGAGGGCTTTCCTGAAAGGCCCGGCGCAGATGGCGGTGGGCATCACCTGCCGGTGGGCTCGCGGTGGACCGATATTTGGGGCGTGGAGTGGCATCGCGAGCACGAAGGTGTGATGGGCTTTCCGCGAGGTCATCCGCTGTCCGACCTGCGCGAGGGCTTGAGGCACTACGTGTGGCCCGATCCTGACGACCCGCGCATCTGCGGGCGCATCTATGAGCAGATACGGGGATGGCAGCCGGAGGTAACCTTCCTGGTGGGCTCCCATCGTGACACGCTCTGGGAGAAGAGCTACATGCTGGTTGGGATGGAGACCATGATGATGAGCTTTCACACGGATCCCGGGGCGGTACGCGAGCTGCTGCACCGAATCATGGACTTCCACCTCGGCATCGCGCGCCACTACGTCAGCGTCGGTGTGGAGATGGTGGGGCTAAGCGATGATTTGGGCACTCAGCGCGCGCTGTTGCTCTCGCCGAGGACGATTGAGAGTTTCCTGGTTCCCGAGTATGCGCGGCTCTTTGATTTCTATAAGCAACACGGCGTGCTCATCAACTTCCACAGCTGCGGTCACATCATGCCGTTACTGGATACGTTCCGAGCCTTGGGTGTTGATGTGCTGAACCCGGTGCAGGCCACAGCGAATGACCTGACGGAACTGCGACGGCGCACCGCCGCCGGTGAGGGCCATATCGCGTTACAGGGAGGCGTCAGTTCGGCGACGATCGTGGCAGGTCCGCCGGCAGCGATTCGGGCAGAGGTCGCCCAGCGGCTCCGGCAGCTGGGTCGGGATGGGGGCTACTTTTGCGGTCCGGATCAGGGTATGCCGTGGCCTGCACCGCACTTCGAAGCACTAGTCGACGCCGTGAGTGAGCTAGGGCGCTATCCCTTATTCGAGAGGACGTTGTGACACGATTACGATTGTGCTATCTCTTTTTCTTCATGGCGATGGCGTCGTCGATGCCCTACTACGCCATGCACTACGAGGAGCGCGGTCTGACGGGCTCCCAGATCGGTATCCTGATCGCGCTGCCCCCCATGATGACGATAGTGGGGGCGCCGCTGTGGACAGCGATCGCCGACGCGACGCGCAAGCACAAGGCTGTGACGCTGATCACCACAGGTGGGGCAAGCTTGGGTATGCTGGGCATCATGGTCACGCAGAGCTTCGTGGGTCTGCTCCCGGTGGTGGCGCTCTACTCTCTCTGCCTGGCCCCGATCATGTCGATGCTCGACAACGTTGTGATGGCCAGGTTGGGCGAGCGGAAGGATGACTTCGGTCGCCAGCGAGTGGTGGGTACGCTCGGCCCGGCATTGACCGGACCGGCGGTGTCGGCGCTGGTGGGGCTTGTCGGTCTGCGGGTGCCTTTCTATGCCGCAGCCGGCAGCTTTGCCATGCTCTTTCTGCTTCTGGCCGGTGTCACGCCACGCGTGGAGCCGTTATCCGGTACGTTCCGTGAGGAGTTCCGAACGCTGCTGCGCAACCCGCTGTTGCAGCGATTTCTGGTGGTGGTCTTCCTGGGAATGACGGGCTACACCGCAATGGTGACCTATCTCTATATCCGTATGGAGGAGCTGGGTGCGCCCATATGGCTGTTCGGGTTCGGTCTGACGGTGGGAACGTTGGGGGAGATCCCCTTTCTCCTAAGCTCGAAACCCCTCCTGTCACGCTTCGGCGTGCGAGCGACGCTGTTGGCCTCCCTGGTCGCCATC
>CAZYYC010000044.1:0-11429 GCA_964650935.1 uncultured Anaerolineales bacterium
GATGCGGTGCTCCTCCAGAATGGCGACGGCCTCCTCCAGCTCCTCGATGGGAAAGGCCTGCACGTCGACCACGAGGAGCATCAGGTCGGTGCGGCGGATGAGGTCCATCATCTCCGGCTGGATGAAGTCGGGGTTGAGCGGTGGGGTGTCGATCAACTGGACCTGGACGTTCTCGATGGGCATCATCCCGGGGGTGGGCGTCCAGGTGGTGAAGGGCTGGGGGGCGACTTCGGGGGTCGCGTTGGTGAGGGCGTCGACGAGCGACGACTTCCCGGTGTTGGCCATGCCGACCAGAACGACCTGCCCGGCACCCTCGCGATCGATGTGAAAGGGGGAGACCTGTCGACCGGCACTGCTCTTGGGAGATTTGCCCTCGGCCCGCAGCTGCGACAGGCGGCGCCGCAGATCGGCGCGGAGATGGTCGGTGCCCTTGTGCTTGGGCACGATGGCCATCATCTCCTCGAGGTAGGCGATGCGTTCCTCGGTCGACCTCGCCGTGCGGAACTTCTCCTCGGCGGCGAAGTAATCGGGCGGCAGGTTGGTCGGCATGACTCGGCTGACTCCTTGTTATTGTTTGAGCACCTCGAGGGTGATGTCGTCCCAGTAGGCGTTGTTGTCGCTGAAACGCCAGAGCGTACGTGAACGCAGGAAGACGGTGATCGTCGGGCTCTGAGCGGCGGTCATCACGCTCGGGACCTGGTGGTAAGCGTTGTAGATATGCGCCCCTTGGCCCCAGACCACGGTATCCGTGAAGGGGTCGGTGCCGCCGTAGGGATCGATCCCCACCAGGAAGGTGAAGTTGCAGTCGGCCTCGTCCAGGCCCTCCGTGCCCTCGAGGGCGAAGAAGTGGTTGTACCCCACGTGGCCGCCCTCGCTCCAATAGGCAAACAGCTCCCCGTCGGGCACGCCACCGTTGAAGGACCAAGCATGGGCCCAGCCGCTCAACCGCACGACGTCTCCGGGCTCCACGTTAACCTGTTGGAGAAGGCCCGCATCGTGCAGCCGCCACGTGCTGAAGAATTGCTGGCCTTGAGCACCGCTGCGCATCCGATCGGGTTCGGTCTTGGACGTTGGACGTACTTCCGGCTGGGTCCAGCCCACGTCATTGCTTGGGTCGTGTTCGACGGGCATCCCGTGTTTGAACCAGGTGAGCCACCCCGGCGGCGTGAGGAACTCGTTGCGCTCGATCTCCTCGATCGTGCCGTCGGTATTGACGCGCAGCGCGCGATGCGAGGACTCGACACTCCAGTCGAGCTCGAAGCCGCCGTTGACGAGGGGAACGGGCTCCCATCTGGAGCAGCGGACGAGGGGGATGTAGGCGGTGAAGGGGCCGGTCGAGGTGATCTCGGTCGCCTGGCGGTCGGGCTGCGGATCGATGGCGGCAGCAGCGGGTCGGGTGGCGGCCCAGGCGACTGTTGCCAGGAGAAGGCTGAGGGCAAGGGTGGCGAGCCAAGGGCCTGCGCTACGTCGTGTCATACGGGACTCCTTGAGGGATGGGGGATGAGGGATAGTTGACGACCACGTGTTCGCCGATGGGCAGCCAGAGGGTGAAGGTACTGCCCACGCCGACCTCGCTGTCGACGGTGACATGCCCGCCGTGCAGTTCGACGATGGCGCGGACGATGCTCAGGCCGAGGCCCGCACCGGGCGACTGATCCTCCTCGCGCTGCTTCCCGCGGAAGAAGCGGTCGAAAACGCGCGATCGCTCCTCCTCGGGGATGCCCACGCCGGTGTCGGTGACGGCGATGGTGGCCCACTGCCCGTGGGGCGTCGTGTGCAGATCGGTGCTCAGCGTGATCTCGCCATCGGCGGGCGTGGCGTGGCGGGCGTTCTCGATCAGGTGGAGGACTGCCTCCGCCAGCCAGCTGCGGTTGAGCGTGATGTCGGGATCGGCTTCGGTGAGCCGAGTCGTGATGCGGGGCGCTCCCTCCCCGTGCAGGGATTCCCCTTTCGGCAACACCTCCTCGCGGATGAAGGTGTTCAGCGGGACGGGGCGGCGATCCAGGTGCGCGCCCTCTGCGCCGAGCGAGTTGATGCGCAGGATATTGTTGACGGTGCGCGTCAGGCGCTCGATTTCGGTCTGCAAGGCGCGCTCGTAGGCGGGGCGTTTCTCCGCCGTGGCGGTGGGCAGCAGGTCGGTGTAGAGCTTGAGCACGGCAATGGGCGTCCTGAGCTCATGGGAGACGTTGCTGATGAAGCGTGTCTGGATGCGCTGCAGCCGCTTCAACGCGCTGATGTCGCGATGACTCGTCAGATAGCCGGCGGGCGTCTCACCCCCATCCCAGACCGGGGCGATATGCACCAGGGCATCATAGGGTTGGCCACCCTTGCGCTCCAAGACCAGCTCGCCGTTCCAAGTCTCGGCTTCAGCCAGGATGGTGCGCATCCTGCGGGTGATCTCGGGGTCGTTGTAGGCCTTGACCAACTCGCGGATGTCGTGATCCAGGACCTCGTCCGCCGTGTAACCGGTAACGCGCTCAAAGGCCGGGTTGACGTAGCTGACGTGCAGGTCACGATCGACGTGGGCGATCGCGTCGCCCGTGGTGCGGAGGATGGCGGCGGACCTGTCGCGCTCGGCCTGCAGCTCGGCGGTGCGGGCGGTGACCGTGGCCTCAAGGGTCGCGTTGGCCTCCTGCAGGGCGAGCTCGGCCTGCTTGCGGGCCGTGATATCGAGGAAGGTGCCGGCGATGCGGAGGGGCTCGCCGGATGCGTCGCGCCGCACGACGCGACCGCGGACCAGCATCCAGCGCCACGTCCCATCCTGGGCGCGCAGGCGGTGCTCGGTCACAAAGGGGCGGTCGCCGGTGGCGTTGCTGTAGGTGCGCACGGCGTCGTGGAAGCGCCGGCGATCCTCGGGGTGCACCAGGGCAAGATAGGCCCGATAGCCGGTGGGTCCTTCCGGCGCCGCATAGCCCAGGGACGTGATCCGGCTCACGGCATCGAGCGCGATATCCTCACCACGGCGCCAGCTCCAGAGGCTGAGTTCGCCGCCCTCCAGCGCCAGGTTGAGGCGTTCCTGGCTGTCGCGGAGGGCGGTCTCGGCCCGGAGGCGCTCCTCCAGCTCCTTCTGGAGCGCAGCGTAGGTCCGGGCATTGCTGATGGCGACGGCAAGCTGGGCCGCCAACGTCTGCATCACCATCAGGTCCTGGGCATCGAAGGCATCCTTGTGCGCGGATTGGACGTCGAGGATGGCCACGACGTCATCCCCCACCCAGATGGGGACGCACAGCTCGGCCTGCGTGGGCAGGTGATCGGCATAGCGGTTGACGTAGCGGTCATCCTGGGCGACGTCGTTGACAAGCACGGCCTCGCCGTGGCGACATGCCCAGCCCAGCAACCCCTGATCGAGGGAGAGGGTGTAGTCCGGCGGGAAGCTGACGTCAAAGGCGTCGGACCAGGCCACCATCCGGATCTCGCGGCGATCGTGATCGACGGTGAGAAGGCCCACGTGGTCATACCCGAAGGCGTCGCGGATGAGCGTGACGGCGCGCTCACGAAGCGCCTCCCATTCCAGTTCGCCCGCGATCTCGCGGCCCACGCGATTGATCAGGTCGAGCTCCGTCGCCCGCCGTTGCAGGGCAGCTTCGCCGGCCTTGCGTCCGGTGATGTCGCGGAAGATCGCCAACGTCGCGGGCACGACACCGTCGTCGTTCGTCTGTGGGACGGCAGTCACGAGCAGGGTGCGCGGCTCGCCGTCAGGACGGCGGATGTCGATCTCGTAGCTGTCGGTGAGTCCGCGGAGTCGACGCTCCGTCTGTGACCTGAGACGCTCGAAGGTCGCCGGATCGGTGTAGTCCGCCAACGTGCCGCCGACGAGGCTGCCTGACGGCACGCCGAAGGTCGCGTGCGCCGCAGGGTTGGCGAAGAGGATCCTTTCATCCTCCGTAGAGACCATGCAGATCCCCTCACCGAGGTGCTCGACCAGGGAGCGGTAGAGCGCCTCGCTCTCTCGGAGAGCCGCTTCGGCAGCGACCTGTTCGGTGACGTCGTAGCCGATCGCGAAGAGGCCCTCGGCCACGCCGTCCCTCTCAGGCAGCGGTTGCGCATACCAGAGGATCTGCCGCAGGCCCTCGTGGGCGATGATCGGGTTCACGAAGCCGTGGGTGGGGTCCCCGGCGATGGTCTGCAGGATCCGCTCGCGAACACCCCCGCGATCGTCGGCGGGCACAAATCGGGTGACCCATTCCTCGCCCCGGACCTCCTCAAGGCCGGCGCCCAGGAGATCGGCGGCAGCCTGGTTGTACCAGGTGATGGCGCCGCGGTGGTCGAGCATGAGGATGATCGAATGCGCGGTCTGAACCACGCTCCGGACGAAATCGCGCTCGGCAGCCAGCTCCGCGGCAAGGTGCCGCCGCCGGCGGGCCCAGCGGCTCAGCCATTCTGCGTGGAAAACGCTGATCGCCATGACGAGAACGGTGGCGAGGACACCGACATTCAGGTCGTGGCCGCGGATGTGGAAGGCCCAGAGGCTCGCGCCGGCAAGGAGCCCGAGCGTTGACAGATAGACGGCGCGGGAGTAGGTCACGCCGGCCACGATGGCTGCGGGCACGAGCAGGAGGAGGACGAAGGGTGAGAGCCCCCGGAACTTGGTGATGAGGCAGAGGATGATGAGAAGGATGGCATAGACGGCCAGGAACTGCCGGCTTGATAGCTTGCGCACCGGCTGTTCGGCTCTCGCTTCCTGGGGTCTCATCGTCAGCTGAGACATGGCGTTGCCTCCTGTGCTGCATGGCGCCCGTGTGCCGTGATACGGGCGGCCTCGTGCACGAGGCCGCCCACGTCCATTCTATGGATGAACAGGATATGGTCAAGTCCTCGTCGCCGCCATCGTGTTGTCCGGTGATGGCTCTGGGGTATACTCACGGGCCAATCGGGGTGACGATGGAGAGGATGCGGGCTGGTCCGGCGGCAGCTCAACGGATCGCAGATGCCGAGGCGGTGCGCGGGTCAGACGGGTACGTCCTGACGGAGAGAGAGGCCGCGATGGAGTGGTGTGTCTACGTTCTGAGGTGTGGTGATGGGTCATTTTATACCGGCATGACCAACGATCTGTCGCGCCGCCTCGAGGAGCATCGGGCCGGACGGGGCGGTCGCTATACCCGCGCGCACCTTCCTGTGAGGCTGGTGGCGGCGTGGTCTTTTGACGACCGCGGGGCGGCGCTCTCCGCCGAGGCGTTCTTCAAGAAGCTCCGCCGCAGCGACAAGGCGCGGATCATCAGGGAGCGGGCGCCCTTCAGGGCGGCACCCTTCGCCGCGGAGCTGCTGAGGGAGGCCCGAGCGTGATGCACCCGTCACGGCTAGCGCCGAGCGTCGATGTGGGCGTCTACGTCCACGTGCCCTTCTGTCTGCAGCGCTGCAGCTACTGCGACTTCAACACCTACACCGGCTTGCTCCTGCTGGAGGATGCCTATGTGGAGGCGCTGACGGACGAGGTGCGGCTGCGTGCCGAACGGTCGGTCAGCGTGAAGGCGCGGACCCTCTATTTTGGGGGCGGCACGCCTTCGCTGCTGCAGCTCGACCACGTGGCCTCCGTCATCGAGGCGGTGCGGTCCGAGATGCGGTTGCCGTGGGATGCTGAAGTGACCCTGGAGGCGAACCCGGGGACGTTCAGTGGGACGTACCCAGCAGACCTGCTGGAGGCCGGTGTGACCCGGCTCAGCCTCGGCGTGCAGTCGTCCCACAGCCACGAGTTGGTGATGTTGGGGCGCCTTCACACGTGGCAAGAAGCGGTCGAGAGCTATGCTCTGGCACGGCGGGCCGGTTTTGACAATATCAGTCTGGACCTGATGTATGGCCTGCCGGGGCAGTCGCCGGAGCTGTGGCTCGAGACGGTTGACCGCTGTCTCGACCTCGGTCCTGACCATCTCTCACTCTACGCGCTGACGCTGGAGCCGGGCACACCGCTGGCGGAGACGCTTATGCTTCACGAGGTCGAGCCTCCGGATGGCGACCTCGCCGCTGACATGTATGAGGCGGCCTCGGAGCGGCTTCACGAGGCCGGTTTCTGGCAGTATGAGATCTCCAACTGGGCGCGTGGCACCACGTCAGCGCCTGCCGTGTGGAGTTTGCCGCCCGGCGGGACCACTGAGGACATCGGCCCCACCGTCTCGGCGCACAATCTGATCTATTGGCGCAATGAGCCGTGGCTCGGTTTGGGAGCGGGCGCGCACTCGTGGTTCCGGGGGCGTCGATGGAGCAATCTACCGCACCCGCGTGCCTACATCCACGCCATCCGGAGCGAGCACCTGGGGGGGTACGGTGAGGTGGCGGCTGCGACGAACGTCGTCTGTGGTGAGACGATGATGATGGGCCTGCGTCTTGCCGAGGGCGTGGTCGATGGGCGGTTCCGGGCGATCTGTGGGACGGATCTGGAGACGCTTTACGGGGCCGCGATTGAGACGTTCGTCGAGCTGGGACTGCTCACGTGGCAGGAGCAGCGGCTGCGCCTGACGACACGTGGACGTCTGCTCGGCAACCAGGTGTTTGAGGCGTTCCTGCTCCCTGAGGAGCAGGCGGCGCGATAGGCGCGGGCAGCGGGCGCCGCACCGGGAGACGCCGCACCGGGAGACGCCCCACCGGGGCGTCTCTACGGGAGATGGGTGCGTTGACTTTCGGCTGAATTCCTTTACAATACGTATCCGTATTTCATCCATCGCATATGCATGGTACAGTGACGGCCCCACGGCCGTTTTTGCTTGTCTCGGTGAGCGTGGAACGGACCCGATCTGCGCTGCGCCCACGAACGAAGAGCGACCATTCCTGGAGGGAGAGTAGATGAAAGTGTACACGACCGAGAACATCCGGAACATCGCCCTTGTCGGCCACGGATCGTCCGGCAAGACGACGTTGGTGGAGGCGATGCTGTTCCTGAGCAAGGCGATCAGCCGGCGGGGTAAGGTTGAGGAGGGGACGGCGACGACCGACTTCGACGATGAGGAGACGCGCCGCCAGATCTCGCTGAGTATGGCGACGGCCCCGCTCGAGTGGAAGGGGACCAAGTTCAACCTGATCGACACCCCCGGATACACGGACTTCGTCGGTGAGATGCGCAGTGGCTTGCGTGCGGCGGAGATGGCCTTGGTCGTCGTCGATGCGGCAGCCGGTGTCGAGGTGGGGACCGAGCTGGCGTGGGGCTACGCGGATGACGAGGAGCTGCCGCGCGCCGTGCTGGTCAACAAGATGGATCGCGAGAACGCCAACTTCGATAAGGCGCTGGCCTCCCTGGCGGAGACCTTTGATGCGCAGTTCCTGCCCTTGATGCTCCCGATTGGCGCCCAGGATCAGTTTGAGGGTGTCGTGAACGTGCTGGAGCGCAAGGCCTATCTCGGCCCTGAGAGCAAGCCCGGCGACGTCCCTGCCGATCTGGCTGATCGCGTCGAGGAGCTCTACACGCAGATCGTCGAGGCCGCGGTCGAGGCCGACGAGGAACTGATGATGAAGTACTTCGAGGATGAGGAGATCACGCCCGAGGAGATCGCCAACGGCTTGCGCTCCGTCATCGCGGGCGGCGATTGGGTGCCGGTGCTGGCGGGCGCCGGTGGCGGCCCGCTGGTCGGATTGGGTGCATTGATGGATGTGCTGGCGAACCTAGCGCCCTCGCCTGCGGGCCTCACATTTGAGGCCCAGGGAGCTCAGGGCGTGGAGACGCTGGAGATCAGCGATGCGTCACCCTTGGCGGCGCTGATTTACAAGTCCATCGCCGATCCCTACGTGGGCAAGATCAGCTACTTCAAGGTCTTCGGCGGGCAGCTGAATGCCGGCGACATTGTCTGGAACCCGCGCACGCAGGAGTCTGAGCGTCTCAGCCAGCTCTACACGATGCGGGGCAACCAGCAGGTGTCGGTTGAGACGCTCCACGCCGGCGATATCGGGGCGGTCACGAAGCTTGAGGAAGCGCAGACGGGGGATACCTTGTGCAGCAAGGCCCACACCCTGGTCGTGCGCGGGCCGCTCTTCCCCGCTCCGCTGTACAGCCTCGCCGTATCCCCTGAGACCAAAGCGGACACGGCCAAGATGGGGCAGACGCTGACACGCATCTGTGAGGAGGATCCGACGCTGCAGTGGCGCCAGGATCCCTCGACCAACGAGACGATCCTCTCGGGCATGGGCGATGCGCATGTGGAGACGGCGGTGCGCCGTATGAAGTCGCGCTTTAACGTGGCGCTCGAAGTGCGGACGCCGCGCGTTCCCTATAAGGAAACGGTCACCGCGCCAGGATCCTCGCAGTACCGCCATAAGAAGCAGTCCGGCGGTGCGGGGCAGTTCGCTGAGGTGCATATGCGCGTGGAGCCGATGCCCCGCGATGAGGGGTTCGACTACGTCTGGGAGGTCTTCGGTGGTCACATCTCCTCCTCGTTCCAGCCCTCCATCGAGAAGGGCGTCAAGCAGGTGATGGTCCAGGGAGCCCTGGCGGGTTACCAGATCGTCGACGTGCGGGTCGCGGTGACCGACGGTAAGGAGCACCCCGTCGACTCGAAGGATATCGCCTTCCAGATCGCGGGTCGCGAGGCCTTCAAGGAGGCTTTCCGCGCCGGGCGTCCCGTCCTGCTCGAGCCGGTCTATCTGTACAAGATCACCGTGCCTGAGGAGTATGCGGGTGCCGTGATGTCGGATCTGAACACACGCCGCGGGCGCGTTCAGGGGATGGGACAGGAAGCGAACAAGGCGATCATCACGGCGGAAGCTCCGCTGGCGGAGATGCAGCAATATGCGACCAATCTGCGTGCGTTGACTCAGGCGCGCGGTCTGTACGAGATGTCGTTCGTGCGCTACGACGTGGTGCCGTCCCACCTTGCGGAACAGGTGATTGCACAAGCCAAGATCGACGAGGAGTAGCGGTCGATCAGGTGTGTGGTGAGGAAGCACAAAGGCCCCGGATTCCGGGGCCTTTTGCGTTCGTGGACTGTAGGTAGGTGGGAAACGCCTAGGTGTACCACGGGGTGGTGACGTTGACCGCCTTGGGCCCGCGATCGGTGCGGGCGATGCGAAACTCGACGACTTGACCCTCGTGGAGCACTCTCACGTTGCGTCCGCGGATTTCCGATTCGTGGACAAACAAGTCCTTGCCTTCACGGCGCTGGATGAAGCCATACCCTTTTTCGATGTCGAACCATTTGACGGTTCCGCGCTGTCGTTCGGACATAGGTGATGTTACCTCCTTGGTGCTATGTCGCGCGCGTGCGGGGAGCACGTGTCCTGGCGATGTTTAGTCCCGCTGCCCCAGCTGTCGCTTGTAACGATAGACGATGCGGCCCCGGTCCAGGTCGTAGGGGGACAGCTCCAGTCTCACTTTGTCTCCAAGCAGGATGCGGATGTAGTAGCGTCGCATCTTGCCGCTGAGGTATCCGATGACCTCGTGACCGTTCTCCAGTTCCACGCGGAACTTGGTGCCCTTGAGGGCCTCGGTCACGGTGCCCATCATCTCAATCTTCTCCTGTTTTGCCATCTGGTCTCACCTCCTTAAGTTGATCTTGGTCTTCCAACGACTTGGGGGCACAGCCGTGCCCCCAAGTGAATCACCCTTGTGCGCAGTGTGCCGTGGTCTATGCTGTGGCCACGTGAGCCTTGAGCGCCTCGTTGATCTGTTCCTCGGCCTCCGACAACGTGAGCCCCTGGGCGACCGCCATCTCGCCTGCGAGCAGCTTCATCGCACGCTTGAGAATGCGGCGTCCGGGGACGTTAAGCTTGTCATTCTGCACTCGGCGCCAGGTCAGATCCCGCACGACCTCCGCCGTGCGGATCGTGTCGGCGTCGTCGAGCTTCTCCTCGCAGACCTTGTAGCGCTGCTTGTGGGCGTCGGGTAGCTCGATGGGATCGGACGCGAGTACCTCAAGCACCTCCCGCACCTGTTCCTCATCCGCTGCCGGGCGCAGGCCCAGCTCCTCAGCCTCTCTGATCGGCACCCAGAGCACAGTCTTGGTGCTGTTGACCATACGGATTCGGTAGAATCGCTGGTCCTTGCGCAATGTCGGCATGCGTTGGAGTTTCGCGATCACGCCTGCCCCATTGTTAGGGTGGTAGACGGCATCGCCAACCTCAAACGTATAGCCTGCTTCATCGATGGTCATAGGCCTCGCCATTCTGTAAGTTCACGGTCTTCCACTGGCTTCATGATACACGATTCGTCAGGGTTCGTCAAGGTTTCATTCAGGCTTGACGCGACAGGCAATCATGGTATGGTATGTGTACCGCTTAGTGGAACGGCGTTCCGTGTCATGATACGGAATGGATCGTCACAGATGGCGTCGGATGGTTGGGATTCTGACCCTATAGAGGAGGTTGTGCAGGATGACAGTTGTGGTGAGACGAGAGAATGAGAGCAGTGAGAGCTTGATCAAGCGGTTCCGTAACAAGGTGTCTCGGGATCGTATCTTCAGTGAACTCAAGAAGCGGCGTTATTTCGTGACCAAGGGCGAAGAGGCTCGCATCGCGAAGCGCAAGGGCATTGCTCGGGCGCGGCGCGCGGCGCGCAAGCGCCGCCAGCGCGCGAATCGCTGGTAGCCCTCTGCTCTGCGTCTCGCAGAGCGGAGAGCGAGGGGTAGGGAGGCGACCGTGACGCAAGTCGTGGCGGCGAACGCGCATACGGAAAGTGCCGTGCAGTCGGTTCAGCGAGCAGCGCGGATCTTGGGGTGCTTTACGCGTGAGCGCCCCGAGCTTGGTGTGACCGACCTGAGCCGCGAACTGGGGCTTCACAAGAGCACCGTGTCGCGGCTGCTGACCGCCCTGAGGGATGCGGGCCTGGTGGCGCAGGTCGCCGGGACGGGCAAGTACAGGCTCAGCGTCAGAGTGCTGGAGATGGCGGGCGTTGTGCTCTCGTCCCTCGACCTCTCTGCTGTGGCCGATCCGCAGATGCACCTGCTGGCTGAGAGCACCGGTGAGACGGTGAGTCTGGTGGTGTTGGAGGACGGCATCTGTGTGGATCTCCATGCCGTGCCGAGCCGGCATCCGGTTCACGCCGTGCGCCGGGAGGGGCAGTCTTTGCCGGCGCACGTGAGCGCCGGCGGACGGGTCCTGTTAGCCTTTCGCAGCCAAGGGCATCCGGTAGCCGTAGGGCGGGCGAGCGAATCCACACTCCCGCAGCCGGTGCTGGATGAGATCCGGACAACGGGCTCCGCCCTGGTCCGGGGCGAGGTGGACTCCGGCCTGGTCGAATTGGCGGCGCCGATCTGGGATCATCGCGAGCGGGTTGCGGCGGCGCTGGTGATCAGCGCTCCTACGTATCGAATGACGGAGGGTCAGATCGAAGGCGCCCAGCAAGCGCTGCTGCGCGCGGCGCGCACGATCTCGGCGGGTTTGGGTCACCGGATCTGAAGTATCGGGCTCAAATACAGGAACAGGCGGGGCCGCGGCCCCGCCTGTTTTCGTTTCAGTCTTGCTGCCTATCGCAGCTAGTCCTCGTCCTCTCCGTCCTCGGACGCTTCGCCCATCTC
>CAZYYC010000044.1:11529-22261 GCA_964650935.1 uncultured Anaerolineales bacterium
CCCATCTCGATCAGCTCGCCCTCGAGCGGGAACAGCTCCTCGACCGGTTCGAGGTCCTCTTCCTCAGCCATGTAGGTGATCTGGACCACGGTGTCCTCGGGGGAGGTGAGAATCTCCACGCCGTCGGGCACGACCAGATCGCCGACCGTGATGGTCTGACCCACCTCGGTGAGGCCGGAGATGTCCACCTCGATGACCGCGATGAGAGCCGTGGGCAGCGCCTCGATGGTCACCTCGTTGAGCAGGTGCATCAGCACGCCCTCACCCTCGACAATCACCGGGGACTCGCCGACGAGCACGACGTTAACGGGCACCTGGACCGTCTCATCCAGGCTCAGGGCCTGCAGGTCGACGTGCGAGACATCGCGGCGGATGGGGTGGTGTTGAACGTCGCGGAAGATCGCCAGATAAGGCTCGTGTGTGCCCTCGACCTGCAACTGCACGGCAGCGCTGGTCCCGGCTCGGTTCAGAGCAACGAGCAATTCCCTGGCGTCGAACTGCACGGCTAGGGGATCAATGTGGCGCCCGTAGACGACGCCGGGGACGGCATCTTGCTGTCGCAAGTGCTTGACCTTCTTACCAATGAGCGTCCGCGGCTGAGCGCGGAGTTCGATCGCCTTCATAGTTCTCTCCTCCGTAGTGCATGTCCTGCGTATGGGCGGCGGCGTGGGCTCGCCAGTCGGTGCTTGCCAGTCGGTGCTTGCCAGTCTGTGCTTGTCAATCAAAAAGGCCGCAACAGGGCGGCCCCTTATCATCAGCAACGAGTGTACATTCTAGCCCAAACGGGCAGTTTGTCAACCGCTGTCACGGGGTGATCTCGTGAAGCGCAGCTCCTCCAGCCGGTGATGCTCGAGCACCGTCATCGAGTACCAGGAGAGCCCGATACCCACGAGCTGGGCGATCAGCAGATCCCAGGCCCAGGCGCCTGACGTCGTCGTGAGGTTGGGGAGCAACGTGAGCAGGCGCATCATAACGTTCAGCCCCTGGACAAAGATGAGCGCCGTTCGAGTCCCCTCGGTGGAGAGCGTCTTGGTGTTGAACCCTACGACGGCTAGGCCGAACAGCAGGATCAGGGCGGGGGGCAGAACGATGGCCTGGGGGGCACGTTGGAAGAAGTTCGGAGGATAGAGGATGACGGCGATGATCTGTAGGGCCATCAGGACGGCGAACGGTAGTTTGGTTTTCGACATAGCCAACTCCTTGCGGGGAGGATTCCCTATGCTATACTGCGCCCCGGCTGACCCCATCGCTCCCCGGTCGCCGTGGCGCTGATCACCCACATCCAACGCCCAACATTATATTCGACATTGATTTTATGGCAAGTTTGACACTTGACAGCAAACTCGGTAAAATAGGGGGTGTTGGATGCGGCCCGAGAGGGGGACGCGTCAGCACTCAGCCAGGGAGGAGGTGAGCTACGAACAGTCGAGGAGGAAAGCCGGTTTGGGTCAACTAGCCCCAGATTCTCATGTTCCAAGCCAGATCTGAGTAGGAGGAGAGGACGATGCGTAGCTGGAAAATTCTCATAGGCATGTTGTTGGTCGCTATGATGGCGTTGAGTGCTTGCGGCGCCGGTGGTGATGATACCGTCAAGATTGCGATCTTGGCGCCGTTGAGTGGCGATGTCGCTACCTTTGGTCAGTCCACGCGCGATGGCGTGCTCTTGGCCGTCGCGGAGTGGAATGAGCAGGGCGGCGTGGACGGGAAGACGATCGAAGTGATCGTCGAGGACAGCCAGTGCAGCCCGGAAGCCGCGGTGAGCGCTGCCAATAAGGTCATTGAACAGGATGGCGTGAAGTTCATCATCGGCGAGGTCTGCTCCAGCGCCTCCATCCCGGTGTCGGAGATCGTCACGGCGAAGGGCGACGTGCTGCAGATCAGCCCGACGTCCACCAACCCCAGTGTGACGGTGAACGAGGATGGGTCGACCAAGCCGACCATCTTCCGTGCCTGCTTCATCGATCCCTTCCAGGGCGCGGTGGCCGCGGCGTTTGCGCGGGACAACCTGAACGCGCAGACCGCTGCCGTCTTCCTGGACCAGGGTAACGACTACGTTCGTGGCCTGGCCGAGGTCTTCATCGCGGAGTTCGAGGCCGCCGGTGGTCAGGTCGTCGTGACCGAAAGCTACACGGGTGACGATTCCGACTTCTCGGCGATCGTGACCAAGGCGAAGGATGCCAATCCCGACGTGCTCTACCTGCCTGACTACTACAGCACGGTCAACCTGATCGCCGCGCAGGCCAAGGAGCGCGGTTTCGAGGGGGCGATGCTGGGTGGCGATGGTTGGGACTCGGCGGATTTGGATGTCAGCGTGACCGATGGCGGGTACTTCACCAACCACTTCTCGCCCGACGACTCGCGCCCGATCGTGCAGGAGTTCGTGAGCAAGTATCAGGCGGAGTACGGTAGCGTGCCCGACGCTTTGGCGGCGCTGGCCTACGACGCAGCCCTGATCCTGCTCCAGTCGATGGATGCGGCGAACACGACCACGGATGCTGCCAAGGTTGCCGAGGCGATGGCTAGTGGGACCTTCCCTGTGGTCTCGGGTGAGATCACCTACGACGAGTTCCACAACCCCGTGAAGTCCGCGGTGGTGCTCAAGGTCGAGGGTGGGCAGATCGTCTACACCGACACGGTCTCCCCGTAACGTCGAGGCATCTGACCGATCGTCGATCTGCCCCGGGCAGTGAGCGGGGCGTCTGATCAGGTTTGAGAGGGGGAAGCCGGGGCTGCGTACCTGTGTGCGGCACGTGAGTCCCGGCTTCACCCTTGTGAGGGGTCTAAGGAAGGTGGAGTATGGAACATAGTATGGCAGCGGGAGGGGGCGCGGCACCCAGGCGCGCTGTGCTGCGTCGCAGGGACGGCATGTTCCTCAATCGTATCAGCCAGGGCATCTTTGCGCTACTGGGGCTGTTGGTGCTGTGGGTCCTCGTTAGAGCGTTCCTCCAGAATCCCAGCGTTTTCGTGCAGCAGGTGTTGAACGGCCTGCAATTGGGCTTTGTCTACGCCCTGATCGCGTTGGGCTACACGATGATCTACGGCATCGTCAAGTTGATCAACTTCGCCCACGGTGATGTCTTTATGATCGGCGCTTTCACCAGCTTCTATGTGATCGGCTCGTTGGGTTTGCACCGGTGGCTGAGTTGGATTGCGCCGGGAGCGCCGGAGGCCTTGACGACGCTGGTGGGCACAATCACGGTGATCGGGGCGGCGATGATCATCTCCGCTGTCACCGCCGTGGTTGCGGAGCGGTTCGCCTACCGCCCGTTGCGCAATAAGCCGCGCATCGCGGCCCTGATTACAGCGGTCGGCGTGTCGTTCTTCCTGGAGTATTTCGCGGCACTGCCCTTCGCCTATACCAACAACTACATCACCTATCCGCGCCCGTTTGAGGTTCAGGTGTACACGGCGGGCCGGGTCTCGCCGCTCGCCATCGGCGCGATGTGGGCGCTTTTCGTCCTGTCGCTGGTGGCCTATGTTGTCCTTCGGCTGAGGGGACGGCGCGGCGACGTCCGGGCGAAGGAACTGGTCCAGCACCCGCTGCTCTCGTTTGGCCTGCAGTTCGGCGGTTTCCTGGCGGCGGTCCTGACGTTGGCGGGGATCCGGATTGAGACGGGAGGACGTGTCTGGGACTTGTCGGCGTCCAACGTGACCTTGGTGATTATGGGCGCGTCGATTGTGCTGCAGGTAGTCCTGCAGTATGTGGTCAACAGCACACGCCTGGGCAAGGCGATGCGCGCGGCGGCTTACGACAAACCGGCAGCGCGGCTGATGGGCATCAACGTCGATGGCGTCATCGCGGCGACCTTTGCCCTGGGTGGCGGGCTGGCGGGAGCCGCCGGCGTGCTGTACGCGACGGCGTATCGGCAGGTGCATCATCTTATGGGCATCATTCCGGGCCTCAAGGCCTTCGTCGCCGCCGTGATCGGTGGCATCGGTAGCATCCCCGGGGCGTTTGTGGGCTCCTTGATCATGGGCCAGGCCGAGGTGTTGGCAGCCGGCTTCATCTCGACCCCGATGCGCGATGCGATCTCGTTCTCGCTCTTGATCATCGTGCTGCTCGTCTGGCCGCAGGGCATCTTCGGCGAGCCGCCGGCGGAGAAGGTATAGGGGGTGGATATGCTAGCTCGGCTGCGAAAGCCTCACATAGTCACCATCATGGGGGCGCTCTTGGTCTTCATTGTGGTGCAGGCGCTGCTCAGTTTCGGGGTGCTCAGCACGTTTTGGCGCGGCATCATTTTCTGGGGCGCTGCGATCACGATGGTTGCCCTGGGCCTGAACCTGATCTACGGTTTCAACGGGCAGTTCTCGCTGGGCCAGTACGGGTTCTACGCAATCGGTGCTTACGCCGCGGCGGATGTGACCTATCGTTGGACGCGGGCTGATCCGTCAGCCCTGGTTGTCGTGCTCTTCGGATCGATCGTCGCGGTGCTCTTCAACATCGGGGTTGCCAAGTTGATGAGCCGTTTCTATCGGGTCAACGTGATGGCGCACTTCACCTTCTACACCCTGGCGACGATCCTGGCGTTTGCCCTCACGGTGATCTTGTTGGTGCCCGTTCTCGGGCCGGTGATGACCGGGGTGTTGGGCATCTTCCCCACGGCGGTATCGAATCAGATTGTCTTCTTCCTTGCGCTGTTGGGTGGGGCCGCGCTTGCCGGCCTGGCGAGTTTCCTCTTCGGCATCCCGGTGCTCGAGTTGGGCTCCGACTATTTCGGCATCGCCACGCTGGGGTTCACGATCATCGTGAAGGTGCTGCTCGACAACACGGACACGATCCTGCCCTTCCCTGAGATGAAGGGGGCACGTGGGATGATCGGCATCCCGATGTGGACCACGTGGCCGTGGGTCTTCGGCTCGCTGGTCTTGGTGGTCCTGGTGATGCGCAACCTGCTGCACTCCACCACGGGGCGCGCGATCGTCTCGGTGCGTGAGGACGAGCGGGCTGCCGAACTGGTCGGCATCGACGTCGCATCGTCCAAAGTGCTGGCGTTCGTCATCGGCAGCGTCTTCGCCGGATTGGCGGGCGGCATTCGCGCCCACGACCTGGCGTTCCTGCACCCCCAGTCGTTCAACTTCATCCAGTCCTTCAACCCGTTGATCATCGTGGTACTCGGCGGGTTGGGGAGCATGACGGGGACGGTCTTCACCGGGTTCTTGTGGATCTTCCTTCTGGAGGGCTTGCTGCGGCTCTATCTGCCGGCGGGCTTCGAGACCTGGCGCTTCGTGGTCTATCCGCTGGTGCTGCTGTTGATGATGCTGCTGCGCCCCGAGGGGTTGATGGGGCGCTATGAGATCCCATTCCTACGGCAGAGGCTGCCGGCGCTGCTCGGTGGGGACTCAGGAGCCGACAAGGCACCGGGTGAGGTGCCGTCCGGGGACATCCCACCGGCGGGGGAGGTGATCGCATGAAGGGCCGGCCCGATAACCTGTCCAACGGCGCCTCCTCGCGCCCCGTGGTCCTTGAGGTCGATCAGGTGACGCATTACTTCGGGAATCTGCGTGCGGTGCACGATTTCGACCTGACGCTGCATCATGGTGAGCTGGTGGGGCTGATCGGCCCTAACGGGGCCGGCAAGACCACGGTCTTCAACCTGATCACCGGGGTCTATCAAGCCTCTGAGGGCAGTATCCGCTATCGCGATGTCGAACTGGTGGGCCTGCCCTCCTTTGAGATCATCCAGATGGGCATCGCCCGGACCTTTCAGAACATCCGCCTCTTCTCAAACCTGACGGTGCTGGATAACGTGCGCATCGCCTATCACCCGCACGCCAATTACTCGGTCGTGGACGGGATTCTGCGCACGCGACGCTTCCGGGAGAAGGAAGCCGAGATGACCGAACGGGCCCAGGAGTTTCTCGAGATCTTCGGGCTGGCTTCGCGCCAGAATGAGATTGCCGGCAGCTTGCCGTACGGGTTGCAGCGCCGTCTGGAGATCGCCCGCGCGCTGGCTGCTCGACCGAGAGTGCTGATCCTCGATGAGCCGGCCGCGGGGATGAACCCCCAGGAGATCGATGATCTGATGCGGCTGATCCACTTCATCCGTGAGCAGTTCGACCTGACGGTCCTGCTGGTTGAGCACCGGATGCGGTTGGTGATGAGCATCTGCGAATGGATCACCGTGATGGACTTCGGCGAGATCATTGCCCGTGGAATGCCGGAGGAGGTGCGTAAGAACCCGCAGGTGGTCGAGGCGTACCTGGGACGCCAGGCGCAGGTCTAGGCGCGGGTGCAGAGAGTGAGGGAATAGCGTATGGCGGCATTACTGGAAGTCAACGATCTGTGTGTATCCTACGGCGCGATTCGAGCGCTGCACGGTGTATCGTTTCATGTCGATGAGGGTGAGGTGGTCACGCTGATCGGCGCGAACGGGGCGGGGAAGTCGACGACGCTGCGCACGATCTCGGCGCTGCAGCCCGTGGAGAGCGGCTCGGTGGTCTACGATGACGAGGACATCACCGGGGTGGAGGCGAGCCAGATCGTGCGAAAGGGGCTGATCCACGTGCCCGAGGGGCGGCGCATCTTCGCGCCGCTGACCGTGCGTGAGAACCTGGAGATGGGCGCGTTCACGCGAACCGATCGAGGGGAGATCGAGGCGACGATGGATTACGTCTTCCAGCTCTTCCCGAGACTCAAGGAGCGCGTGGCCCAGACGGGCGGCACGCTCTCGGGTGGTGAGCAACAGATGCTGGCGGTGGGCCGAGCCTTGATGTCCAAACCGCGGCTGCTGTTGATGGACGAACCCTCGATGGGCCTGGCCCCGATCCTGGTCGAGGAGATCTTCGACATCATCAGGGAGATCAGCCAGGAGGGCGTGACGATCCTGCTGGTGGAGCAGAACGCCCATATGGCGCTCTCGGTGGCGGATCGCGGTTATGTGCTGGAGACCGGCACGATTCAGTTGGAGGGCTCGAGCGCCGATCTGGCGGAGGATCCGCAGGTGCGGACGGCCTATCTGGGCGGGTAGCCCGGCGCTATGTGAGGATTGTCTGCGCCGTTGGGCGCAGTTCGTGGTCGAGCAGGGGCGGGACATTCCCGCCCCTTTGTGTATCATGGGGGTGGAGGTACTAGGTGTCACGATGGGTGGCTCTAAGGATCATAGGTGTGCTCTTGGTGGGGTTCCTGTTGGTGGGGTGTGACAGCACACCTCAGCAGGCGCCGGAGGTCCTCACGATCGGCGTGGTCGCGCCCCTCGAGGGGGAGTATGGCGATCTTGGGCGGAGCGTGCGGAACGGCGTGGTGCCGGCTGCGGAGGCGTGGAATGCCGCCGGCGGTGCGCTGGGCCGCGAGATCCAGCTGGTCCTCCGCGACAGCCGGTGCGACTTCCTGGAGGGGCGCGCAGCTGCGCAGGCGGTGCTCGATGAGGGCGCGCTCTTCGTGATCGGTGCGGTCTGCGCAGATGCCTCGGAGGGCGTGGCTCAGGTGGTCAGCGAGGCCGGAGCCTTGCAGATCAGTCCGGCTTCGGTCGCTGCCGGGCTGACCCTGGACGCCGATCAAGAGGTGCGCCCCCTCGTCTTCCGCATGCCCGTGATCGATGTAGATCAGGGCACCATCGCCGCGGTCTTCGCACGCGAGGTGCTCGGCGCCCAGCGAGTGGGCATCGTCCGCGCGTCGGGCAGCACCTATGGGAGCACCCTGGCGACCGCTTTTCAGGTGGCTTTTGAGGAGGCGGGCGGTGAGGTGGTGATTCAGTCGACCTACGATCAGAATGCACCCACCTTTTTCGAAGCCCTGGAACCGGTGCGAGACGCGAACCCCGATCTGCTGTATTTGCCGGGCTACCATACCGTGGCCAATCTCCTGGTGGCGCAGGCGCGGAGCTTTGGGTTGCTGCAGCCGATTCTGGGTAGTGACGGGTGGGACTCGCACGCCCTGGACCTGGGCGCGGTCGAGGGGGCCTACTACCCGACCCATTTCTATGCTGATGAGCCCTCCACTGCCGTGCGCAGCTGGGTGGAGCTCTATGAGCAGCGGTACCTCGCCGTGCCCGATGCGCCGGCCACGCTCAGCTACGATGCGGCGAACATGCTCTTCACGGCGATTCAGGAGACGGGGTCCTTTGAGCCCCTGTTCGTGGCCCAGACCCTGGCGTCGCTGACCTTTGAGGGGGTCTCAGGGACGACGGTGTTCAGCGCGGTGCACAATCCGGTCAGGACGATGGTTGTGGTGAGGGTCGAGGGGGGGCGGTTGGCTTATGTGGGGCGCTTCGGTTTGCCGGAGGCCCCGGCGCCTGATGGGGATTAGATGCGACGCCCCGGGGATGGGGCCCTCGCAGCCGAGGGGGCCCTCGCAGCCGAGGGGGCGGCAAGCATAGCGTTGAGGGGGGCTGCCGCGGCGGCTCTTCGGTTCGGCGATTCGATGCTATACTCGCTGGTGCTGTGACCAAGATCCGGGGATAGGTAGACTGAGTCTATGGCTTCCAGCTTACTGACGTGGCCCGACCCGACGGCTCTCACGGTGGGCGATCATCTCGAGTTCGAGGGGTCGGATGCCGAGGTCGTCGACGTGCGCTCCAGGGGCAATCCCGTACAGGGCACGTTCACGGTGGCCGAGGTGCGCCTTGCCTCGGGCGAGACGCGGTGCGTGGCGCTGCCCGGCGCCTCGCCCGAACCCGGCGTGGAGAACGACAGGGCCGACCTCGTGATGCCTGCTCTCGTGCCGGGCGAGCTCGGGACGGGCGGCGGCGCGACGCTGTTCTCGTCGCACGTCCTGACCGAGGCTGTGACGGTCGTGAGGGCGGAGCTCGAGCCCGCCGCTCGCACGTGCATGAGTGTCCTGCAGGGGCTGCACCCGGTCGTCGGGCGCGACGAGGGCAGCGTGCAAGCGACGTTGGGGGCGCTGGGATGGTCCATCGCCGCACTCGAGGACGGCGCGGGATACGCGCTCTTCGCCGATGAGGCGAGCCGTGATCGGGCCTTGAGCCGGGCCGGGCGCGGGGAGCCGTTGACGCAGCACGCGACCGCCATCATGATGCGGGGAGCATCGGCTTTGCGCCTGGTCGGTACGATGTGCGCTGCCGGCGTGACGTGGGGCATGCTGATCGATGGTCGTGGATGGCGCCTTTACCGTGCCGCCTGGGACGATCCGGATGTCGGCAGCACGCTGGGCGAATATCATCACGCCGTGCTCCCGCAGATGCAGCGGGACGTTGCCCCGCAGATGCAGCGGGGTGACGCCCCCGGTGGTCCGGATTGGGAGGGCTTCCTGCGCTGGTTCCTGGTGTTCCGCGCGCGCAGTTTCGTGGTCGGTGCCGATGGGCCGGCGCCGATCGAGCACCTGAAGCGCGAGAGCGCCGCGGAGGCGCGCCGAGCGGTCGCAGGGTTGCGTGAGCAGGTGCTCGGAGAGGTGTTGCCGGCGATCGTCGAGGGCTTGGCACGGTATCGCGGTGAGAGGCTGGGCGTGGACGAGACGTCCGGTGCGATGCTCGAGGGGCTGGGCCATGCTGCTCTTGTGCTCGTCCATCGGCTCTTCTACATCCTCTATGCTGAAAGCCACGGTTGGCTTCCGATGGAGCACCCCGATTACCGGGGTCAGAGCCTGAGCACGACCGTGCGACGCGCATGGAAGGACCTCGACGATGGGCACCGGCTCAGCGAGGCGCTGCACCTCACGCCGCTCTATGACGCCCTCCTGGCCCTGTTTGAGCGGCTGGAGTACGGGGCTGCTGAGCTCGGCCTGCCGAGTTACGCAGGAGGGCTCTTCGGGTCGATCGACCCGGCGGGGAGTTTCCTCTCGCGCCATCGGCTGTCGGACCGCACCACGGCGCGCGTGTTAGCCGGGGTGGCCTATGTTGCGGGCGAGCCTGTCGATTATGGGCTGCTCTCGCTGCGGCATCTCGGCGTCGTGGGCGAGGGGCTGGTCGAGAGCTACCGTCGGTCTGTGGAGGGGGCGGAGAGCTCGTGGTCCGTAGGTCGCCACGGCGATGCCTTGCGGTCGGCGGCTGTGCCGGACTTCGTGAGCGTCTCGGCGATCGAGCGGGCGGTGCTGGAGGTCCTTGAGGAACGGCGCCCGCGATTTGCCCGGGCGATGGATGAGGTCGTGCGGCTGCGCCGCGTGCTGCAGAGCGCCGCCGACGGTGGCGAGGTCGAAACCATCGAGCTCGCCGAACGGCTGGGGCAGGCCGAGGCCGATGCCTGCGACGTGCTGCTGGATGTGAAGATCCTCGACCCCGCGATGGAGACGGGCCTCTTCCTGATCTGTGCGCTCGATGTCCTGGCGGACGGGATCGCCGGGGAGCTGGCGAGCTACCACCTCCACCATCCCTGGGTCCCTTGGGCGTGGAACCCCGTGGCCGGCTTCCTGGCCCAGGCGCGGACGGCGATCTCGGAGACGATCTCGCAGCAGGGGATCGCTGTCAGCCCCGACCTGCTCGACGACGGTGTGATCCTATCCCGCGTGCTGGCGCAGCGTGCCCTCTACGGCGTCGACCTCGACCCGGTGGCTGTGGAGATCGGCAAGGGCAACCTCAGCATGCGTGCATTTGTGGTGGGGGCACCCTGGATAACGCTCGAGCAGCACCTGCAGTGTGGCGATAGTCTGGCGGGCTTCGACGACGGGGTAGCCTATGACGTCTCTCCGTCGGATCACGGGCGGGAGTTCCGCTGGGCCACGGCTTTTCCCGACGTTCTCGGAGATCTCGCGCCTGCGTGGTCGATGGCGGGTGCCGCCACGACACGGACGGGTTTCGACGTCATTGTGGGCAGCCCCCCGAGCGGTGCGACCTCGCAGGCG
>CAZYYC010000045.1:0-22223 GCA_964650935.1 uncultured Anaerolineales bacterium
GAGAACGCGATCGTCCCCAGTTTGCCGCCCGCGCCACCGCCCAGGGGTATGCTGTAGACGAAGATGAGCCCCGTGACGAGGCCGACGATCCACATCATCACCCCCCTGGGGAAGCGCTCGCCGCTGGACATACCGGCAAAGGATGCGCAGAAGACGACCACGGCCAGCGTTCCGCCGATCTCCGGGTAGACCTGGGGCAGCACCAGGCCCCCGATGAGGCCCACCGCCGCCGAGGCCATGACGGCGCCGTGGCCCAGCTTGACGTTGACCCAAAAGGTCAACACGGCTGCCATCACAGCGTAGCCGATGATGAGCATAGCCGTCCTCATGTCGGGCATCGAAGTAGCGACAAAAGGACGCCCCAGGATCCATGCCGTCGTCATGGTCCCGGCAAAGGCGATCGTCCCCAACTTGCCGCCGATCCCAGGAAAGGTGCAGGCACTCAGCACATAGATGATCGCAGCGATGACCGCGGCAATCGCCAGCTCCTCGTAGCTAAAGAGGAGCTGTATCGAGGTCATACCGACAAAGGAACCGCAATAGGCCGGAACTGCATAGTCGGGAACCACCAGAGCGGCGATGACGCCTACAAGGGCCGAAGCGGTCACCGCGCCCAAGCCGACATCGGCGCTTAACAGGAGCGTCAACAAGGCACCGCCGACCACAGCGAGCACGTTGTAGCCATGGTGGCGACAGATCACTTCAGAGAGAGGAACGTCAGTCAACCGCTGGGCCTCGAACACCATCTCAGTCATGGCCCCGAGCAAGAGCCCAATGACGATCACGCTTCCGATCACGCCCGGCGACACCTGTAGCCCGGCGATCATCACTTGGGGGTGCTGTTGGGCCTGAGGGATCGCGAATCCCAACAGAGCGACGACGGTGATGCTCAGCAGCAGGAAGCCTGCCGCCGGGACCAACCGATTCATTGCGCCTCCTTGCCCACTACGGGGACCTACTCACCAACATTATCCTATGAGGGGCCAAGCCACAAAGGGCGAAGACCGATCCAAGTCTAGCAGCTTCTTTCGGAATGACCAAATCAGGGGCATCACCCTGGAGGCAGTTTCGCCACCGCCAAGCGGAGGCGTCGCTGCGTCCGACGCCCCGAGGACGGGGCTGCAAGCTTTCAGTTGAAGGTTTCCCGCGTCCTTCCCTCGTCTATGAGGACGCCGACCTTGGGGCGAGCCAATCCGGTAGCGGGACGGAAAAGCCACAGACGTGAAGGGGACAGAACCGACCGAAGCACGACATACGATAGCCCAGGGAATGTAGCTTGACTTATCGCCGAAGGCTGGTATACTGCCCTTCGTAACGACGCGGGGTAGAGCAGTGGCAGCTCGTCGGGCTCATAACCCGGAGGTCGGTGGTTCGAATCCACCCCCCGCTACTCAAAAGGGAGGCCCTAGGGCCTCCCTTTCTCTGTTGGTTGACCCCCTGTATACTAGCGCTATCCCGGGGAACCGTCCCGGCACCATCACCCATTCTCCATACGGGAGGCACAACCTATGCATCTGAAGCAGCAGTCCAACGGCTATCGACCTATGCTACCCGGCATTGTGATGCGCTCGCTCGCCTATGGGGAGCGGACGCTGATGGTTGAGTTTCACCTGGCGCAGGGCGCCGAGATACCGATGCACAGCCATCCCCACGAGCAGACGGGATACCTAGTAAGCGGTCACGTGACCTTCTTGATCGACGCGGATGAGATCGATACGACGCCCGGGGACAGCTGGTGCTTCACTGCCGACGTGCGCCATGGGGTGCGTGTGCTCGAGGACTCGGTGATCATCGAGGTCTTCTCGCCGGTCCGGGAAGAGTATCTCTCGCCCTAGCCGAAGCATGCTATACTGAGCGCAGATCTGACGAGCGGACGCACATCATGCTGCGCACCACTCACCCAGACGTATGCTCATCACGGTTCGCGAGGACGATATGCCACCTTTGTCTCTGACACAGCTCTATGAGCAGTACGTAGAGCTTGGTGCGCAACTCCAGAGAGGCCAGATCACGCACGAGCAATTCGTCGCGCGCGCGCATCAGCTCCAGGCCCAGGACCCTGCCGGTCAGTGGTGGACCATCGATCCCCAGACCGGTCGTTACCTGACCTACACAGCGAACGGTTGGGTCGAGGGCACGCCGGCGGCCCAGCCCGTGGTAGCGCCGAGCATCCCCGCTTATGCCAGTCCCATCCGGCCCACACCAGCCACATCCCAACGCGAGGCGGTCCCCGCCCAGCCGAAGCGCAGCGGGCTGTCGGGCTGTCTGAGCTCGCCCCTGATCACCATCGCGATCTCGCTCGGCGCGGCAGGCCTGTGGTACGCCTACAGCTCGCTCTCACCCAGCTCCGAGGGCAATGACACCCGCACCCCCCTCATCATCGCCCTGACGCCGATCCTCCTGCAGCTGCTGCGGCGCCCGCTGGATTGGCTTCTCGGCCCGCTCTATCGGATCCTGAACCTCCTGCCGCGCCCGCTGCTGATCGGCGCCGCTTTTGCAGTGCCGCTCGTCGTGGGAGGGATCTTCACCGACGCAGGAGGCTACGGCTACACCGGGTTGCAGCGCTCGGTCGTCACCTCCGTCGTCCTAAGCTATGTCCTCTCGCGCCGTCCGGGAGGTTCCGTATGAAGAGACCAGGGTTCTTCTTTTCACCCCTGCAGCGAGCTGTTCTGGCGCTCTCGATGGTCTTCGTCTTCGCAGCGCTGATGGGGCCTCCGGTTGTGCGGGGCGACGACTGCCTCTCGGATCCGCTGAACGCCGCCGATTGCATGCGCACGCCGGGCTATCGCCAAGCGATCACGATCATTTTCGGTGGCCTGCCTGCCGTCGCGGCGATCATCCCCAACATCATCGGCGGTGCTACCCGAGCGACACAGCCTCGACCCGGACCAACTGAAGCGGAGACCGAACAGCCGCAGGAGCAGCCGACGATCCACTACGTCGTGCAGGTGAACAGCCAGCATGTGATCGTCACGCCCGAAGAGGAGGCGAGTCTGGCCATCAAGGCCTGGAAGTCGGTAGCAGGCGCCCCTTGGGCACCTGCGCCGGAGGTACGCATCGATCTGGCCATGAGCCCGGATATGCCCGATCTACGCGTCTTGCCGCGCACGGGAAGCGGTGAAATGGTGGTGACCCTGGCGTGTGACGAGCAGGCCGTGGCCGGCGTGCGGACCTTAGCCATTACCGGCAACGCGCCCGAAGCCCAAACCTCCGCTGACGTCCAAGTGGAGGTCCGGACCAGCCCCTATCAGCTGCAGATCAGCCAGGAGCGCTTTGAGATCGCGGTGGGTGAGACCGTTGATCTGGAGGTCGCGGCCCTGCAACTGACGGAGAGCAGCCTCTGGGAGGAGATCCCGGACGCCCGCATCCGCCCCTGGTTGCCGACAGAGAAGGACTTCTTCGACTGGTCTCCACCGCCGCCCTACACACGCGGTGGCAACGAGCTGTACGGGCGCGTCGTCCTGCGCATCACAGCCGTCAACGCCCGGAAAGCCGAAGAGCTATGCTATCTCAGCTTCACAGCGATCTATCCCGATCGCACAGAGATTGACAAGCGCGTCGAGATCATCCTCAAGGCGGCGGACTATGAGCTCATCTTCCTCTAGCTGCGATCAGCTCTGAACCAAGGGCAAGATATGGCAACCAAGATCTACAGCATTCCGTACAACAGTGATCACAAGCGCTGGGACCCCCTGACTATCAGCAGCCAGGTACTCAATCGGGGCAATCAGAAGACGCTCAAGCTGGACGGCAAGGTGCAGGTCGAGGATGCGCCCAGCAGCGCCTACCCGGCGCTAACCAACAGCGTCCTACTGCTGGAGGAGACCGAGATCGTCGCGCAGATCGAAGAGGGAGATGTCGCTAAGATCCACCTCCGGCTGAACGACGATGATCCACGTATCGGACAGATCCTGGCGGCGAATAGCCGCTTCAAACTCAAGGTCACCCTCCTCCCCGACCCCGGTCGGGGCACAGGCACGGACACCCAACCCGGCCCGCCCGTCGAAGGCATCGCCGAGGTCGTGGTGCAGATCCCGCAGGTCTGGAACCTGACCTTCCGCAAGCAACTCTGGGACGACACAGAGGTCATCGACCTCAACAAGGTGGAGGGGGTCAACAAGGACGCGCTCCAAGCGCTTGGCGACTGGGGTGGAACCCTCTTTCTGCAGCCCAAGGGACGCCTTACCGACGAGGGCCAGGAGGACATCCTCTCCACGAAGGTCATTGAGAGCGCAGGGGAATGCGTCCTGGACCGGGGCAACGACCAGCTCATCCGAGGCGAATGGGATAACGTTCGTCGGGGGTACGTGTTCGAGATCCCGGCGAGTCAAGAGGGAGATGCGCCCGCCGGCGCCGGCGGGGAGCTTGTCATCACCCCGTGGATCGCACCGAGCCTGGGTTGGGCGCGCCAGTTTCGCCGTGTCCTCAAGGGCTCACGTAAGATCGGTGCACGCCTAGCCGAAGAGGTGCCCGGCGACGCCACCGCCTACGTCCGGGATTGTCTCGATCACCTCGCGGAGCGACCGGAGCAGGAGCTCATCGAGCGTCGGATGGATTTGAACACCTGGGTCCTCAACACCGCGGCCTTCATCGAGTTCATGGACCAGGCCAGCGAGATGTTCAACAAAGGGTTGGGGCTCTTCGACGAAGCCTTCAAGCGCTTCCTCGATAACATGGTCAACTTCGCGGTAGAGCTCATCTTCGCCCTCTTCGATGTCCTCGATCTGGTCTTCAAGTCCGCGTCTCAAAACGCCAAGACGGCCCTCAAGGGCTCCACGAAGGAGATGGTGGAGGAACTCTCCGAGAAGACGATCCGCGAGCTCGCTCAGCAGCGTGAGTTGGTGGAGCAGGGGGTCAGGGCCTCACGCGAAGGCCTGGGATCGCTCGACAGGCAGATCGCGGATGTGTGGGCCCGCTGGCCGACGGACATCGCTAATCCTACACCCGAAGTACTACGCCAGATGGATACCGTCTCAGGCCAGGCCCAGCTGTTGATGCGGCAACGCGACGCACTCTATGAGCAACTGCTGAGACAGAAGAAGGAATTGGTCGACGTTCAGGCCAACATCACCATCTCCCAGGAGATCAAGCAGAACGCCGGGCAGGCGACCGAGAAGGCCTTCCTCGACAACATCAAAGAGCGGGCCACCAATCTGCCCAACGACCCGCAGCTCCGTAGCCTGATCAGTGACCTGCAGCAGATAACGAGTCGCGACACCGGGCAGACCATGGCGATGAACGCCCAGGTGCGGCAGATGCTGGCCGAGCTGCCGCCCGGCACCTCAGAGCAGACACGGCAGGGACTGGAGCGCCTCTCCGCCGCCCTTGTCGAACACACCCAGGCTATACAGGCCGAGGTCCTGATCGATCTGAACAAACAGACTTACCAGGACCTGCTAGAGAAAGGCCCCTTGGGCAGCCGCATGAAGCAGGTTCACGAACAGGCTCAGAAGGCCAAAGCCGCTGCCGAGGCCATCCGCTACCAGAACATGGCCTGGGAACACTATCAGGGGTTCTTCTCGCCGCTCTGGTGGTTCATGGACTGGTCGCTGGCACAGATCCTCTGGCTGCACGATCTGGCCCGCGAGTGGATCCCCGGGCTGGCGATGGCTGAAAACCTGCTCGCGATCTGCGTCGACACGGTGGTCAGCTATATGATGAGCATCCTCAACGCGATGATCGACTTCATGAACAGCCATCAGTGGGTGCGCTCGTGTATCAACAGCGAGGTCCGCGGACGCGGCAAGTCCACGGCCCTCGCCAATGGGATCAACCCAGCCTTCTTCGACTTCCCGAAGTCGACCCAGCAGATTCCCGAGGTACTCAAGCCCCGCACGATCGTCGCGATGGGGCAGAACGGCTCGCCCGCTCAGATGCAGGCCGTCCGACAGCAGATTCTGACCAAGGCGGCGGGCAGCTACCAACAGGAACGGAGCTTGCAGCGCCAGCAGGCCGGCGCTGCCTTCACCAGCCTCTGCCGCAAGGCCCTCGATGCTCGCCGCCTGACCCAGCCCGCACCCGAGCACCTTCACGTCAGCACCTTGAGGAGCATCTGGTCGCAGCTCGCCGGCCCGATGGTACAGTACGAGCAGGGCTTCGCCGCAGCCAACGCTCAGGGGACCGATTACGTGTGGTCGGCGGGCCGATTCATGGAGAACTCAACCTTTCAGGATTGGGATGGCGCCATCGAGTGGCTTACCTGGGCGGTAGCCTGGGGTCTGCGCCTCGGCGGCGTGTTGGCGGTCTTCACCGGTTTTGGAGTCGCCGCCGTACCCGGTGCTTTCGCGGCAGCCCAGGGCGCGGAGTGGATCGGGGCGCTGCTCCGGCCTGCCGTGAGCTGGCTGGGCACGATGCCCGATATCATCGCCTTCCAGTATGATGTCATCATCGCCGCAGCCCTGGCCTTTGAGGCCGCCACTGAGGGCAACGTCGACCTTGACCATCTGATCGTACCCAGCGAATATGCGGAGTAACCGATGAGCGAGCGTAGCTTTGCGGATTTCCTGGCGGCACTCGACGAAAAAGCCGACCAGGTCGAAGAGGATGAGCGGGCGTTGTTAGCTGAACAGCCGGCACCGAACGACGGCCAGGATACAGAGGCTGAAGAGACACGCCCACGGCCCCAGTTCTGCCGAGAGTGTGGTCACCCGCTCAGACCCACGGCGAGATTCTGCGGACACTGCGGCAACCCGATTCAGTAGACACCGTTACCTAGAACAAGGAGCTCTTTTCAGATGAAATGCCCGTCATGCCAAGCGCCTATCACCCACGACGATGCCTTCTGCGGATCATGTGGCCGCCGCTTGACAGCCCAGGACAAAGCAACAGCCGGCCAAACTCCGGCCCCACCGCCGATGCCCGGGCCACCGCCGGTCGCGCCGCCTTCAGGTGGAGGGCCCGTCTACCAGCAACCGGCGCCCCACACCTATAGCGCGCCCCCCCAGCAACCGGCTCCAACGTACAACCCGCCGCCGCAACCGGTGATCCAACCCTCCTACAACGCACAGGCGGCTCCATCCGCCAAGAAAAAGACCAGCGGGTGTCTCATCGCCGTGATCGTCATCGTGGCCCTTCTTGTCTGTGGCGGCGTCATCGTCGGTGGCATCGTGCTGCTGCCTCGGGTACTTCCCGCCCTGCAGCCGACGGCTGTGCCCACACAACCCATCAGCGGCATCGTTCCCCTGCCCTCAGGCGAGCAGGTCCCACTGGATGTCGTCAACAACCTCAGCGTCGCCGTCTGCTACCTCTACATCAGCCCCTCCTCCAGTGATAGCTGGGGCGAGGACTGGTTGTGGGATATCGGCTGGATCGACCCCGGCGACTCCGCCACCTTCTGGATCACATCCGGTGAGACGGTCGACATGCGGGCCGAGGACTGCAGCGAGAACTTACTTGATGAGCAGTGGGGAGTCATGGTGCCCTCCGAGGGCCTCACTTACACGCTGAACCCATAATCTCGGTCCGATATGCCACGATGAGGGGGTCCACACATTCATGAGACGACGCACCCAAGCGTTCGCGTTCTTGTTCATCGTCGCCCTATTCGCCGCAACGCTGGTCGGATGTCGCCCGCAGGCGCAGACCGTCGTCATCTATACCTCGGTGGATCAGGTCTTCTCCGAACCGATCCTCGAGCGTTTCGAGCAGGAGACCGGTATCACGGTGATGCCGGTCTACGATGTGGAAGCGACCAAGACCACGGGGCTGGTCAACCGGCTGATCGCCGAGAAGCGTGCCCCGCTTGCCGACGTCTTCTGGAGCGGCGAGTTTGCCCAGACCATCATCCTCCAGGAGGAGGGGGTGCTCGAACCCTATCGATCGCCCAATGCAGCGGACCTGCCGGCAAGCTTCCAGGATCCTCAGGGCACTTGGTCCGGATTCGCCGGACGCGCGCGCGTCTTCATCGTCAACACCGACCTGGTGCCTGAGGCGCGCATGCCCCGCTCGATCCACGATCTGCTGAGCCCGACGTGGCCCGGGGAGCGGACGGCGATCGCCCACCCGCTCTTCGGCACAACGGCCACACACGCCGCCGCGCTCTATGCGACCTGGGGTGCGGAGCAAAGCCGCACCTTCTTTGAGCAGCTGCTGGACCACGGCGTTCAAGTTGTCGACGGCAACTCGGTCGTGCGCGATCTGGTGGCAGAGGGACAGCTGGCTTTCGGCCTCACCGACACCGACGATGCGTGCAGCGCCGTCGACGCCGGTGCACCGGTGGCGGTCGTGTTGCCCGATCAAGCGGTCGGCGAGCTGGGTACCTTGATCATTCCCAACACCCTTGCCCTCATCAAGGATGGCCCAAATCCCCACAACGGGAAACAGCTGATCGACTACCTGCTCAGCGATGAGGTCGCCGAGCTGCTGATGACGTCGGGATGGAGCCACGTCGCCCTCGGCGAGACCTCGACCACCGCCGCCTGTCTCGATGGCGTGACCATCCGCGGCATGGAGGTGAACCTCGCCGCGGTCTACGAGCAGATGCTCCCCTCCAAAAACGATCTGACGGACCTCTTCGTCCGCTGAACACTCCTATAAGGGCCACCGCATCACTGATGAAAACCGCCACGCCAACCAGGCACGCCCTCGGCCGCGGGCTGTTGGCGTTGGCCTACGGTGTACTCGTCACCGGCCCCCTCCTAGCGCTCGCTATCGAGCTCCTCAGGATGCCGCCTACCGAGGGCCTCAGAACGCTGCTGGCAACGGATCGCCGGTTGGCCCTCTGGTGGCGCAGCGTCGTGTTAGCCGCCGCCGTGTCGGCAGGGAGCATGGCGATTGGGACCCTGGCGGCGCTGCAGCTTGATCGGTGGCGAGGCGGGCTTCGCGCCGTGCTGCGTTGGTTCTTCCTCCTGTTGATCCCCTTTCCCCCGATGACGCACGCGATGGCCTGGTCGTGGCTCTCCAACCAACTGAACCGCACCCTTGGACGAACCGGATTGGGCCCGTTCCTGCTGCGTGGGTGGCCCGCCGCATGGTGGGTCCAGGTGATGTGGTTGGCGCCCTTGGCGACGGGGCTGGCCCTGGTTGCGCTGGCCTCTGTCGACCCGATCCTGATCGAAGCCGGGCAGCTACATCAGCGTGACGATCGTGTCCTGGCGCGCCTGATTCTGCCGCTGATGATGCCGTTACTGCTGGCAGGGGGGGGATTGACCTTCCTGCTCAGCCTGGTCGATTACGCGATCCCCTCGCTCTACCAGCTCAACGTCTACGCCCTGGATATCTTCGCCGACTTCTCGGTGCATCATCAACCGGGACGCACCCTCATCGTCGCGCTTCCGCTCCTGGTCACGACGATCGGCACGATCCTCTTCTCACAGGCACGGCTGAGGCCCGCGGCCCTGAATCCTACCCGGTTCCGCCAACGCCCCATCCTGCCGGATCACGAACCGACCGACTCGATCGAGACTACCCTACTGCTCATCCTCCAACAGGGTGCGGTGGCACTCCTGGGACTGGGCGCCGCCATCCCCCTCGCCGGTCTCATCCTACAGCTGAGCAACCGGCAGCATCTACGGGCCACACTGCTCGCCGCGCGCGGCGACATCGGCTATACGCTCCGGGTCGCACTGCTCGCGGGAGTGCTCAGCCTGCCGCTGGGTTATACCGCTGCCCGAGCGGCGTTGCACGCCCGACGAGGGCGCCGGCTTGGGTGGCTGGCGATCACGCTGCCGCTAGCGGTACCGGGGCCCCTTGTCGGCATCGGCCTCATCGCTATCTGGACCCGCCTCCTGCCGCTCGGCATCTATGGAAGCGCCCTGATGCCGGTCCTCGCCGCCGTGGCACGCTATACCGGATTGGCAGCGCTGGTACTGGTCGCGAGCCTGCGGCGGATCAATCCGACCTTGATCGAGGTCGCCACACTGCTGCAGCCCAGCCGCCTCCGAACATGGCTCTGCGTACGTCTCCCGATGCTTGCGCCGGGGATGGTTGCGGCGGCAGCCGTGGTCAGCTGCTTGACCCTCGGAGAGCTGAGCGCTACGCTCCTGGTCGCCGCACCGGGTCAGGCGACCCTGACCATGCGCATCTACAACTTCTTGCACTACGGTGCCTCGGACACCGTCGCCGGACTGACGCTCGTGCCGACGGCACTCGTCCTGGCGTTCGGCGCACTCGCGGTGGGGGCTCTGGCGATCTGGGCACACCTGACCAGGCGCCCACACACCCTCAATCCGGAAAGCGAAACACTGTGATCAGCATCGTCAACGTATCCAAAGCCTACGGCGCCGCGCCGGCCCTACAAGATGTGACGCTGGAGCTGCCACGAGGTAGCGTCACTGTCCTCCAGGGTCCCTCGGGCAGTGGAAAGACGACGCTGCTGCGGCTGATCGCCGGGCTCGAGCGACCAACGACGGGCGAGATCACGATCGCCGGCGAGTTAGTCAGCAGCCCACGTAGCCTGCGACCGCCCTATGAGCGTGGACTGGGCTTTGTCTTCCAGGACGCAGCCCTTTGGCCTCACATGACCGTCTTCAGGAACGTGGCCTTTGGCCTGTTGGGACGTCCCCGTCGCGAGATCGCGGCGCGCGTAGATGAGATCTTGGCCGCCCTTGGCCTTGCCGAGCTGGCCCACCGCTACCCCAACCAGCTCTCAGGTGGGGAGGCCCGTCGCGTCTCCATCGCCCGCACACTCGTGACCCACCCTCAACGGTTGTTACTCGACGAACCGCTGACCCACGTGGACCCCGATCTGAAGGCTCGTATGCTCACGATGATCCTTGAGCAGGTCCGAAACGACACGTGCACTCTGGTCTACGTCACCCATGACCACGATGAGACCGAGCATCTGCGAGCGGTGATGCCGGCTAGCCACGTCATCATGGTAGCCCAGGGTCGACTCCAGACGCCCCAACCCATGCAGGCGGAGCGTCGATGCGGGGGGGTAGCTGTGCATGGCGACTGACCAACAACCTCCCCTTCCGCACGCCGGCACGCCGGCTCGATCGCGGAAACTGCAGACCCTCTACTTCATCATCGGTATCGTGATCACGGTGATGCTGGGCTTGGTGGCCCGCCGCTTCTGGCCCCAGCCCAAGCTCCCGGAGGGGTGGTTGCGTCTGACGCCACCCAACGATGTGATGGCCCTCGTCGAGGTCCGTGGCCAGATATGGAGTGGTGGACGAGATGGCCTCGTAGCGCTGGATCCCGACCAGGGGACTTTGATCGGTCCACTGCCGCGCGAGGATGAGGGTCCCGCCATCAGATACGTTGCCGATATGGTTACCTCGTCCGATGGGGCCGTGTGGGTGGCCCATCTCGACGGTGTCAGCCGCTATGACGGTGAGCGCTGGCGGATCTTCACAGAAGCCGACGGCGTACCGGGAGGGCGGGCGCTGGCCCTGTTGTCGAGCCGCGACGGTACGCTCTGGGTGGGCACCGAACAGGGATTGGCACGCTATGTGGGCGGCGGCTGGGAGCGGGTCGACACGCCGCAGAACGACCCCGCGGTCTCCTATCTCTTCGAGGACAGCCGGGGCCGGATCTGGGCAGGGGCCGGTTTCGTCTATGAGGGTGGCGTCTCGGTCTACGAGAACGGGGCTTGGCACGCGCTCGACGTCGACGCGCATCTGCCGCACCCGATGCTCAACACGATGCTCGAGGACGATGAGGGACAGCTCTGGTTCGGCACAGGCTTCAGCGCCTATGGCGGACTCGCCATCTACGACGGGACCAACTGGCGTACACTGACAACGGATGATGGCTTGGCCGGCGCCAAGGTGCGTTACCTCTTTCAGGATGCTGCCGGCATCATCTGGGTGGGATCGGAGTACAACGGAATCCTGCGCATGGATCCCGACGGCCGGCAGATCCTCACACCCGAGGAGGGGTTGGCAGGCTGGGAGGTCAAGGCCATGCTGCAGGATAGTCGAGGCGATCTCTGGTTGGGCACCGAGCTGGGACTGACGCGCCTCAACCACGAGGCCTGGCTGAGGTTGGGAGAGTTAGGACCCTAGAGCAGACGGTTCCGATGGCACCTATCGTCTTCTCCCACCACGCCCCTTCCGATCCACGTAGTCAACTCTCTCAGTCCCTCTCAGCCCGTGAATCGACCGTTCGAGATCGGTTCGCCTCTCGGTGGGCGTAGCGATGCCCCCCGGACGCGGGTCTGTGCTCCTTCGCTTGCCCCCCTCTTGAAACGCATCCGATATGAAGCCGCGATTGCACCCGGATCACAGCACGATACAATAGTGAAGAGAGGTGTAGATTCAGTCGCGCCTCGACCGCTGTTCGACGATCTGAGGCAATAGCGAAGCAGCATACATGCCTCCGCCATCGTTGTTCTCGGAGCCGCGTGCGTCGAAGAAGGGAGTCCTCGTATGCCGTGGACCGATGCGTACACTCCCGAGATCTGGGTACCGCTGGTAACCCTCCCGTGCTTGCTGGCGCTCTCCGCCCATTGCCGGCACCGGCGCAGCCTGCCGGGCGCCGTGCCCCTCGGCATCGCCAGCGCGTTTGCCTTCCTCTGGGTCATCGGCGACCTGATGATGATCGCTACCGCGGACGTAGCCGTGAGGATCTTCTGGCACAAAGTCCAGACAGGCGCAGCGCTACCCCTCGGCAGCGCAATGTTCTGCTTTGCGCTGGACTATGCCTGGCCCGGGCGCTGGATCAAGCGCCGCACACTCCTGCTTTTGTCGATCATGCCGCTGATGCTCTGGGTCGTTCTCGCCACCGATCACGTCGTGCACCTGATGTGGCACAGTCTCACCTTGGCTGGACAGTTCTACCCCCAGTTGACACCGCTGGGCTGGGTCTTTCTGGGTTATATGTATGCCCTCTTTGCCATCCAGTTAGCGGTCTATGTCTGGCTCTTCCGGCAATCGCCGCAGCACCGCTGGCCTGCAGCCATCATCATCGTCGGCTCCATCATAGGCCGCGCCCTATATGCAGGTGGCGTGGCGCACCTGATCGATGACCGGCAGGGCAGTATAGCGCTCGTCATACCGTGGACACTGGGCATCCACGTCATCGCCCTGTTCGGCTTTCGCGTCTTCGACCCGGTCCCGCTGGCACGCCGCCTGGCGATGGAACAACTGCCGGTGGGGATGCTCGTGCTGGACCCAGGGGCCCGGATCGCCGGCCTGAACCCGGCGGCGGAAGGGATACTTGGCACGACCCTCAGGAAAGCTAAGGGGCGCGCGATACGAGAGTTGCTGCCGGCGTATCCCGAGGAGCCGCCCGCCGATTCCGATGAGGTGGTGGTCGAGTACAGTGTCACCGGCGACTCGACGGGGTCGGTGAACGGGGGGCATCACTACCGGATGTCGATTTCGCTGCTCCAAGACTGGCGCGAGATGGATGCCGGCAGGCTCGTGATGCTGCACGACGTCACCGTTCAACGCGAGGCCGAGGCCCAGCTCGTGCGCCATCAGCGCGCGCTGGCGATGCTCGCCGAGCGCGAGCAGCTGGCGCGCGAGCTGCACGACAGCACGGGGCAGGTATTGGGCTACGCGGGCTATCAGTTGGAGGCCACGGAGATCATCCTGGCAGACGGGCAGGCAGCGCTCTCCGCGGGGTGGGTTGAGGATGCCGCCGTGCACCTAGCTAAGGCGGAGCAGCAGCTGGGGCGCCTAAGCCGCATCATCGATGAGGCGCACGCTGACCTGCGCGGTGAGATCCTCAACCTGCGGGTGACGCCGACCGAGGAGCAGTCCCTCTTCACCACACTGCAGCGCTACCTGGAGGGCTATGGCAGGAACTACAATATCCGGACCGAACTCGACGTGGCACCCGGACTGGAGGCGCGTACGTTCGAGCCGGCAGCGCAGCAACACCTGTTCCGCATTGTTCAAGAGGGGCTTTCCAACGCGCGCAAACATGGCAGAGCGCGGGCCGTGCAGGTCTCCTTTGAAGCACAGGGAGCTGTAGCACGTCTGTGCATCGAGGATAACGGCTGTGGCTTTGACCCACAGCAGACAGGCGCCGCCTCCGGAAGCCACTTGGGCCTGCGTTTCATGCGCGAACGCGCGGAGCAGTTGGGCGGCAGCTTGTGCGTGGCATCAGCGCCTGGTACCGGGACGCGGGTGATCGTCGAAGTGCCGGTGAAGGTGTAGAGAGGTGTCGGAGATGACAGAACCCCCGTCGCGTATGCGCATCCTGATCGTTGACGACCACAGCCTATTGATCGAGGGCCTGACCGCGCTTCTGGAGTCACGCGGTTTCGACGTTGTCGGCAGCGCGACCAACGGACGAGAGGGTGTCGAGAAGGCGCTGCTGTACGAACCTGACCTGGTGCTGATGGACATCCGCATGCCGGACTGGGACGGGCTGGCAGCCACCCGGGCGATCAAGGCGCAGCGCCCTGAGATCACGATTGTTATGCTGACCACCTCCGCCGAGGATGAAGATTTGTTCGAGGCCATCAAGAGCGGGGCGACAGGCTACCTGCTCAAGAGCACACGCGGCACCGCCTTCGTCGAAGCGTTGCAGGGTCTGGCAGAGGGCACGCCCCCTTTCTCACCCGGGCTTGCCGAGCGGCTGCTGCGGGAGTTTGCGCGGCTGTCAGCTTATGCCGAGCAGCCTGACGCGACGGCGCAAGAGCCGACGAGCCAGGAGGCGGCACCCCTCACCGAGCGGCAGACAGAGGTGCTCCGGCTGGTCGCCGCCGGGTTGACCTATAAGGAAGTGGGCACGAAGCTTTCGCTGAGCGAACACACGGTGCGCTATCATATGAGCGAGATCATGCACCTGCTCCACCTGGAGAACCGCAGTCAGGTGATCGCCTACGCCGGCAAACTCGAGTTGACCTAATTCAGCCTTCTCGCAAACTCCCACATGTGATAGTCCGCGGAGCGCTCCGCGGACTATCACTTTTCTAGCGCTTCTGCCATTGTGGATCCCTCTTCGACCTGCTATGCTCTAACTATGGCAGAGCCTCGGCAGCGGGTCATTGTCTACGGTGATTCCCTTATCCTCGCGGGGGTGCAAATGACCCTGCAAACGCATCCCGACATCGAGGTCATCTCACTTAGCACCTCCGGCGATGACCTGGCTGAAGAGCTCCTGGCACTGCAACCGGTTGCGGTCGTCTTCGACCTGGGCGGCATCCACCCGTCGGTGTCCGCGATGCTGCTGCTTTCTGATCTGGTGCTGATCGGCATTGACCCGGAGAGGTCTCAGGCACTCGTCTGGTCAACGCGCTGCGAAGCCGCCGTGGCCACGACCGACCTCGTTAACCTTATCGGTTCGATCGGGTATACGGGCTCCGGTCGATGCTCATAGTCCGCCGTTGAGGGCTGACTCACGCCATATCCTGGCACACGCCGGCTCGTCCGGCGGCCCCATCGTAGTAGAGGAGGGTGAAGTGATGCAGAGGAATCGTGCTCGCCGGATTCGTCTTGTCGTTTTGTGCCTCGTCGTGATGCTCTATGCGCCCGCAGGCCATCTGCAGGTCCGTGCCGATGATCCGTCGCCTGCCGCTATGCTCGAGCGAGCGTGGCGCAACGCGGAGGAGGCCGGCAGTTACCGTTTCGTCTCGGACATCGATCAACGCCTGACCCCGCGCCCGACCGCCGCCATGGTAGGCCAGGGGGACACCTCGCTCAACCTGGCCCTCGACGGCGCCGTCGTCCTGCCCGATCAGGCCTACAGCGAGTTGCGGGTGCAAGGCGGGACAGGCAACGCCACGATAACGCTCCTGCAGGACGGCGGGCAGTCGTTCCTGCTTCAGGACGGCGAGGTCAAGCCCGTCGAGAGCGCCATCAACCTCACCGGTCAGAGCAACGACGTACTGGCCTATCTCGCCGGGGCACAGAATGTAACGCTGCTCGATCCGCCTGAGGGCCATCCGCAGCTGGTGCGCTATGGCTTCACCATCAGCGGCCCGACCTACGCCGAGCACGTGCGCCTGGAGGCCGAGGCTGCGCTGCGAGCGCAGCCGGGAGCACCCGAGGGTCTGACCGTGCGACCGATCGCCGTTCTGCAGCAGCTTTCGGGCCGCGGTGAGCTGTGGGTCGACGCTACCGGGCTCCCGGTCCGGCAGGTCGTGGAGCTCACGATGCCGGAGATCAGTGAGGGGTATGACGCGCACGTCCGGATGGTCACCGATCTATCGAGCTACGGACAGGTCGAGGGCCTGCCGCGTGCGGTGCAGGGGCCCGACGGCACCTGGCGACTCGAAGGCAGCCTGCCCATAGGCGCCGGCACCCGCCCGGATACGTTCAGCGGCTTCGGGGAGTTCACGCCTGGCTCGCCCACCGATGAGCCGGTGCCACCGGCAAGCCCCATCGCGTGGTGGACGCGGGCCGCCGACGCGCTGCCGCTGCGGGCGAGCCCCACCGGCGTGATCCTGGTTCTCGTGCTGTTCGTGGGCCTGCTCCTCGTGCGCTTCTACCGGCGCGACCGGCGCCGCTGCTATGCGCTGATCGTGCTGGTGCTGGTGCCGACGATGGTGCTCTCCCCGGTGCTGCAGGCAGCGGGGGTTGTCCGCTTTATCGAACGGCAGGTACAGGCTGCTGAGGCGCGAGCGGCAGCGCTGCCCGAACTGGTCCGCGGGTTAGGGCTAGAGGTACACGAGGCGGCAGAGACCGGCGCCGTCCAGGCGCCCGCGATCGCGGCCGCCAACCGGATGACAGCGGATCTCACTTCCCTCCAAGCGTCGGATGATCCGGGCCTGCTCAGTCGCTGCGGTCAGGGCGATGAGGGCGTCGACACCGACGGGGACGGGCTCAGCGACCAGGTCGAGCTCTGCCTGGGCACCAACCCCTACGATCCTGATACCGACCGCGATGGCATCCCTGACGGACTCGAGATGACCGGATTCGAGTACAACGGGCGCACCTGGACCAGCGATCCGCTGAAGGCCGATTCCAGCGGCGACGGCGTCGGGGACATGATGGGCTATCCGCCTGACGTGGCGCCGTATGGACAGGCCACGGAGATCGATACGGATGGTGACGGGATCCCGAATCTCTGGGATGATGACATCGACCATGACGGCGTGCCGAACGGGCTGGATCTCTCACCCCAAGGCACGACGGAGCTGATGACCGAGCTGGACCTCAGCATCTCCGGCGAAGGGCCCCAAGGGTACCGGTACGTAGAGTTGCACGTCCAGCCGGCGAACCCCGATCACCTCCGCTACTCGACCACCGCCCTCGACTGGCCCTTCGACGAGCAGGGGAACGTTCAGGACCTGGACAACTCGCCCGGGGACCTGCGGATGACGCCGTTCCTGCTGCTGACCGCCGATGTCCCGCCCTCGCAGGAGCTCGAGGCCAAGTATGGCTACCGCTCCTGGGAGACTGACGGCGCGTACACGGTGCTCGTGCCACTGCTGCCCCTGGAGGACAACGGCGCGATTCACGCCTTCTATGCCAAGGTCGTCTATGGCCCTGAGACCACGGGCGCCGTCCACTTGCAGGGCAAGATGGTCTGGATGACCCTGATGGACGTTGACTCGTGGGTCCATAAGTGGACCTACTGGGGCACGGAGACCTCGATGGCCACCGAGACCATGATCCTCCACCAGTACACAGACCGCTTCCGCATCACCGGCCTCGACGTGACCGTGAACCAGGGCTATGAGGCGCTGGTATTGAGCACCCCCGCTACCCTGGTGGGGGGACAACCCGATGACGTCGACCTCTTCAAGCTGCTGCTGGGGCTCAACACCACGTTCAGGACCCACGTGCGCATGGAGAACCAGGGCGACGACGAGACGGCGCTCCAGGAGATCGCCGGCCGCTTCGGCGACGCCGGCACAGCCACCATCACGCACACCTTCGGCGTGGCGCCCGAGTATGTCGCCGTCGCCGGACCGGCTCAGTACAGCCATCTGGACGCCGGGCTGGCGGGGATCGGCTCGGAGCTCGTACCCAGCTTCTTCGACCTTTACGGCGGACTCTACCTCGATGCCTGCAAGGACGCTTCCGGCGCCGCCGTGAGCTGCGGGACGATGGTGGTGGCCTACGAGCAGACCACGGGCGGACACGATCTGACGGACCTCTCGATCACGTCTGAGGGTGACACCGTGAGCCTGCACGCGAATGCCGCCAACATCGGCATGGTGACCCTGCGCGGCGTCCAGATGCGTATGTACGAGCAGGGGCCGGGCGGTTGGCAGATGACGACCCCCGCGCGCTTCCTCGAGTTGGCGGAAGGGCGGTACCGGGATCGGTACGCCACCCTCGTCGAGGACGATTACCCGGGCCTCGACATCGACGAGTTGCGCTTTCTGACCTATGCCGCCTACCTATGGGCAATGGGCTCCTCCTACAGCGCCGTTGCCGTCGACGGGCAGGCTATGGTGCCGATCGTCGCCGACGAGACGGCCCTGGCCCTGCAGCGCGCCCTGCCTCCTGACCAGGCTCCGCTGGCAACGACCGCCATCGCCTACTGGGGCATCGGCACCGGCAACCTGCAGGCCTTCGCAAACTTCTCCAACATCGGTTGGGTTTTCTCCGATCTGGAAAGCTTCGCCAAGGAACTGGGCAAGAACCTCGCGAAATCGGTCTGGGACGGCATCGGGGTAGGGTTGTTTATGACGGCCACCCTCGCCTCAACGATCATGGGCATCCTCAATGCACTCTGCCCGGCATTCGAGGACGACCCGATCTGCCGCAACGAGAACGCGCTCAACATCGCCAGCCTTGTCGTCGACTCCTGGGCCATCGTCGCCCAGGCACAGACGGCTATCTCGTTCCTCATCACGGCCATTCAGAACTACATCAAGCACATCACCGAGCCGCTGAACAAGGCTGCGGCCACCGCCCAGGCGATCGGCATGGTGGTGGGCATCGCGGTGGCCTGGGTCAACTTCGGCCTGGTCCTGCACTACAGCAAGGGCAACCCCATCGCCTGGCGGGTGGCGCTGGCTCAAGCCATCGTGGCGACGATCTACTATGTCGTCGTCTTTGCCATCAGCCTGATCCCCCTCGTGGGCCAGGTCATCGCTGCCATCATCGGCCTGATCGACATGGTCCTGGCCCTCATCTTCGGATGGTTGGGCCTCCCCGAGTTCTCCAGCCTGGTGAACCTCATTGTGGGGATGTTCTATGGCGGTGAGGTATGCACGAGCCTGGCCTCCGCCGAGTTCGGCGAGTTCTCCAGCGAACTGCGCGAGCCGGAGGGCGGGCTGGTCGCCGGGAACGCGTTCCTGGTTAACCTCTCCGCCGGCGGCACGATCACGAAGACCAACTACGGCGAGAACGACGACCTCCGCAAGAGCTTCGTGGAGAGCCGGCTGGTGGTGCTGTTGACCGGCAAACTCTACCCGCTCTACGACCGGATGTTCCGGCACACGGATACGAGTGAGCCGCGAGTCTGTGAGATCGTGAACGGCCAGCTCGAGTGCAGCAACGTCGCGACCATGGCCTATGCCCTGGAGGCGCGTATCAACGGGCTCGTGACCTTTCAGCCCTATCTCGCATATCGCACCGTCTGGGCTGAGACCGGCATGTACAACGCGTGGCGCTGGAAGACGCATCTCGAGGACGGCGTGCTGCCCGATCCCGCGGAGTGGGATGACCCCTCTGAGCTGTGGCTGGACGTGCTACCCGCCACGCCGAGCGAGCTATGGAGCTGGACGGAGGTGTCCAACCCAGATTGGGACGGCGACGGGTTGACGAACGAGCAAGAGGAGCTCCTGGGCACCGATCCCACCAAATGGGACAGCGACGGCGACGTCCTTTCGGACAACTTCGAGTGGCTGAACGCCGACACGCTGGGCACCGATCCCCTCAGGTTCGACACCGACGGCGATGGCCTCTCCGACGCCGAGGAGCTGCGCTTCGGGACCCGGGTCGACGTCGCGGACACCGATGGCGATGGCCTCCTCGATGGTGAAGAGGTGCGGCGCCTGGACCGTGACGACCATTGGGTAGGCGGCTGGGAGGTGACGCTTCCCGACGGCGTCACGACGTGGGTCTCCTCCGACCCACTGCAAGCCGACGGCGACGGCGACGGGCTGACCGACGCCGAAGAGCGGGCCAATGGCCTGAGCCCCTATGCCGCGAATGCGCCTGTGCCCGCGTTGAGCTTGGGCGTCACACCGATCCGCGGCCTGCCGGGCGGACGCGTGGGCGCCTACTGGTTTCCCGGCGAGGAGGTCATCCTCAGCATCACGCTCGACAACTGGGCCGATCGCCCGGTCACCACGACGCTGTCGCTTGAGCTGCCGTCGTGGCTGGAGGTGAGCAGCGGCGGTGCCATGCAGGGCGACCGCACGCCCCCGATGGTAACCCAGGGCGACACGCTCACGTGGTCGTTCACCGATAGCTACACGCTCAATCTCTATGAGGCGGTCTCCACCACGATCGCGCTTAACATCAGCACCACCGCCGCCCAGCATGAGATCGCGCTGAGCCTGCAGTACGGTGACACGCAGATGCGCAAGGTGGTCAGCGCGGTGGTTGACGGCGGCGCCCCCGATGTCGCGATCATGGCGCCGGGCAACGGCAGCTACCTGCGCGGGACACGCTATGTGGTCGGCGGGTGGGCCAGCGACCCGACCACCTGGATACGGTCGGCAGAACTGAGCATCGTCCCCGCGGGAAGCAGTCCAGACTATCAAGCGCTCCCCGTGACGCAGGGCGCGTGGGCGTATGGCTGGGACCTGGGCGCCGCTGCCGGCTACCCTGATGGCGCCTACACGCTGCAGGCGCGGGCCACCGACGCGATGCTGAACTCCGCAACCACCCCCCCCACGACCGTGACCGTCGACAACACGCCGCCCACCCTCACCGTGAACTGGCAGATGGTCGCGGGCAGCGTGCGGCTCAATGGGACGGCCTCCGACAACCCCTCCGGCGTCGAGCGCGTCCAGCTGGCGATCGCCGGGCAGCCCTGGCGCACCGTCCCCCTGGACGGATCGAGCTGGTCCTACGACTGGCTCGTGGGCGAGAACACCCAGGGTCGGCATAGCGTCAGCGCGCGCGCCATCGACCGGGCAGGCAACACCAGCAGCGTGGCCAACGTGGAGATCATCGTGGACAGCGTGCCGCCCGCCGGCGTCGTCACCGGGGGTGCGGACCGCACCATGCCGCCGGCGATCGCGGCGGGCACGACCTTCACCCTCACGGGTGTGGCCGATGAGGGCGGACACCTGCCGCAGCCCGCGGCGCCCGCGGCGCTGCGCACGGGTATGGACGTCTTCGACGACAGCACCGTGTGGCTGGGGCTCTCCTCCATTCACGACAACGACGGCGGCGTGCTCGCCGGCTGGATCGGCGATTTCAACGCCGACCGGATGGCCGACCTGGCTATCGGCCTGCCCGGGCCCGAGGGTGACGCGGGCTTCGTCGCGATCGTCTACGGACGGGCCGGCGGGTGGCCCGTGCCCCCTGACCTGGAGATGCTCGCCGAAAGCCGGACGCGCTTCTACGGTATAGAGGGCGCGCGGATCGGGAGCTTCCTGTCCGCAGCGGGCGACGTCAACGGCGACAACATGACCGATCTCCTGATCGGCGAGCGGGACGGATCGCGAGCGTTCCTCATCTTCGGAAACGCCGGCCCGTTGGGCAGCGTGACCCTGGACTCGGGGCAGTCAGGCTACCGCACGCTGCTCCAGGCGCCGGACACGATAGAGGGACTGGCAGCGGCGGGCGACGTGAATGGCGACGGCTATGGGGATCTCCTCATCACCGCCGGCGGCAGCGCGTACCTGCTGCTGGGGCGCAAGGGCCCGTGGCCCGAGACGGTGGATGTGGCCGCTGAAGCCGTGGCCACCTACCCGGATGTGGTCGGTGCGGTCGGTTTGGGCGATATCACCGGCGACCAACTCGCTGACTGGGCAACGATCGCCGTGGCTGAGAGGCAGATTCGGCTCTATGCGGGTGTCTTCGGGACCTTCGCGAGCATGGACGCCGTCCCTCGGGTGGTAGCGTTAGGTGATGTGGACGGCGACGGGCGTGACGACTGGATCTACTCCGACGGCACGGATCGCAAGCTGGTCTACGGGAGCGGCGGCGTGCCCCACACCTTCGGCGGGTTCGACGGCTTCTTCGCCGCGCCCGGTGACGTGGACGGCGATGGGCGGGCCGAGATCCTGCTCAGCACGGCCCAGGGCATCGCCACGGTGCTGCGGCAGCCCGGAAGCGGGGTACCCGCGCCCTTCGCGACGGTGGCGGGCGTGGCCGGTGCCGCCAACGCTCCCTTTATGTCGGGAGCCGATCTTACGTCGGACGGGTCGGCGGAGCTGCTGCTCATCCCGAGCCGGGAGGCAGCGGAGGCGAGGGGCTTCGACGCCCCGGACTTCAGCTCCGGCTTCATCTCACCACAGTCCCTCCCGC
>CAZYYC010000046.1:0-22065 GCA_964650935.1 uncultured Anaerolineales bacterium
ACGGTGTCCTGGAAGGGCTGTCGCAACGGCGCGAGCGCCCTAAGCGCCTCTTGCTCACCCGGATCGAGCCCGTCCAGGATCCTGTGGAGCAGGTCGTGGAGCCAGGCGCGGGTGGATCGCTCCTCGACAGTCGGCGACGCCAGCAGCTGGGCCAAAAGGCCCTCGGCATGTCCGCCATCGTCGTGAAGCTCCAGCAGACCGTCCAGCAGCCGGAATGCTGCGGCGTGTCCCCCGAGCTGCCAGTGAATCTCACGTTTCCGCTCCAGTGACAGCGCTTGCAGATGCGGCAGATGGTTCATCACCCGTATCGATGGCTCAAGGGGCAGCAGCGAGATTGGGATATCGCGGCGATGGGCGGTGTCGAGTCGCGCGATATCTGCCCACCGCCGGTTGCTCGTGAAGAAGAAGAGCGTGTTGCCGGGGGCGGACAGACATCCCAGAAGGATCTCCCGGAGGGTCTCGTCGCCGATCGTGCCGGGCGTCGGTGCTTGTTGGTCGAACCAGGCATCGATCCCCTCAAAGTAGATGCGGTAGCGCTTCTTTGACCTGAGCGTCTGCGCCGCCTTGGCCCGCTCGAAGGGATCTTCGCGAGGGTCCAATAGCATCTCGGCTGCCCGATACCCGACGGCTGAAGCTGCCCCCCGCCAGAACTCGGCGATGAGGAAGATAGCGGTCAGAGGGTCGGGCAGCTCACGGCAGCGAATGACCAGAGTTGCCTCAGCGCGCGCGCCCAAGCTCGACAGGAAGTAGGCCATCAGGGCCCGTTTGCCGATGCCGTCACTTCCCCAGAGAACGAAGGTCGTGGCTCCGGCCTTGATCTCCTTGCGCATGGCCTGGAGTTCGTGCTTGCGACCGATCAGGGGCACACGCGTGGTAGCGCTCTCCCAGGCGGGAACCGTATCTACAGTATCCGCCGGGGTATCAGGTCCGACCTCGCCGGCGGACTCGCTCGGGGGTGCGGTAACCGGGAGGTCGGGGGGGGTGCGTTGGTAGAGCGTGGGGAGTCCCCACTGGCACCGCTGTTGCTCGCCGGATAGCTCCGCTTCGGCCTCTCTGAGCCCCTGCCGGCCCAGCTGAAGGCTCTCGATGATCGTATTACCCCGCGCCAGGGCCGTGTAGAAGGCCTTGAAGAAGCCCGTGGCTGTGATCGTGGGCAAGCTCGCGGGAAGGGCCAGCACACTCGGGAGATCGTGGCGCAGCAGCGCATTGGCGACGCCGGCAAAGGCATCGAAGACGCCCGTCTGAGCCTTCTGCGGTGTGGAGAGGACCATGAGCCGCGGTGACCATCCCTCCAGGAAACGGGGCAGCTGCGCGCCATCCAGGAGCTCGCTTCGTCCGATCTCGTTCTCGAAGCAGAGATAGCCCTGATGCTGGTCCAGGGGATAGATGCCGTGTCCTACGAAGTGAATCACCTCGTAGGGTCTGGCCCGTACGGCTTCAAGGAGTGCAGAGGATGTGGGCTCGGGGAGAATGTCCAGGTGAACGCGCCCCGGTCCGATCAGGTGCTCAAGGGCCGTGTGCAGAATGTTCAGCTCCTCATCGGCGTCGAAGCCGATGCGGTCCTCCGGATTGGCGATCACGGCGAGGATGTGGAGGTGCTGTGCTGTGACCTGAGGGGTTAAGGTGCGCAGGTCCGCCGGACGGCGGCTGATGAGCATCCGTCCCGCCAGGCACGGGAAGGTGTCGCCATCGTGGAGGTATTCCCAGGGCAAGCGCCACAGCGCCGCGGCTTCGGCGCTGATGGCGAGGGTGACGTAGTGTGCGGCGCCGTCCGGCGTGTGCGCGAGATATCTGCGCAGGGCCTTGCCGTTGCCGAAGAGATAGCGATAGAGACGGCGTCCATCCTTGGCAGCTTGGGCTAGCGTTGGCCTGGGGCGGATACCTGAGCTGCGCCCATCGTCGGCTGTCTCGACCAACCACTGCGGCTGCAGGCTGTGCGGGCTCGAGAGGTTGTGTTGGAAGGTGTTGCTGAGGATCTCTCGCCCGTCGCTCTGACGGGTGAGGGCCACATACTTGTTGCCAAGTCGGTCGATCTCAACCCGTAGCTCGGAGCGAAGGGTCGTCATCGGTCACCGAGCTTCGCTATCCGATGCTCGACCCCTGAAGGTCATGCGAATGGGCGTGCCCGGAAAGGGGGCCACCTCACGAATGCGATTCTCCAGATAACGCTGATAGGAGAAGTGCGCCAGCTTGGGTTCATTGACCAGGAAGGAGAAGTGGGGCGGCGCAACATCCGTCTGGCTGCCGTAGAAGATGCGCAGGCGTCGTCCGGCGCGGCTGGGCGGTGCGTGCTCCAGCACGGCGCGCTGTATGATGTCGTTCAGCAGTCCCGTGGGAAGCTGCTGATATCTGGCTTCGGCAATCTCTTGGGCAGTCGGCAACACATCCGGAACCCCGGAGCCCGTCAGTGCGGAGATGAACAGCAGGGGGATGAAGTTGAGGAACTTGAGTTCTTCACGGATGTGCTCTTCAATGTCCTGCCGGTGCCGGCGCAGTTCAGGATCGATGGCGTCCCACTTATTGACGAGGACGACGACGCTGACGCCCTCGTCGACGGTCATCCCCGCGATATGGGTATCCTGGGCGGTGATGCCTTCGGTCGCGTCGATCAACAGGAGGGCGAGGTCGGTTCGCTGAAGGGCGCGTGCCGTGCGCAGAACGCTCCACTTCTCAACGCCGGTCTCGATCCTGCCGCGCCGACGAATGCCGGCGGTGTCGACCAAGATGAAGCGCTGTCCCTCCCATACCATTGCGGTATCGACGGCGTCGCGCGTCGTCCCGGCGACGGGGCTGACAATGGCACGCTCCTGTCCCAGGAGCCGGTTGAGCAGCGAGGATTTGCCTACGTTGGGCCGTCCGATGATGGCCACGCGGATGGCATCCTCTTCCGGGCCTTCAGGCTCGTATTCCCATATGAGGCTGTCGACCACGCGATCGAGGAGGTCGCCCACGCCGCTGCCGTGAATGGCGGAGACCGTGAGCACCTCGCCCATGCCGAGCTCGTAGAACTCCATGGCGTTTTGCTCGCGGGTCTGACTTTCCGCCTTGTTCGCAACCACCAGCACGGGCTTCTTCGTCCTGCGCAAGAGGTCGGCAACCTCGTTGTCTGCCGAGGTGAGGCCGGAGGCGGCATCGGTCAGGAAGAGGATGAGATCAGCTTCATCGATCGCGATCTCGGCTTGAGCCTTGATCAGAGGGATGAAGTCTTCCGAATCCTCAAGCAAGGGGCGTATCTCGGCAGGTCGTTGCCCCGACGCGACGCCCGGCGCCAAGATCTCGATCCCTCCTGTATCCACCAACAGGAAGGTCTGACCGTTCCACTCGGCCTCCGCAATGATGCGGTCCCGCGTGGTACCGGGGATCTCACTCACGACGGCGCGTCGCTCGCCGACGATGCGATTGAATAGCGTGGACTTCCCAACGTTGGGACGTCCGACGATGGCAACCAATGGCTTGTGCATAGTATCTCCTCGTGGGACCAGTATACTTAGATTTGCGGCAAACTGCAATGCGCGGAGCGAAGGGTGACGGGTGGGCGTGTCCTTTCCCGACACACGCGCATCGGAGGGGTCTGATTGCGCTTTTGCCTGCTTGTGGCACAATGGCGGTGGGTCCTCACGATCTCCGAAGCGAAAGGCACGTTTGATGAAGCATGATCTCGATCAATTGATGGCGAGCCGCGGTCTGGATGCGGTGTTGGTGAGGGGCAAGGTCTTGGGCAATCCGCCCCTGATCTATCTGCTCAATGGTGCGCACCTGACCCAGGCCGTCCTGATCAAGAAGCGCGGTGAAGAGCCGACGCTGATCGTCGGTCCTATGGATCGGGCCACGGCTGCGGGGACAGGCTATCGGGTGGTGCTGACGACCCGGTACGACTATACGGCCTTGTTAGCCCAGCACGGAGGAGATGAGCTAGCCGCCTCGGTGGCCTATTTCCAGCGCATCTTCGAGGATCTCGGTGTTGCCGGTCGTCTCGGCTGCTATGGCTACATGGATCAGGGCTATGCCTATGCTTTCCTCTCGGCGCTTGATGCAGCTACGCCGGACGTTGAGATCGTCGGTGAGATCGAAGAGGACATCATCCGCAAGGCCCGGGCGACCAAGGATGCTGATGAGGTGGCGCGCATCCGCGATGTCGGACGGCGGACGGCCAACGTGGTGCGTCAGACCGTGGCTTTCATGCAGTCGCACGCAGTTGGTGAGGACGAGCAGTTGCGGACCGCGGAGGGCCGGGTGCTGAAGGTCGGCGATGTCCATGACGAGATCGTACGATTGATCGCCGCCGAGGGTCTGGAGGATCCTGAGGGCTTCATCTTCGCCACGGGGGCTGACGCGGGTATTCCCCACAGCCGGGGCACCGTCGATGCGCCGATGCGACTGGGCGAGTCGATCGTCTTTGACATCTTCCCGCGCGAGCTGGGCGGTGGATATTTCTTCGATCTGACCCGTACATTCTGCCTCGGTTACGCCCCTGAGCCCGTCCAGGCGTTGTATGAGGATGTCCTCGCGTGTCTGCAGACGATCAAGGCCGAGATCCGCACGGGTGAGGAGACACGTCGCTATCAGCAGATGGCGTGTGCTTTCTTCCGCGATCGGGGGCATCCGACGGTCGCTGAGAACGCGGCAACGCAGGAAGGCTATGTCCATAGCCTGGGTCACGGGGTCGGGCTGGACATCCACGAGGCGCCGCGCTTCGGTGACGATGTCGGCAATACGACGCGGCTTCGACCGGGACATCTCTTTGCCTTCGAGCCGGGCCTCTACTATCCGGAGAGGAGTATGGGCTGTCGCATCGAGGACGTGCTTTGGGTTGCCGAGGACGGTAAGGTCCACACGCTCACCGACGCGCCCTATGCGTTGGTGGTGCCGATGGACGGAACGCCATGGGGAAAGGACGCGGGCACATGACCATCCGCATTCTGGGCATAGAGACCTCGTGTGATGAGACGGCGGCTGCCGTCGTCGAGGACGGCACCGTGATGCTCTCGAACGTCGTGGCGTCGCAGGCCGAGCTGCATGCCCAGTATGGTGGTGTCTTCCCCGAGTTGGCGTCACGGATGCACGTCGAGTCGATCATTCCGATCGTTGAAGAGGCGTTGATGGCGGCCCACGTCGGTTGGGACGATCTCGATGCTATCGCCGTCACCTATGGGCCGGGGCTACCGGGATCGTTGCTGGTGGGCCTGAACTATGCCAAGGGGGCCGCCTTGGCGAAAGGGCTGCCGCTTATCCCCGTGAACCATCTGGAGGGCCACCTCTATGCTCACTGGCTGCAGACAGGTGCCGACGACGGCTCGGTTGGTCGCCCGCGTTTTCCCGTTATCGCCCTGATCGTCTCAGGTGGTCATACTGAGTTGATCCTGGCCCATGGCCACGGAAAGTATGAGCGGTTGGGTGGGACGCTGGATGACGCCGCGGGTGAGGCCTTCGACAAGGTGGCCCGGATGCTCAAGCTCGGTTATCCGGGTGGTCCTGCCGTCGAGCAGGCGGCACAGAAGGGTGACGCGACAGCGTTTGATCTGCCCAGAGCATGGCTACCCGGTACGTACGACTTCAGCTTCAGCGGGCTCAAGACGGCGGTGCTGAGGGCGCTGCAGAAATACACGGGCCCGATGCCCCACAGTTTCCACGCCCACATGGCGGCGGCCTTCCAGCAGTCGGTCGTGGATGTGTTGGTCGAGAAGACCGCTCGGGCCGCTCAGGAGTTTGGGGTGAACGCCGTGTTGCTTTCGGGCGGCGTCTCGGCGAACGGTGCGCTCCGCGAGGCGGCACGGGCTCAGGTATCTGTGCCGGTTCATACCCTGCGCCGTATCCTGTGTACGGACAATGCCGCAATGATCGCTGCTGCCGGTTATCATCGTTATCAGGCCGGCGACCGGGCAGGGTGGGATCTGGACATCGATCCCGGGCTACAATTAGCGTAACGGCGCGGCTTACGGGGTGCGAAAGGTGCCCGGGATGAAGACGCGCCACGGCATCACCTCGATCGCGTAGGTGCGGTTGAGAAAGCCCGCGTCACTCCACCCCCCGATAGCATAGATCGAGGTCTCTGAGGCCACAGCCCCCAGGTTGCGCCATTCGCCCACGATGGGCGTCTCCACCACGCTCCATTGTTCGGTCGTTGGGGTGTAGCGCTCATTGAAGCCCATCGGCGTATGCCAACCTCCGCCGATAGCATAGAGGCGTCCTCCGATGGCGGCGAGGCTCAGGCCTCCCCGCGGCTGTAACATCGACGGGCAGCTCTCCCAACGGTCCTCCTCGGGAAGATAGGCTTCGCACGTTCCCGATTCGCGGTTGCCGTAATACCCGCCGATGTAGAAGATGCGATCCTCCAATGTCGCTGCGGCACCATAGCCACGGGCCTGCTGCGGAGCTGCCCCTTCCTCCCACGTGTCGTCCTCCGGGCTGTAGACCCAGGTCGATGCGCGGTAGCTCCTACCGTCCCAGCCCCCGAAGAGGTAGGCACGACCGTCATGGACGGCCAACGCATAGGCGCACAGGGGCGTGGGAAGTGAAGCCACCTCGGTCCACGTATCGCTCTCCGGATTGTACAGGTGGACGACGTCACTGGGCGTCCACTGATCATCGCTGCTGCACCCGCCGGGCACCAGGAGGCGACCGCCCAGCGTGCCGGCCTCCATGTTCGCTAGGGCCGCCGGTCGGGGAGCTCCTGTCTCCCAGGCAGCGGACTCGATCGCGTAGATGTCGAGGCGCCCACTGGGGCCCTCATCGGTCATGCCGCCGATGACGTAGATGCGATCCCGAAGGGCGGCGGTCGCCATCCCGGCTCGCCGTACCGGTAGGGGGGCCAGTTCCTGCCATCCATCCTGTGAGGCCGACGCTGAGACCGTCGTGGAGGTGGTCGCGCTGCCATAGATCCGACCAGGGCCGTCTGCCGTGACCAAGGCCCAGCGGCGTTGGGGAAGCAGAACGGCGGTGACCGCCAGGACGACGCCAAGCGCGAACATGGCCCAACGGGTTCGACTCCACGTGGGTAGCCGGAAGGTGGGCTGAGGCGGCCCAGCCGCCTCAGCCGGTGCAACGTCCTCATCTGCGTCGGACGAGGGGGCATCCGGTTCCTCATTGACGCCCGGGAGCGTGATCCAGCCCTCCTGCACGGCCAACATCGAGAGCTCGGTGCGCGATGCGACGCCGGTCTTGGTGAAGACATTGCGCAGATGCACCTTGATGGTGTTGTGACTCAGGAAGAGGCGTTCGGCGATCTCGCGGTTGGTCAGCCCCTCGGCAACCAGGGCCGTGATCTCGAGTTCGCGTTCGCTCAGTGCCTCACCGTAGTCCGCGGGCATCAGTTACTCCTTCTGCTCACGGTCCGGCCCACGGGCAAAGATATGCCACAGTCCGCGGCGTGACTCACGTGGGCGTTCATGGGCCGAAAAACCGTAGGTGCACGACCCGACGAGTGTCGGGCCGCACCAGGGCCGTCTCGCTCAAGCGCATCCCGGCCACCCAGTGAATGTGGTCGGGTGAGGCCAGCAAGGGCAGATGGTCTCGCCACGGTCGGGGGAGTTTGGTGTTGATCAGGAAGTCGCTCAGACGGACCTCGGAACCGTGCATGCCCTGTGGCGCGAAACGATCACCCTCCTGTCGTGTGCGCAGCACGGGGTTGCCGTCGAGGGCCCGAGCGTCGATCCAGGCGACCAGGGGATTGGGGTTCTCAGTGATGGACGTGATATCCCACTCCGTGAGCACTTGAGCGTGGAGTGACCAACCCTGCGGCAGTGAGGTTACCCCGGGGATGGCGACGGCGATCTCGTCGCCCGGCGTCAACCATGGGCGCTCCGCCGGTAGGTGGAGCGCGCTTGCCTGGGCGATTGTCAAGGTCGTGTAGCCGACGGTGAGGCGCAGGTCTCGTGGCAGGATCGCCTGAGCGCCTGTTTGCCCGTTTTGGGCTATGTCGACAGCCTGTTCGACGTGGTCAAAATCCACATCGCGCAGCGTGCAGTGCAGCCGATAGGCCGAGCGTCGAACGAGGGCACGCTGAATCGCCAGGGGTTGCTCTCGCCAACGCTTCAGATCGAAGACCACGGCATCGGGGTGGGTGGCGACGAGCAGCGTGTCCTGTGCGACGCTCACAAACTCCTGAAGTAACTGGTAATCCGCACGGACCACCTCGGCGAGGTTCCGCAGGCGTTCTGAGAACCTGGGGTTGATTCGCGCCAGGTCCGGGAGGACCTCGTGACGCAGCCGGTTGCGAAAGTAGGTCGTGTCCAGGTTCGAGTGGTCGAAGCGAGTCTCAAGGGCATGCTCCTGAACATAGGCCTCGATGTCCGCGCGGGGCGTGCCGAGCAGCGGTCGGATGAGCATCAGCTCTGACGAGGGAAGGGCGGAGCCGTTGCAGCGTGCCAGGAGTCGATAGTCGCGCAGCCGGGTCGCAGGCAGCATACCCCGGAGTCCGGCAGGTCCTGCGCCTCGCAGCAGGTGCATCAACACGGTCTCCGACTGATCGTCGGCATGGTGCCCCACCGCGATACTCTGGGCACCTACCTGGTCCGCCACACGCCCGAGGAAGGCATAGCGTTCCCGGCGGGCGGTCTCCTCCCAGGCAAGTCCACCTGCTTCGGCCAGGCGTGGAATGTCGCGCGTCTCGGCGACAAACGGCAGTCCCATCTCCTCGGCGAGTCGAGCGACGAAGCGCATGTCGGCCTCGGCTGCCTCACCGCGAATGCTGTGGTTGAGGTGAGCGACATGCAGGTGCAGGTCATGCGGGCCCGATAGGCGCTGCAATAGGTGCAGCAGCGTGACCGAATCGGGCCCACCCGAGACTCCCACGACAATACGTGCGCCGGCTGTGATAAGCTGGTGGCGTTCGATGTAAGCGCTGACGTCACGTAAGAGACCCATAGGCTGCGCCATGATCCGCGTCTGTAGGCTGGGTGCGGTTCATCCCAGCCCATCGGACGCGCTAGATGTTGACCGTCGTCCCGCAATAGTCGCAAGAAACCTGCTTCATACCCTTGAAGACGGCGGGCAGGGGGGCGTTGCAGGTAGGACAGACGGTCGGGAGCTCCTTAGCCGGTGCCGCCGTTTCCTGTTCGATTTCCGCCGCGAGGCTCTCGTCGGGCGGCGGCGCTCCAAACCGCTCGACATCCATCTGCCCGCTCTTGGCTCGGCGTATCATCGTGCGCCACGCGTCGTTGTCGGCTCCCTTCAACTGCAGGGTGACGTCGCTGGGCAGATCACGCGTGCGTTCGCTAAAGCGCAGCGTCAGCAACTCCTGGCGGCTCAGGAACGCCTTCTTGTCCTCGGTCTCCAACTCATCGACGGCGCCGATCGGTGATTCCCAGAGCTTCTGCTGAATGAGTTCCTTCTCCGTGGTGATGAAGAGCACCTTCTTCTTAGCGATTTCCTGGCGCTGCTCAAAGATGAGGCGTGCGTCGGTGAGGAAGAGCATGCCCTCCGGCTGCTGTTGATCGGTGGTCCACGTCGCCTCACAGACCGCAATCCCGTGCTCGTCGGGCAGGAGATCGAAAGAAGCGCTGTCCAGCGCGTCAAGGAGGGCCTTGGCCCGGTTGATGTCCTGTTGAAGGGCCTGTGCCTGCCTCTGTGTGCCCTCGAAGGTGTTGCGGACGCGCCGCTCGGCGGCGCCGACGTTGCTCTGCAGAGCGCGAATCCGCGTCTCAGCGGTACTGATCAACGCCGCGTCTCGACCGGCCCGCTGCAGCAGCGACTCGACGTCCCGGGCCGCGGTGTTCAGCACCCGGCGCTCGTTTTCGAGCAGCTGCGCAGCTTGCGAGTGCTGCTGGGGCCAGCGTTCGTTGAGCGTTGAGAGCTGAGTCTCCCAGTCGCGCCCGAAGCGATAGCCCCGCGCCCGCACGTCGGTGAGGCTGCGGTCCAGGTTGTGGAGGTTGTTTGTGGTGCGCTCCAGGGTCTCGAAGATGGCGGTCATCGCGATGGCGCCTGCCACGCGCTCCCAGTTGCTGCGCACAGAGGTCAGGCGTGCCGCGGCCTCGCTGCTCTGGGGCGCTGAGGCGGACGCAGGGGTGGGCCGTTGCGGCGTTTTGGATACCGTCTGTCCCGTCTTGGGTTTGGATGGGGTCGAGGAGATGCGGGAGGAGAGGACGCGATCTGAGGTCGTAGGTGCCGGCCTTGAGGTGCCGGGCGTTTTGCTCTTGCTTGAGCCAGCCGTCGATTTCGGTTGCTTCCCTGCCATAGTCGCCTCCAGGTGTCACTAAGCTGCCCGATTTGGACCTGAGATGACTCGAGCTGCTGAGTACGCTCAGGCTACATCACTCGCCCGTCGCTGCAGTCGGATAGCCCTTATGTCCTGCCCACCGTGTGGCGCAGGTAGGCTTCCATAAAGGGATCGAGGAGACCATCCAACACGGCCTGTATGTTGCCGGTCTCATGATCCGTGCGATGATCCTTCACCATCTGGTACGGATGCAACACATAAGAGCGAATCTGGTTGCCCCAGCCGGCCTCGACATGCTCCCCTCGTAGATCCTCAATATGTTTCTGTCGTTCCTCCTCCTGGATCTGGATGAGGCGTGCCTTGATAATGCGGAGTGCCGTCTCCCGGTTCTGTGTCTGCGATCGCTCGTTTTGGCAGGCTACGATGATGCCGGACGGGATGTGCGTGATCCGGACCGCCGTCTCGTTCTTCTGCATATGTTGCCCGCCCGCCGATGAGGCCCGGAAGGTGTCAATCTGCAGGTCGCTCGGGTTGATCTCGACCTCCTCGTCGTCTGCCAGATCGGGCCAGACCTCGACAAGGGCAAACGATGTGTGACGGCGATGGGCCGAATCGAAGGGTGAGAGGCGGACCAGCCGATGGACCCCACGCTCTGATCGGGCGTAGCCGTAGGCATAGCTGCCGCTGATGCTCAGCGTGACACTCTTGATGCCGGCTCCGTCGCCCTCCATCATGTCCAGAACTTCGGTCTTGAAGCGCCGCTGCTCGGCCCAACGTAGATACATCCGCAGCAGCATATCGGCCCAGTCCTGAGAGTCGGTGCCCCCTGCGCCCGCATGAATCGCGAGGATCGCATCACCGCGATCGTAATCGCCCGAGAGCATCAGGCGAAACTCGGCGCGATCCAGTTCGCGTGCCAGTCGTCCGGCTTCCCTCTCAAGATCAGCCGCCATCTCCTCGTCGTCCATGGACGCGAGTTCGACCGCATCGCTGACCTCCTGACGGAGGTGGGTCCAGTAACTTATCTCGTCCTGGGTCGTGGAGAGCCGCCGCATCAGCTGGCGTGCACGATCAGGGTCGTTCCAGAGCTCCGGGTCCGCGCTTTGCTGTTCTAGCTCTGCCAGCTCCTCAAGACGTTGAGGTAAGTCAAAGACGCCTCCAGATGGCATCCACACGGGTAGCCAGGGAATCCAGCCGGTCTGTTAGCTCGCTCATCGTATTGCTCCATTCTCTGCATGACATAATGGATGCCGCCTGATCGACGTCACCGACATCCTCAGATGGGTTCGTTAGGATTGGGCCCCGAGTAATCCATCGACGAAGATCTGGGGGTCGAACGGGGCCAGATCGTCGCGCTTCTCGCCGGTCCCCACAAAGCGTACCGGCAGGTTCAGCTGGTGACCGATCGAGAGGACCATTCCGCCCTTGGAGCTTCCATCCAGCTTGGCCAAGACAATACCGGTGACTTTCACGGCCTCAAAGAACTGCTGTGCTTGAATCATGCCGTTCTGCCCTGTGGCGGCGTCCAGGACCAACAGGGTCTCGTGGGGCGCCCAAGCTACACGTCGGGCGATCACACGCTGGATCTTCTCCAGCTCCGACATCAGGTTATGTTGGGTGTGCAACCGTCCCGCCGTGTCCACGATCAGTAGATCGGCGTGGTGTGCTTGAGCATAGCGGATAGCATCAAAGGCGACGGCACTGGGATCGCCACCTTCAGGCCCGACGACGACAGGCACGCCCACTCGATCTCCCCAGACCTTAAGTTGATCCATCGCCGCAGCGCGGAAGGTATCCGCTGCGGCAAGGACAACCTTCTTGCCCTGTGATGTGTAGTGTGCGGCGAGCTTGCCGATGCTGGTGGTCTTGCCCGAACCATTGACGCCTACGATCAGGATCACAGCGAAGGGCCAGTCGAGATTCATGGGGCCGGCATCGGGCAACAGGGCCCGAATCTCCTCGCGCAGAATGCGCTGCAAGTCCTGCGCGCGATAGAGCCCCTCGGCCTCTACCCTCTCGCGCAGACGCTCAATCAGTGCCAACGTCGTCTCAACCCCGACGTCGCCCTGGATGAGGAGAGCCTCAACATCCTCCCAGGTCTCCTCGGTGATCTCGCCTGCGCCGAGCAGATTCACGATCTGACCGAAGACGGAGTTACGCGTCTTGCGCAGGCTCTCAAAGATGCTCTTCATTCGCTTATGGCCCCTCTCCAGAGGATCGCACCGTGACTTACGGGTATGTGGCTGCGATTATAGCGTCAGCAGTTAGCCCGTCAAGGCGACGACGGTGCTATCAACTACAAGGTGTCCCCATGCAAAAAGCCGTCCGGATCAACCAGACGGCTTTCTGTTATGCTACGTCTTGAGGTCGCGAGGTGCTACAGTGCGACGACGTTGCTTGCCTGAAGGCCCTTATCGGTCTCCTCCAGGGAGAACTCGACCTGCTGGCCTTCGACCAGCTTGCGGAACCCATCGGACTGGATCGCCGAGTAGTGCACAAAGACGTCATCATTGCCCTCACGGGAGATGAAGCCGTATCCCTTGGCAGCGTTGAACCACTTCACAACCCCAACTTCTCGTTCGTTCATCAGTATTCACTCCCTTTCAACATCACGTATTACAGGATGCTGGGTCTGGGGCTCATCCGCGCACACAAAACGCCCGGATCTCTGACCAAGCAAATCCAGGCGCTGTCCGACTCAGGATTATGCCGCATCCCATTGTGGACGTTTATACCAGATTCGTGGGATCTGTCAATCGGGTTGTTGTTCAGTAGAATTGGTGTTTAATGCGTTTCCGATGAGTCTCTTTCATCGTGCATACCGTCAATCAAGGGGGGATACTGTGATGTCGAAGAGAGCTAAGGTCTCGGGCAAGGATTTGTTACTGAGTACGCTCAGGCACGAGGCGACGGAACGGGTGGCCTGGGTGCCCTTTGCCGGCGTCCACGCGGGTAGTCTGACGGGGATCTCCGGTCGGGAGCTGCTGACCGATGTGGACAAACTTGTCGAGGCTCTTCTGACGGTCAACCGCACCTATGACCCGGACGGTCAGCCGGTCGTGTTCGATCTCCAAATCGAGGCGGAGATCCTCGGCTGTGACCTCCTGTGGGCCGACAAGGCGCCGCCGACGGTAGCCTCGCATCCGTTGGCGACGGCTCCGGAGATCCCGGATCATCTGCCGGAGCCCACCGATGGTCGATTGCCCATCGTCTTGGAGGCGATGCGCAGGATGAAGGAAGAGGTCGGCGAGACGACGGCGCTCTACGGGTTGGTGACCGGCGTCTTCACCCTGGCTTCGCACCTCCGGGGCACCGAGATCTTCATGGATATGTACGATCAGCCTGCCTATCTGGATCAGTTGCTGGCCTACTGCCGCGATGTGGTGCTGCGGATGGCGGAGCTGTACATCGCGGCGGGGATGGATGTCGTGGCGGTGGTGGATCCCTTGGTCTCTCAGATCTCGCCGCGGCACTTCGAGAAGCTCTTGTCGGCGCCCTATGAGGAGATCTTCAGGGCCATCCGGGAGCAGGGCGTCTTCTCCTCCTTCTTCGTCTGTGGTGACGCGACCAAGAACATCGAGGTCATGTGCAAGACGGCACCCGACTCGATCTCCATCGACGAGAACATCGACTTGGCGACAGCTAAGGCGGTGACGGACCGCTATAACATCACGATGGGGGGCAACATCCCCCTGACCACGCATATGCTCCTGGGCAACCAGCAGGACAACATGAAGTTCGTGGTGGATCTGCTGGACACGATCGATACCCATAATTTCATCCTCGCACCGGGCTGCGACATGCCCTACGATGTGCCTGTTGAAAACGTGGTGGGCGTCGTGCAGGCGGTCAGGGACCCTGAGAGCACGCGGGCGATGATCGCGCATTACCAGGCTGAGGCCCTCGATCTGGATGCGGTTCATCTGCCGGACTACCCTCATCTGAACAAGCCCCTGGTTGAGGTCTTCACCCTGGACTCGGACACGTGCGCTGCCTGCGGCTACATGAAGGATGCTGCACGGCGCGCCACGGAGGAGCTGGGCGATCGTGTGGAGATGGTCGAGTACAAATTCACCGAGCGCGAGAACGTCGCTCGGGTGGTGAAGATGGGCGTGAAGAACCTGCCGAGCATCTATATCAACGGCGAACTCACCTATTCGTCGCTGATTCCGAGCAACCGTGAGTTGGTCGAAGAGATCAAGCGGCGTCTCGAGGGATAGCGTGGATCTACATATCGTCGGTGGGTTCCTGGGCAGCGGCAAGACGACGGCGATCATCGGTGCCGTCAAGCGGTTGATGGCGCAGGGCCGGCGCGTGGGCGTCGTGACCAATGATCAGGGCCGCTACCTGGTCGACACGGCCTTCTTTCGGAGCGAAGCGGTTCCGGCGGTCGAGGTGACGGGAGGCTGCTTCTGCTGCAACTACGCCGATCTTGACGCGCAGCTGGCGCAGCTTCGTGAGACGGCTGCACCGGACGTGATCTTCGCCGAGTCGGTGGGGTCGTGTGCCGACATCGTCGCGACGGTGGTGAAGCCGCTGCTGCAGCTAGGTGGTGCGGGAGCACCTCGACCGACCAGCTTCTCGGTCTTTGCCGACGCACGACTCCTGCGACGACGCCTGCTGGAGCAGCCGATGCCCTTCAGCGAGGACGTGGTCTACCTGTTCGACAAGCAGATCGAGGAGGCGGGGATGCTGATCATCAACAAGCGCGATCTGCTGCCGGCAGAAGCCGAGGCCGAGGTGCTGGAGCTGGCGCAGCAGCGCTTTCCCCACGCGACGATACGCCTGCAGAACTCGTTGGTGCCTGAGGAGGTGGCTGGATGGGTCAGGGCTCTTGATGCCGGATTGGCTGCGCCGCCTGAGACGTCACTGGACATTGACTATGAACGCTATGGGGCCGGTGAGGCGGAACTGGCCTGGCTCGATGAGCGGGTGGTCTTCCGCGGTGTCGGCGGTCGGAGCCGCGATGTCATCCGGGCCTTTATCAGCAGGCTCCTGGCGGCTCTCGAGCAGCAGGCCCTGACCATCGGGCACCTGAAGTTTCATATTCGAGGGGGGGGCACGGAGGTGAAGCTCAGCTTCCCGACCTTGCGTGCCGGCGACTGGGAATCTGAGCTTCCCTCGATGAAGGGGTCAGAGGTCGAGTTGTTGATCAACGCTCGGGTTGAGGCTCAGGCGACTTTGCTGCACGCTTTGGTGGATGAGGTGGCGGACAGCACAGCGCAAGCGCTCGATGTCATATGCGAGCTCTCCGACGTCGCGGCGTTCCATCCGGCGCTGCCACGTCCAACGCATCGGATCGGATGACGTCAGCACCTGGCGCGTAGGCACTTGCATGCACGCGGGATGGCGGTACGATAGCTGTTGGTGTTGGGGTGTTCAGTTTGGACCTGGATCCTTTTGCACTATAATAGCCAGCTAGTGCTGGCTCGTCGAAAACACATCGGCCCTAAGGAGGAAGCGGTATGGAGAACAAGCTAGAGGTCATTCGCACAGGCATCATGGACGGGGATATGCATTTGGTGCAAGACACGGTCAATGCAGCCCTGGCCGAGGGTATCTCCGCTCCAGAGATTCTCAACGAGGGACTCATCAAGGCGATGGCCGAGGTGGGCCGTCTCTTCGAGGAGGGCGAGTACTTCGTCCCCGAGATGCTCATTGCCGCCCGTGCGATGAAGGCCGGATTGGCGATTCTGAAGCCCAAATTGATCGATGCTGACGTGAAGCCCGTGGGTAAGGTGGCTGCCGGCACGGTCAAGGGTGACCTGCACGACATCGGCAAGAACCTCGTCTGCATGATGTTGGAGGGCGCCGGGTTTGAGATTCTCGATCTGGGCACCGATGTCTCCCCGGAGCAGTTCGTGGATGCGGTACAGAATCAAGGCGCACACGTGGTCGCGATGTCGGCTCTGTTGACGACCACGATGCCGAATATGAAGAACACCGTGGATGCGCTTGAGGAAGCGGGTATCCGAGACGCCGTCAAGGTGATGATCGGTGGGGCGCCGGTCACGCAGGCCTATGCCGACGAGATTGGTGCCGATGGCTATGCCCCTGATGCCAGCCGCGCCGCAACCCTAGCACGACAGCTGCTGAGCGCCTGATCGATTCCGTAAGCTGCCTCGCGGATCTTGTGTGGGCTGTGTAGATCAGGTCACGCAAGATCCGCTCTTCTGTCGACCGCAGGACAGGGCAGGGTGTTGACAGCCCGCCGACCTGCTTACGCCTGCGGTTTCTCGTAGAGCTCTACCAACACGCCATGGGCACTCTTGGGGTGCACGAAGGCATAACGTGTGCCGTCCTCGTGGCTGCGGATCTCCGATGCCATGCGTGCGCCCTCGGCTTCCAATTGCGCGACGCTGGTCTCGATATCGTCGACGAGCAAGCAGATGTGGTGGATGCCCTCGCCCCGCTTCTCCAAGTACCGCCCGATCGCATTGCCCGGGTCAAGCGGCTGCAGGAGTTCGATTTCGGCTTCCCCCATCGGCAGGAAGGCGACTTCTACCCCCTCTGCCGGCACCTCACGTCGGGCGCCCAGCTCGGCTCCTAGGGCGTCGTGGTAGAAGGAGAGCGCCTCCTCCAGGCTGTGTACCGCAATCGCAACGTGGTGGATTCTCATGTTCTCACGCCCCTTTCGGATTGAGACTCATAACCCTATGGTAGCATGGCCTCTACATTGTCAATCTGCTAGCTCTCCCCTGCGGCAGTTGACGCGTCGCGCCTCGGATTTATACTCAGCTTAACTGATCACCGGAGGTGGAGGCATGTTTCACGCAGCCGATCGGGTCTTGGTCGGCGTGATGACCGACCCTCGAGATTTTGACCTGGCGCGGGATGAGGGCTGGTACCGGGTGCCGGCACGTCATGCCCCGGAGTGCGCCACCGACGCAGCGGTGTTGGCCTTCTACTTCACGGCAGCCTTTGCCGATGAGAAGTGGGCCATCCACTGGTATGCGGAGCTTCGGGGCCACGAGCTGGTCCTACGCCGTGATCTCTTCCCTGAAGCCGCCGATCATCCGCGTGCTGATGATCGCTACTACAAGCTGCAGATCGGACCCTTGATTCGCCGCGAGCCGGCGATCCCCAGTCTGCGGTGGCGCCGCGTCAGCTTCATTGACACGACCTGGGACCGCTTCTCCGCGGCCAACGAGATCAACGATCTCTACGCCTCCGGCGCCGATGGCCTCTATGTGACGCTCAAGGAGAGTGGGTTCTTCCCGGAGCGTGCCTATTTGATCCGCGATGATGAAAACGCCTACGTCGCCGACCTCGCCGTCCCATGTCAACAGGGTCTTGTCAGCGTGGTCTGTGGCCCAGGCCCTGCGCCGGAGGGTGCCCTCCACGATCCCAGTCCAGACGCAGTGCGGCAAGCGGTCATGCGCCTTGGCGGACCCCTGACCCCCTCGGTGGATGGCTGAGACGCACGTCGTCCCACGACCTCCCTCCCTGCGCCGGTACGGCTCGACCTGCTGGGTCGCGCAGAGTGAGGTGTTCGCGACCAACTCAGGGCTCTTCGTCGTCGACGACGTCGCCACGCTCATTGACCCCGGCATCACACCGCCTGAGCTGGAGGCTATCGCGGCGTTCGTCGCGTCGCGTGGCGCGACGGTGCGTGGCCTCGTCCTGACCCACGCCCATTGGGATCATCTCCTGGGCCCTCAGGCATTTCCTGGAGCCATGGTGATCGCCCACCGTGGCTACAGCGACGTCATCCGACGCCGCCATCATGACCTACAGCGTCAGGTGGCCGACTGGCGACGGGCCGGCGCATGGTCGACGTGCCGTGACTTCGCCCCCCCCTTGCCGGACGTGACCTTCGATGGTCAGCTCACCGTGCATCTTGGTTCGCCGGCACTTTCCGTGCTCTATGCGCCGGGTCACGCGCCGGATCACTGTGTTGTTTATGATGCGGCAGTGGGGCTGTTGTGGGCCGGCGATATGCTGAGCGATCTCGAGATCCCGATGGTGATGGATCGCTTCGCCACCTATCGCGAGACGCTGCGTCAGCTCGCCGCGCTCGATGTGCGGGTGTTGATCCCCGGCCATGGGACGCCGACCGATGATGCTCAAGACATCCGGAGGCGCTTCTCCCAGGACCTGGATTACCTTGATGCGGTATGGGAGTGTGTGACCCAAGGCATGGCGTGCGGAAGATCGCTGGACGAGACCGTGGTATACTGTCGCGGGATTCGGCCGGCTCAGCCCGATGATTATCCCAACGCTCATACCTGGAATGTTGAGCAGGCTTACGCGGAGATGGGCGGGGCTTCGGTTGAGCCGATAGGGTGGGAGAAGGAGTGGATGTCATAGAGACACCGATGCTAACGTTGCAGAAGCTACAGGCGTACCGGGCTGTGACCTATCGCACGTCGGATGCGCTGCGGATCAAGACGAAGGAGGAGGCCATCGCCCACGTCAGCGACCGCGGCTTCGTGATGTTCTGGCCGATCAAGGGGATTGAGATGCCCAGCCTCTGGGCTGCCGTCGCCGGGGATCGCCCTGTGGCGGACGCTCACGACGATCCGGGCCACGTGACGTGGGGTTGGAAGGACTCGCTGCTGGACGCCCGCCGCTGGTACTACGGCAAGGTCCTGCGGCGTAAGGCGACGATCATCTCCCTCGATGTCGCGCCGTTCTTCTATGCACTCAGCGAGAACTACGGGTCACCCGAAGAGGATTATCTTTACCAGTACCAGGACGGCACGATGACGGCAGAGGCCAAGGCCATCTATGAGGTCCTGCTGCGCGAGGGGCCGCTGAACGCGGTGGCGCTCCGCCGCGCCGCCTCGATGACGGAGAGCAGTTCGAGCTATCGCTTCAACCGGGGCCTGGAGGCGTTGCAGGCCGATTTCAAGGTGCTGCCCGTCGGCGTGGCGCAGGCCGGGGCGTGGAACTACGCTTTCATCTACGAGTGCGTGCATCGCTACTACCCGGCGATCTTGGAGCGCGCTCGGGCGATCAAGGTGGGCGAGGCCCAACGGACGTTGCTGCGGCTCTATGTCCGCTCGGTCGGCGGAGCGAGTTTCGATGATGTCGTGAAGGTCTTCTGGTGGTCCAAGCCCGACGTCGAGTCCGCCTTGACGGCGTTGACGGACGAAGGCGTGGTGGCGCGCGGTGTACACGTCGAGCGACAGCGCGACGACTGGATCGTCGTGACCGAGCTCCTGACCTAGGTCCGTCTGGGAGGTGCCGGCGTGATCGCGGAGCCTATGCCGACCGATTATGACGTCATCATTGCCGGCGGCGGACTCGCCGGACTGAGCTTGGCGTGTCACATGGTGCGCACGCCCCTGCGGGATCGCTCGATCCTGATCGTGGATCGCGACCCCAAGAAACGCAACGATCGGACGTGGGGATTCTGGACCGACAAGCCCACGCTCTTCGACGAGGCGATCTCCCGTTCGTGGACGCGCCTGCGCGTCGCAGGTGGCAAGGCTGCCGAGCAGGTGCTGGAGCTCGGTGCCTATCGCTACAGCGTCATCCGTGGGATTGATTTCTATGACTGTGCACGGGCGCAGCTGGCGGCGTTTGACAACGTGACCTTCCTGCAGGGCAGCGTGCAGGAGATCTCGGATGGTGTGGACAGGGCTCGCGTGCGCGTTGACGGGAGCGAATTCCGCGCCACGTGGGTCTTTGACAGTCTCCCTGTCCGCCTTCCAGTCGCCGGAGGCGCCTATCAGCTCCTCAAGATGCACTTTCGCGGTTGGGAGGTGGTGACGCCGAGGCCCGCGTTTGACCCCGAGACGATGACGCTGATGGACTTCCGAACGCCCCAAGCCGGCGAGATGCGCTTCTTCTACGTTTTGCCCTACGCCCAGGATCGGGCGTTGGTGGAGTACACGATCTTCTCGGAGCGGACGCTCACACGCGGTGAGTACGAGGCTGCGCTGCACAGCTACCTGGACGAGATCCTGGGGATCGATGACTATGCCGTCGAGGCGGAGGAGCGGGGTGCGGTCCCGATCACGGATGATCCGCTGATCCGCACGCTGGGTCGCCGCGTGATGGCGATCGGGGCCCGCGCCGGTCGGATCAAGCCCTCTACGGGCTATGCCTTTATGCGCGTGCAGCGCGACTGTGAAGAGATCCTCGACTCCCTGCTGTTGCACGGTCATCCCTTCGATGTGCCGGACGATCCTGATCTGCACGATGTGCTGGATGCGGTGCTGTTGCGGGTGATGGCCCAGAACGGTGATCGCGTGCAGCACGCCTTCGCGAGGATGTTCAGGCGTAACCCGGTCGACCTGATCCTGCGTTTCCTCGATGAGACCTCCTCACCCTGGGACAACCTGATGCTGATCACCTCGATGCCGCCTGCGATCTTTGCTAAGGCTTTTGTGGAGGTCGCCACCCACCAGAACTTGTGGGACATCATGAAGGGGTAGCTTGACATCTGACCCGCCGGCTCTATAATGACAAGCATATCGGCGGGGCTCTGAGTCGCTCCGAGAGACTCTCACAGGAGATACGCTAGCGATGTTGTGGCTCGATCAGCAGGTCAATCAAGCGAACAATAATCCCGGCGTGCGCCTGTGGGAGGGTCGAGCCTAGCCAAGCAGAATCTAGCCAAGGACCCAAGCCACGGGCGCACGCAGCTGCTCGTGGCTTTTTTGGTGCTCAGTCCAGCTAAGCCACGGGCCGGTGCGAAGGCCACGTGGCTTTTTTGTTATCCTGGATGCAAGGGGGGGTGTCGGATGAGACGAACGCACCGGTGTGGTGAGCTGCGCTCAGATCACTTGGGGCAGCAGGTGACGCTGATGGGATGGGTGCGTGCACGGCGTGACCATGGACGGCTGATCTTTCTGGATCTATGGGACCATCAAGGTGTGACCCAGGTGGTGGCGGATCCCCGGGCCTCGGCGGATGCCCACAGGACGATGCACGCCATCAGGGACGAGTACGTCATCGCGGTTCATGGGGTGGTGCGGGCCCGACCTCAGGGCACGCAGAACCCCGAATTGGCGACCGGTGAGATCGAGCTCGCTGCCACGGCGGTGGAGGTGTTGAATGCTACGGCGCCGCTGCCTTTCCCAACGGACGATGCCGATAACGTCGATGAGGTGCTGCGCATGCGCTATCGCTATCTGGATCTCCGGCGCGAGTCCATGCAGCGCAACCTGCGGCTTCGGCATAGGGCAGTGAAAGCCCTGCGCGACTACCTCGATGACGAGGACTTCGTCGAGGTCGAGACCCCGGTCCTGACGCGGAGCACACCCGAGGGCGCGCGCGATTACCTCGTACCCAGCCGTATCTATCCGGGTTCGTTCTATGCCCTGCCCCAATCCCCGCAACAGATGAAGCAGTTGTTGATGGTTGGGGGGGTGGATCGCTACTACCAGGTGGCACGCTGCTTTCGCGATGAGGACCTGCGAGCCGATCGCCAGCCGGAGTTCACCCAGTTGGATCTGGAGATGAGCTTCATCGACCAGGAGGATGTGCTCTCGTTGGTCGAGTCGATGATGGTGCACCTCGTCCGTACGTTGGCGCCGGATCGTCCCCTGACCGTGCCCTTTCCTCGTCTTACCCACGACGAGGCCCTAGACCTCTACGGTACCGACAAACCCGACCTGCGCCTGGGTATGCCGCTTGTGGATTGCACGGCGCTGTTGGGCCAGAGCGAGGTCCGCATCTTCAGCGATGCCGTGGCGGCAGATGGGCGCGTCAAGGGGTTCTGTGCGCCCGGTTACGGCACGGCATCGGCTGCAGATCTGGAAGCACTGCAGAGCCTGAGTCGGACCCTGGGTGCTGAGGGCATCATCTGGTTGCAGGTCGCGGACGAGGGTATGGTCTCCCCCGTGGCCCGCCACCTCACGCCCGAAGAGCAGCGAGGGCTGGTGGAGGCCCTGGCTGCGGTGCCGGGTGACCTGCTGATCCTCGTGGCGGGTGCGACCGATGTCGTCCACAGCGCCCTG
>CAZYYC010000047.1:0-11162 GCA_964650935.1 uncultured Anaerolineales bacterium
CCGGACTCCTCTGACCAACCGAGCGTGTTGAAGTTCTGATCGCTCTGGTAGAGCGTTCCGGGCCAAGGCCCGGTGGTGCGCAGATGCGTATCGCTGTCGTTCTCCACGGTGAGGGTGAAACAGAGCGTATCGGAGAGGACCAGGGTGGTGGCGCTGTATTCGACCTCACCGTTGACGATGTAGGCGCGCGGCAGGCCGGCATCAACAATCTCCAGCGTGTTGCTCACCTGCACGATCTGCCCGACCGCATCGCGCGCCTCGGCCCACACCTCGTAGAGACCATCTTGAGGCGGCTCGCTACCGGCGTCGATACCCCCGTCGTAGTCGTAGGTATGCCATCCCGCCTCGTTAGGGCGCGTGACTGTTTCATCTTCGGCGATAGGATGCTCGATGCCATCGTCACCTTTGAGGAAGACCCGCAGCTCCTCAACGTCCTTCTCAAGGACGAGGTTGATGATGGCGCGGTCATCGATACCATCCTGATTGGGTGAGAACGTCTTGGGCGATACAGTGAAGCCACGAATACCGGGCAGCCTTGCGTCGGCGTCGCGGATCGACAGGGTGCCCGTCACCGTCGCGGATTCATGCTCGCCCTCCACGGCGGTGAGGCTCCAGACGTAGTCGCCGTCGGGTAGCACCCGTTGAACGATCTCGTAATCGGGCGCCGGCTCGTCGGGCAGCAGGAAGCCCTCGACCACGCCGCCAAAGTAGACGGTGTAGGGACGGTCATTGGCCGCCAGAGGGCGCGGCGGACGGAAGGTATAGCTCTCTCCGGCGTCGTCGGTGAGCAGGAAGCTGACCTGAGCGTTCTGATTGAGCCGGAACTCGATGCGCGCCAGGTCGGTGTCTCCGTCGGCATTGGGTGTGATGCGTGAGGGCTGTACGCTCACCTGCTCGAGCAGCGGTCGCGGCCGGCAAGCGACGACAAAGGCTGCCGTCAGGCCGAGCGCGAGTGCTGCTAGGAGGCGAGCCACGCGTCCACGCAAGAATGGATGAACATTGGCTGGGTCAAGGTCGGTCATCGGTCTCTCCATCCACCGGAGTGTACCAGACATCGAGGGTATGACAACCGGATTTGCCCAAAAGAGGGCGTTGCGCTACAATGGCGGTGGAGGAGAATCAAGCGATGAAGTCCCGTGCAACTTGCCACGGGATTCGGTGGGTGTTGTTCCTGCTGCTACTGCTCACGGTCGTCCCGCCGTTACGCGCGCAGGAAGCGCCTCTCGATCCCGTCATTGAGCTCATGGCTCGGATGTCGCCTGAGGCCAAGGTCGGTCAGCTCGTCATGGTGACCTATCCAGGCCTCGAGGTCGACGCGGCATCCGAGATCTATGCGTTGATACGGGATTATGACCTCGGGGGCGTGCTCCTGCGGCCTCAGAACGGGAACTTCGGTACGTCAGGCATGGCGGCTTCAGACCTCGTGTCGATTACGGACCAGCTACAGGCCGCAGCGCGTCAGGATCTACCCGAGTTGGACCGTCTTCCGCCGGAGGAGCTCGAGCAGGCGCCACAACCCCTCCGTATCCCTCTTTTGATCGGCGTCAGTGCAGCTGAGCGTGGGATCGTGCCCCTGGACCTGATCCTCGATAGCTCGGATCTGCCGACGCCGATGGCGCTGGGCGCAACATGGGATCCGGCGCTCTCCTACGCGGCAGGTGCCGTGCTGGGTCGTGAGCTGGCCACGCTGGGGATCAACCTCTATCTCGGTCCGGACCTCGACGTTCTCTATACACCCAAGGCGGGGGATCCTGCTGACCTGGGCACGCGTGTCTTTGGGGGGGATCCCTTCTGGGTCGGCGAGATGGGCAAGGCCTATATCGCGGGACTGCACCAGGGCGCCGAAGGGGCTCTGGCCGTGGTGCCACGTCATCTGCCGGGGTTGGGTAGCGCGGACCGTCCTCTTGAGGAGGAGGTCCCCACGGTGCAGAAGCCGCTCGAGCAGCTCAAGCAGATCGACCTGGTGCCGTTCTTTGCGGCAGCGCGCGGGCTGCCCGGCATAGGGCCTGAGGTGGCTGACGCGTTTCTCGTCACGCACATCCGCTATCGTGGTTTTCAGGGCAACAATATCCGGCGCACGACGCGCCCGATCAGCCTCGACGCACCGGCGCTCCAGTTGGTGATGAGCTTGAAGGAGTTCGAGCCTTGGCGAGCCGCGGGTGGCCTCTTGATTGCCGATAACCTCGGGATGCCTTCGGTGCATCAGTCGTACGACCCCACGGGGTCAACCTTTAACGCCCGGCGTGTGACCCAGGATGCGCTGAGTGCCGGCAACGACCTGTTGATCATGGATCGCTTCGGCTCGGCAACCAATTGGAGCATCCATTTCGCCAATGTGCGTGATACCCTGACGTTTCTTGCCAACCGGTACCGCGAGGAGGCTACGTTCCAGGCTCAGGTTGATGCTGCTGTCTATCGCGTTCTGAGCCTTAAGTTGAGGATGATGCCGAACCTGGTGTCCGAGCCTCGCTATCAGGAGATCGATTCGCTGCTCGAGGGGTTTGGTGAAGGCGGCGGGCCCGTGGCTGCCGGCGTGGCCCAGGCAGGGCTGGCCCTGATCTATCCCCTATCGGAGGATCTGTTGCCATCACCGCCACGGGAGGGCGAGTCCATTGTCGTCTTCACCCAGGAGCGTGCTGTCTCGTTGGGCACCAACATTGAGCCCGTGGCTCTGCTGGACCACGAAGCGATTCCACGGGCGCTCCTGCGGCTCTATGGCCCTGACGGTACGGCGATCATCCGTGCCAATGCCGTGCGTGGTTACCGATTCACGGACCTGCTTCAGGCTATGGAGGCGCCGACGAGTGTCGGTGAAGGAGAGGATCCGCTTCCTGAGGTGGTCCTTGCCGTTCGTAGCGCACTGCGGACCGCAGACTGGATCATCTTCGCTACAGGCGGCCTCGACCCTGCCGACCCGAGCAGCATGGCCCTGAAACGCTTCCTCTCGACGCAGGCCAACCTGCTTGAGGCGCGCGTCACGGTGCTCGCCTTCGGCCCGCCCTACGAGCTCGATACGACCGAGGTGAGCAAGCTCGCGGCTTACTACGGGCTTTTCTCACATGGATCGTCCTTCGTTGAGGCGGGTGTGCGGGCTCTGTTTCAGGATGTCGTGGCACCGGGAGCCTCTCCGGTCGACGTGCCGGCGCTGAACTACCTGATCTCGGAGCGCACGATGCCCAGCCCGGAGCAGATCATCTCGCTCTTCATCGTCGATGAGGCGGGGGAGGAGCTCACGGCGACAGCGCAGTCGAGCATTCATGTCGGGGATATGATCAATCTGCAGACCGGCACCGTCGTAGACGGCAATGGCAACACGGTGCCGGATGGCACGCCGGTGCAGTTCGTCCTCAGCTATCCCCAGGAAGGGCTGCGCAACAGCGTCGTGGGTGAGACGACCGCTGGCATCGCCCGAACCACGGTGACGCTCGATCGCGTGGGCCAGTTGGACATTATGGCTCAATCCGAACCCGCGGTCTCGTCGGTGCGGCTTGAGCTCACCATCCGTGATGACGGCGTGACCATCACCGAGGTGGAGCCCACGGCGACGCCGACGTTAGCTCCCTCGCCGACGCCGACGGCGACGGTGACGCCTACACCTACGCCGACGCCCGATGCGGCGAAGGTCGCGCAGCTCCCGGATCGGATGACCCTGCCGTCGCTGGAGCGAACGGCCCTGATCGCGTGGGCCTTTGCGGGAGCGGCCGTGGTCTGTGTTGTGAGCTTCATGTGGTCGCGTGATCGGTCGGCGCCCGCCGACCGTGCGGCTACCCTCGCGTTGGCAGGTGTGATCGGTGGACTGGCAGCCTACGCCGGCGTGATGGTGCTAGCCCGATGGTGGACGCCTGTGCTAAGGTTTGCGTTCGTGGGGCGTGAGTACCTGGGTGCTGTGGTGACCGGCGTCGCCGGCGCCGCCGTTTCGGGCGCTACGGCACTGGCCCAACATCGTGGTGCGGGGGCCTCGTCCGGGAGGGCCGCCGAGTCGGGTGTGTCGGGCCGGAGTGTGGGGAGCGAGCGCCCGCTCCAGGCGGCTGAGGATCAGACCTAACCCGGGGGGGCCGGTCGCAGCCTAGGGCGTCAGGATGATGGCGGCGACGACCAGAACGGCTACGGCCACCAGCAGCGGTAGGTTTCTCTGCCACGTCGCCCGCAGTTCGTTCTCGGTGAAGACGAGGGGCGCCAGGACAGGGGGGACCTGGGTGCGCCTCAGTGCCGCTGCGAACTCATCGACGGTCGCTTGGCGATCCCGAGGGTGCAGCGCGAGCGCCTGCAGAACGGCTTGCTCGACACCGGGCGAGATGTGGGGATTGATGGCGCGTGGGGGTGCGAGCGCGCCCGGTCGGAGGAAGCGCTCACGCGCCGTGGCCGGTGTGCGCCCGGTCAACAGGTGATAGACCGTGGCGCCCAGCGCATAGATGTCGGTGCGGGTATCGGTGTGCGAGTCGTCGCCCCCATACTGCTCCAGCGGCGTATAGGCAGCTGTTCCCTGGCCCTGAACGACCGTCACGGTGCGGGCCTCATCGGTGGTGAGCAGCTTCACCAGACCGAAGTCAACGAGCTTGAGGAGCCCGCTGGGCGTGACCTTGATGTTAGAAGGCTTGATGTCGCGATGGAGCACCGGAGGATCCTGGCTGTGCAAGAAGGCCAGGGCGCTGCAGAGCTGGGTGGCCCAGTCCAGTACTTGTGCCTCGTCAAGGAAGCGGTTTTCGGTGAGTGCCTGATCCACAAGCTCGCGGAGATTGCTGCCCGGGACATAGTCCATCACCAGGTACTCACGACCATTCTGTGTGAAGTAGTCGGAGACCTTGGGGAGGTTGGGATGGTCGAGGCGGGCCAATACCGAGGCCTCCTGGCGAAACTGCTCCTGGAGCTGTGCCAAGGAGTCATCACCGACATCGGCCTCGGGCGCGATCTCCTTGACCGCACAGATACGACCGGCAAGGAGCGTGTCCTCAGCGCGGTACACTGCGCCCATACCGCCTTGACCGATCGGTCCGGCGATGAGGTAGCGCTCCTTGAGCAGAACATGGGCATCCAGCAGTCTGGCCATCGCGTTGAGATGATAGCGCTGCCCTGGTATAATGTCAAGGATGGCGCTCGTCCGTCGGGGTCAGGGAAGCTAAGGGGGAGGGGAAGGCGAGGTGGAGCTGATGCAGGGACACATCCAGACCAATCATCCGATCTTGGTCATCTACCAGGGCGCGCTGGCGGGCACGCGGTGGCCCGTGACGTCCGACTCGCTGACGCTGGGGCGTGCGGAGGACTGTGACATCGTGCTGCCGGAGCGGCAGATCTCACGCTACCACGCCCGTCTCGAGCGCGACGCTACCGGGCACGTCCTCAGGGATCTGGGTAGTCGCAACGGCACAGCGGTCAACGGGGAGCCGATTCGCGAGTTGCCCTACAGGCTTCGTGACGGCGATGAGATCCAGCTCGCAGGCGTGCTGCATATCGGCTACGTCGCGGGCGATGCCACGCTACCGCTCATCGCCTCAGGCGAGGCAGGTTTCCCCAGCCCGGATCGCCTCATCGTCAACGACGCGACACGACAGGTCTCGCTTGGGCGTCAGATCCTCGATCCGCCTCTATCTCCAGCGCAGTTTGCGCTCCTCAGCGCCCTTGTCGCCGCAGGAGGTAACGTGCTCTCCCGTGAGGAGGCCGTACACATTGTGTGGCCCGATGCCTCCGGGGGTGTCACGGATCAAGCCCTGGATGCTCTGGTCTATCGACTACGGGAGCGACTCACGGAGCTGGACGCGGAGCACAACTACGTCGGTACGGTGCGGGGCCACGGATTCAGGTTCGAAAAGCGCGCCGCCGAATAGGCACTATTTCGCGTAGTGATAACCACCAGCCAATGCAACTCCTCGTTTGTTTACTTTGAATGAAAAACTGGCTATGCGAAGTCATGCGACCGTTCGCCTAGGTTGGGCTCTGCTCCTGGCGGCGGCCATTGGGCTCATGTCCGCCTGGCCCTATTTCACGTCGCCGGGCCTGCCACGCGGCGATGATGCAGAGCTTCACATCTATCGCACCGCCGAGCTGGGCTACAGCTTGCAGGCGGGGTCACTCTATCCGCGTTGGGCCCCGAACTTCTATCACGGCTATGGCTATCCCATCTTCAACTACTATGCGCCTCTGACCTACTACGTAAGCCATGTGCTCACGCTGGGGCGTCCGGAGCTCGCCGCTGTGGGGGTCAAGATCTGTTCCGTGCTGGCGCTTGTGTTGGGCGCCGTGGGCGCCTATCTCTTGGGCTCCCTCTATGGCGGCAAGGGTGGGGGGCTTCTAGGGACCCTAGCCTTCAGTTTCGCGCCGTATATTCAGCTGATCAATCCTCACGTGCGCGGTGATCTGCCTGAAACCTTTGCGCTGGCGTGTCTGCCGTGGGCCCTATGGGCCTGGGAGCAGGTGTGGCGGACGGGTCGGAAGACGGCTATGGTCGCTGCTGTCAGTACCACGGCAGCGGCGTTCCTGAGTCACAACCTCACAGGCTTGAGCGCGGTCGCCCTGGTCGCGGGCTTAGGGCTTTGGCAACTAGCGATGCGAGAGGGTGCGCGGCAACGCTTTGCCCTGGCCCTCGCTGTAGCGCTCGTGTTCGTTCTTCTGACCGCTTTTTTCTGGCTGCCCTTTCTGTGGGAGCGTTCGGCTATCCAGTTGGACGTCGCAGGTGAGGGCCACTACGATTTCCGCAACCACTTCGTCGCGTTGCGAGAGCTGCTGTCGCCGATCCGGACGATCGATCGGCGCGCGACCGCGGCCGATGTTCCGATGTCAGCGGGGCCGCAGATGGTGGTGGTGGCCGTCCTTGGGGTGGGATCGTGGCTATTGACGTCACGCGGCGATCGTGGCCTTGGCTTCTATGCCGCCACGTGCGGACTGCTGCTGTGGCTCATCACTCGCAACAGCCTGTGGCTGTGGGAGATCGTGCCGGGCATCGCCTATTATCAGTTCCCATGGCGCTTCCTGGGACCGGCTGCGGCGATGATGATCCCGCTCATCTCGCAGATCGCGGACGTGGCGACCGGGAGGACACGCCGCGCCGTGTTGCCGATCGCTGCGATCCTCCTCCTGGCACCGGCGCTGCCCGGCCTCTATCCTCCGCCGTGGACCGATGGGTTCGGCCCTCTGACCCTGACCAACGTCCTGGACGCCGAACTGGAGGGACGGTGGCGAGGCACGACCTCCACCAACGACTTCGTGCCCGCCACCGTGGATATGATCCCGGGACCAGAAGCGACGGTCCTGGCTTCCTACAGCGATCCGCCGGTGGACCGCGTCAACCGGGCCACGCTGCCGGCGGCAGCGGTGGTCGAGGTTCTGCCGGACAAGCCGTGGGTGAACCGCTTCTCCGTGCGCTCCGACGAGAGCTTCACGCTGCGGCTCTTCCTCTTCCATTTCCCTGGATGGCGCGCCTATATTGACGGCGAGGAGGTGCCCATCGAGATCGCTCGACCGGAGGGCTTCATCACGCTGCGTGTCCCCGCAGGGCACCATGACGTAGCGGTGCGCTTCGGCTCGACCCCTGCACGCACCCTGGGATGGGGGCTCTCGGGAGTAGGGGGCCTGATCCTAGTCGTGCTGCTGCTACGAGGGCCGAGGCTATCGCGGATTGGGCCGTCACAGCGCCTGGAGATGCCGGATCGTGAGAGCGGCTATGCTGTGCTCGTGATCACCGCTGTCTGCCTGATCGTCGCGCTCGGCAAGGTCACCTGGCTCGATCACACGCAGCTCCTGCAGCCCGAATCGCCGCCCAACCGGGTGGCGCGCGCGCACTCCGATCAGCAGGCCTATCTATCGGGGGAGATCGACCTTCTCGGTCATAGCGTTGTCCCCTCGTCGGCCCGACCGGGACAGCTCCTCGAGGTCACCCTCTATTGGCAAGCGCGCCGCCCCCTCGACGCCACCTATCAGTCCTTCGTGCACCTGGTGCAGCCTGAGGGAGAGATCCGGACCCAGTCCGACCATCTCAACCCGGGAGGGTTTCCGACCGACCAGTGGCCGACCGATCGCTACATTATCGATCGACACCGGCTACAGCTGCCGGACGACCTCGCAGCGGGCACCTACCTCCTGTCCGTCGGCCTGTACTCACTGGCTGAGGATGGTGCTCGCCTGCGTGTGGACGGTGCAACGTGCGGTGGGCGCGCCGATTCCGTGGTCCTGTGTACGCCGGTGTCGGTAAGGACGGGCGGGAGCCCGAGGTAAACAGAACACGGGGCGGTCAAGAAGCGACCGCCCCGTTAAGTCATCGCTGAATATCGAAATCGATCTTAGCTATCGCCCAGAGTTCGGCGATAGATGTCCTCCATATCATCACTTCCTCGACCCTTGCGACCGCCGCGCTCACCACGGAAACGGCGTGAGCTGCTTTCGGCTTGGGCCTGGGCCTGAGCCTGCAAGAAGGCGATCTCCATCGGGGAGAGCCCTTCTTCCTCTTCGGGCTCGTCGAGGTCCTCATAGCTGGCGTCCTCATTGTGGGCGGCGAGGTCGATCTGGCGTTTTCGAGGATCGACGCTGCGCACATCCACCTTGACGGTATCGCCCAATCGTGCGAACTCCTCGGGGCGCCGAACGTACGAGCCCATCTCACGCACGTGCAGCAGGCCCGGGCGCTCGGCCCCAATGTCGACGAAGAGACCGTAGCGCTCGACACGCACAACCTCACCCGTATACATCTGGCCAACCGCGATATCCGACCAGTCGAGGTCGGGGGGCTCCACCATCGTCAAGGCGATGCGCCCGCGATCGGGATCAATGCTCTGGACCCACACGGAGACGGTATCGCCGACGTTGACCACATCGGTGACCTTGCGCACCCGTCCCGTGGATAGGCGAGAGATATGGATAAGTCCGTCCAGGTTTACACCCACATCGACGAAGGCGCCATAGAGCTCGGTGCGCGTTACCTTGCCCTCTAGCTGCATCTTGGGCTGAAGCTCTTCGATTGAGGTGGGTTGCTGAGTTGTCTCTTCCGGCATTCGCTCACTAACTCCTTAGGCGTGTAGATCGGTGCAGTTCACAACAACTGCGCATTATACTGCAAGGCCTAGACTTGTCAAACCAGAGCGGAGCTTAGTCGACGTCACGGCCGTATTCCTTGAGTTCCCTGTGGATTCGTCGCTTCGCGTCACGGTCGGCGATCGTCGCACGCTTGTCATACTGTCGCTTGCCTCGCGCGACGCCGATTTCGACCTTGGCATACGAGCCTTTCAGGTACATCCTCAGCGGCACGATGGTGTATCCCGGCTCCTGGATGTCGCGCAGCAATCGATCAATCTCTCGGCGATGGAGGAGGAGCTTGCGGGGACGTACCGCGTCGTGGGTCCACAGCCCGGCCTGTTCATAGGCGGCGATATGCACGTCAACGAGCCAGAGCTCGTCGTCGCGGGCCTGTATGTAGCCCTCTCCCAGGCTGACGGCACCCGCGCGCACGGACTTGATTTCCGATCCGGTCAGCGCGATACCGGCCTCATACCGATCACCGATGGTATATTCGTAGCGCGCCTTGCGGTTCGTCGCCACAACCTGGATCTCATCCGATCTCATCCATCGCTCCCCATCAGATAGTCGATCGCCCGCTGGAGCTGCGGATCCTCGCCCTCCGGCGCCTCGCTGGGCCAAAGGGCCTCGATATCGGGCGTCAGGCCGTTACCATGGAGAGGCTGCTCATTGGGTGTGTACCAGCGTGCGATGGTGACACGAAGCTGTGCTCCATTATCGAGGTTATTAGGCAGCTGCACGGACCCCTTACCGAGCGTCTGCGCCCCGATGAGGAGCGCGCGCCCGCGATCCTGCAGCGCTCCGGCGACGATCTCGGACGCGCTCGCACTCCCGCGGTTAATCAGCACGACCATCGGGATCTCCTCCCCGAGGTCGCCGTTTCGCGACGTGAAGCGCTGTTCGCCACCGAGGCTGTCCCGCTGAATCGCCACGAGGCCCTGATCCAGGAAGATGTCGGCGACGTTGATCGCTTGGTTGAGCCATCCGCCGGGGTTGTCGCGTAAGTCGAAGATAAGCGCACGAGGTTCCTCGGCCAGCAGCTCGGTCAAGGCCTCTTCGACGCGATCATCGGCGGTCGCATCGAACTCCGTGAGCCGCAGATAGGCGATGTCGTCGTCGAGCATCTCGGCCTCGACAATGGGCACCTCAATCATCGCCCGGGTCACGTTGATGAAGAGCGGTTCGGACACACCGGGGCGCAGGATCTCCAGCTCGGCCACCGTGCCCTCCGGGCCGCGAATGTAGCTGATCGCCTCGTAGAGCCCCAGACCCACGATGGAGGTGTCGCCGACCGCCACGATAAGGTCACCGGCGCGGACCCCCGCCGCCTCGGCAGGCTGCCCTGAGATCAGACCGGCAATCTCGAGATAGCCGTCCTCGCGCATCGTCACAAACGCGCCAATACCCTCGAAGGCACCTGTGGCATCCTCGTTAATGATCGTGGCGATCTCGGGCTCAATAAACGAGGTGTAGGGGTCATCAAGCGTCAGCAGCATGCCGCGAATTGCTCCGTAGGTGAGATCCTCACCCTCGGGCAACTCACCGTAGAACTGCTCCTCCAATAGATCGAGGACCGTCTCGAGGAGCTCATAGTCAAAGACACCCAACGTCGATGGGAGATCCCCCTCGTCCGGCGTCGGGCGAAGCGGCGTCGGCTCCTCCGACACAGGTGGCGTGTCCGTGGCAGGGAGCTCTTCCTCGGCGACAATGATCTCTTCCCGGGGCGGAGCCAGGGTGGGGGAGACAGGAGCCGTCTGACTGACACGCCCCACCACGAAGCCGCCTGCGAATGCGCTCACAGTAAGGGCCCCAAGGATAACGAGCGCCCCAACGATAATCAAACCTCTCTTCATCAATCTCTCCTCAGACACAAAACGCTGACGTTCGTCCTGCGGGACGACCTCTTCCGCACTGCCGCCCGATGGATGGGACAAGGATAGATTCTAGCACAAAGGGGCTCGGTTACAAGCGTCGGGCAGGGAAAGCCGACAGGCGGGGAGAGCCTCCCGGGCCCTTCGCATCTTCCGACTATGTATATTATGTAGAGTTGGACGCCCTGAGCGACCCTTGCCAGGATTGCGGCGGATTCGTGTTTGTTAAGGGGTATGCGCCTACGCTGACCCACGTGCGTCCATGGACTGGGGTCCGATCAGGTCAGGATT
>CAZYYC010000047.1:11172-22014 GCA_964650935.1 uncultured Anaerolineales bacterium
CGAGCGACCACACGATCGCGAGACCAAGATCCGAAGCGCAGCGACACGGTGACACGGCGCCCCATGTACAGCACATTTGTTCTATAGAGCCTTTTCGTGCAGCTTGGCGCTCCCGGCGCGAGGTTTCACGTTCTTGGACGCAGATCTCGGCGCCATCTCGGCGTCCATCTCCACAGGCGCTGCGTCGTGGATCTCCTCACTGCCCGACACGAGCTTGGCGGCGGTCAGCATGCGCAGCTCTTCCTCAGCCTTTTCGATGGCCTTCTGCTGGTTCTCCAGGCCCTCCGCCCAGACGACAAGCTCGTGCTCGCGGATGTCGAGATCCACGCGCTGCTCTTTCATCATCATGAGCTCCGCCCGCAACGCCTCACGCCGCCGAAACAGGGTTACACGATCCTGCCAGAGGAAAATGAAGAAGACGACCGCCAACAGGAAGAGCACTGCGCCTGCCAGAAACAGAATCGCTTCAAAGAACATCACACCGGCATCCCTTACCCAAAGGCCCCGCCATCCGGCCCCGTCACACCCTACCGTAGCGCCCGAATAGGATAGATCTCGCCACGCGTGAAACCTCGCTCACGATAGTACACCCGTGTGCCCACGGCGGCAATCACCGCCAACTCCGCAAAGCCGGCACGTGCGGCAAGTGCCGCGGCCTCTTCCAGCAAACGCGTGCCCAGGCCCCGGTGCTGCGCGCCACGGCGACGGGATCCCAACGCCTGCGCGGGTCCATAGACGTGCAGCTCGCGGACCATCGCCACATCACGGATCTCGGGGATCGGCAGTTCGTTGCGCGAAGCAGTCGGCAGCGACAGTCGCAGGAAGGCCGCCAGCGCGCCAGGTCCCCCACCCTGCCGAGGCGCCAAAACCTGCAGGAAGAGCTCCTCAGTCCCATCCGTGTCATACGAGAGCACCTGCAACTCGACATCGTCCGGGTCAATCCGCCGGCGCCCGCGAATCTCACGACAGCGAATACACTGACACACACGTCCGTGTTCCGCCATCCGCTGCTGGACAATCTGGCGCAGGTTGCTTTTCGTCGTCCCGGCGATGATATAGCCCGACGGAATGTCTCGCATCACACGGTTGATACGGCAGTAGGGCTGCACCAGCGCCTTGCAGCGCTCCAGGAGTTCGATCAGGGTCTCCTCGTCATACGGCGTGTACTCCCCCGCTTTCCAGAGCTCGTAGAGCCGCGTCTCCTCCAGGAGCGCCGTCGGATAGATCTTCAGCTCATCGGGCCGGATCGCGGGATCGGCAAAGATCCTGGCGAAATCTGCCAGGTCGGAGTTGGGTGTCGCACCATAGAGGTTCGGCATCCAGTGCAGCACGATCTTGAGACCGGCGAGTCGCAGCAGCCGCAGAGCCCGCCGCGTGTCGTCGACGGCGTGCCCACGACGGTTCAACACGAGGATGCGGTCGTCGAGGCTCTGGACGCCGACCTGGACCTTCGTGACGCCCTGGCGTCGGATCCGCTCGATCTCCTCAGGGGTCAGGCAGTCGGGTCGGGTCTCGATGACAAGGCCGACGTTGCGATGGGCTGCCGTCTCGTTACGGACAAGGGCTTCATCCAGCGTGGCTGAGGGGCTCTCGTTCATCGCATCGAAGCAGCGCCGCAGGAAGTCGTCCTGGTAAGCGTGAGGGTAAGCCGACCACGTCCCCCCCAGGATCAGCAGCTCGATCTTGTCCGTTGCATGACCAATGGCCTCGAGCGCCGCAATCCGCACCGCCGTCTGCTGATAGGGATCATAGGCATTCTGGAGCGCCCGCAGCACGCCGGGCTCGCCATCGAGGTAGGACTTTGGGGCGCCCACTTGATCCGGACAGAAGATGCAGCTGCCCGGACAGGGATAGGGCTCGGTGAGGACAGCGACCGGGGCAACGCCGGAGATGGTACGCACGGGGCGCCCCCGCAGCCGGCGCTCAATCCGTTCGCTCTGGGGCAACGCGCCCTCGGCGACCAGGCGACGGTAGGCCCCCAGAAGCTGCGACTTCGCATAGGTGCCGCCGGGCCGCGGGTAGCGGCGCAGCGTGGTCATCAGATCCCAATCGTCGTCAGCCGGCTCCGCGATCTCGCCCAGCAGAGCCAGGACGCGTGCGCGCTCCGCAGTGTCGGAAAGGTCAACGACGGAAGGGATTCCTTTTTTTACCATGATGACTCTAGTATACCACGTGCGCACAGCGTGCGCAGAAGCTGCTGACCCCACCCAACCCCGCCGCGCCCAACGCCCCGAGGACGGAGCTGCAAGCCTTAGGGTTTGGCCTCCTACCGTGCCCATCATCCATGATTTGCTCCGAGCGATGCTGTGGGTAGAATCACGGGTATGGAACCCCAAGTCGTCGATACGTTGCTGGTCCTCAACCGGGCCTTCTATAACGAGTTCGCGGCGGCGTTCAGCGACTCGCGCAGCCCGAGCGAACCCGGGTTCGATCGTCTCGTCACGCGCCTACGACCCGGCGACCGCATCCTCGACCTGGGTTGCGGTCAAGCCCGGCTGGCCCGGCTGCTGCCCGCGTCGTGTACCTACACCGGCGTGGACTATGCGGAGGCGATGCTGGCAATCGGCGCCACCTCGCACGAGGGCCCGGATGGCAACCTCTCGCTGGTGACGGCCGATCTGGTGCGCGATGACTGGCAACGGCACGTCACAGGCCCGTTCGATTGGATCTTCCTGCGCGCTGTGCTGCATCACATTCCAGGCTACGAGCATCGGCAAAGCGTACTTGCACGTGCCGCCGAGGTGCTCGCACCCGGCGGACGTCTGGTCATCGCCAACTGGCAGTTTATGCGCATCGAGCGACTGAGGCGGCGAGTGCGGCCGTGGGCGACCATCGGACTGGACGAGCGGGATGTGGAGCCGGGCGACTATCTGCTGGACTGGCAACGTCAGGGGTACGGACTACGGTACGCCCACCTGGTCGATGAAGCAGAGACGCGGCAGCTGTCAGACGACGCAGGCCTGCACGTTGGAGAGCTCTTTTACGCCGACGGACACACACAAGATCTCACGTTGTACGCTGTGCTGACCCGTGGCGCGATCCCCGCGGATCCTCAGTCAAGCACGCGATAGATCACCGCGTCTTCGTCCTGGTAGGCGATCTCCAACCATCCCCGCGCCACCATCTCGGTGAACTTCCCCTGACCCGCGGAGAGCATGGTCGCGCGCTCATACGGCGCCAGGACCACATAGCGCACCTGGTAGGTCTCGAGGATGGCGCGGGCCCGCCCCGGATCCGCGGTGTTGTAGAACAGGGTCACATCATTACGCCGCGCCTCGACCGTACCCGCCGGCATCACCATCCGCTGCTGGACCTGATGCCAGCGCCAGCCCACGACCGCCGGAAGGCCGGTGTAAATGCTGATGCGGTTGCCCCACAAATACTCGCGCTCGCCGAGCCCTTCCATAATGGTCGGACTGCCTTCGACATTGTCCTGTAGCCAGCGGATCACGCGCGCATCCGCCGCGAGGGGGATCTCGTGACCGTGCTCGAAGTGGGTAACGTAAATCAAATAGGCCGCACCGTCAAGCGTTCGTGGTGCACGCGGCGCCCAGCGTTCGCGCACTCGCGCCGGCACAGCCAGCGCCGGATAGAGAGCGGCGCCCATAACGAGCAGCGTCACGAGCACCAGCGTCATATCCCCCAGAGCGGACCCTAGCCGGCGCGATTGCAGCCTCGCTAGCGCAGTTATCCTCGCAGGCGTCGTCTCGTGATCTCGCCGCAGCGACACTACGCCAAGCAGCCCAGGACCGTACAATACCCGTTCCACAAACACCGCCGCCGCAAGGCCCAGCAACATCCATACCTGGAGGTGAAACTTGAAGACGGTGTTCATGCGACCTATGTCGCCCTTCAGAACACTGACTTCAACCAGGAGGCTGAGGGCCAGGGCCGTACCCACCCAGAACCAAAGCACACGGCGCCGGACGGTTTCGCCCCTAACGACCAGAAGGGCCGTCGCCAGCGCCCCCAGCGGCACAATAAGCCAAGACAGGCTCACCCGGAAGTAGCCGGCGAGAAGAACAATGCCTGAGAGGAGCGCCAGCCCGATGGCCCAGAGACTGAGTCGATCCTCAGCAAGACGCGGATGCGACACCCAAACGAGGCCGAGACTCAGCAGGCCCCCGACCACAATTGGGAGGAGGAAATGGCCGTACATCCAGAGGTAGATCATCAACGGCGTACGGCTGCCCTGCCACAGCTCGAAAGCGGCATACGCCCCCTGATAGTTGGCCGTGAACGGGCGAAAGAGCAGTTCGGCAAGCCCCAGAAGCAGGATCGGCACGAGGAGGGTCTCGACCCTGATCAGGTTATGCAGGCCCGGCGCCGCCCCCGCCCGCTCATGGCTCGCCAGCCCGATCCACAAGCCCACGCCCAGCAGAGCCAGATAGGTCGGATAATCCCAGGTATTTGTGGCACGCAGCGCGCCGGCAGCGAGCGCGCCAAGCATCAGTGAGGGCACAAACGCTACCCTATCCCCACGCCGCCGCAGGAGGGGCAGCAGCGCCCATTGCAGGGCGACGGCAAGCGCAATCTGGGTGAGCGGAAGCGCCATCATATGCGCGTGGAGATCGGCGTAGAGGAAGGTGAACGCCGGGAACTCGTTGATCGGCCCAATCTCTCCCGGCAGAATGGGAATAATGCGCGTGGCGTCCCAATACCAGGACTCCGGTCCGTAGGGCAGCGGCGCCGCCTCAACGATCACTTTCCACAGCCCGACCAGGAAGGAGACTGCGTCAGGATAGCCGGGGATGAGACTCTCGAACTGCACGCCCCCCACCTTGATCAACCCATTGGCCACCAGGCGCAGATTCCCCAGGTTGCCCAGAATCAAGATCAACAACACGCCCCATAGACCCGCTCGCCGCGCCCTAGCCGCGTCGCCGCCGGCAAGGTTAGCAGCCAGCGTGTAGGCCCCCACCCCGGTGAGGGCAAAGAGCGAGGCGACCGACAGATTGTAGGCGACGCTCGGCACGATCCCCAGAGCCTCAGTGAGGCTCCCCATCATCACGAAGCCGAAGTAGTAATAGTTGAGGTTACCCCCAGCAAACCAGGGATCGTAGGGCGGCATCCACGTGGAACGGATCACGGCGTTAAAATAGGCGAAATCCATGGGCTTCTCACCGCCGCGGAAGTTGTGCCAGAGATCCGGATTGAGCCAACGGATCCAGACGAACGCAAGGAATAGTGCAATGAAGACCCCATCCACCATGAGGATCTCGCGCCAGTTTTCACGCAGCTCGCGAAGTAGGATATCGCGGCGGGCATAGGCGACGAGCAACGACCCCAGCGCTAGAGCAGCAATCGTGATCCACAACGTGGTACGCGTATGGGGCAGAAGATGCAGGCTCGCCAGCAGCCAAGCCACATAAGACCACAGCAGCAGCCCCACCATACGCGCAAGGCCATAGGCGCCGGCTCGAAGGTCGGGCAAGGCCAGCTGCACGAACGGGAAGGCCAGCCACCCGAGCAGCGTCAGCAGTAGGGCCCACGCCACGATCGCAAGCCGTTCCGAGCGATTGTGCCATGCATGCCGGTTGAAGAGCTGCGACCAGGTTCCGCCCTGTTCCTGTGCATAGCGCACCCGGGGCGAGGCTACCAGGGTACCGGCATCACGTCCGGACCCCGCGGTTGCCTCGCGCGGCGTCAGCCACTGAGCGTCGTCCGTGAGGGTGCGCGGAAGCAGAAGTTGGGTCCGCGTACGACTGTAGTCCTCCGTCTTTCGGAAGATCAGGACCGTCGGATGGTCGTAGACGCTGAAGGCCTCCTCGGCCGGCGGATAGCGAATGTTGCATGCGCGAGCAGTGCTGACACGCGGATCGACCAGATCGAAGGGGTTCTCCTGATCCGGGAACCGGCAGCCAAAGAGTGTCGGGTAGCTGACGAACTCAGCCGCCAACTCATACCCCAGGCTACCGTCCATCAACGCCTCATAGTAGGCGACCGTGAGCGGATAACGCTGCGGCAGCCGAGCGATCGACGCATACAGGCGGTTGCTGGAGAGCGCAATGATATCAGCCTCGTCCAGCCAGTCGAGGAGCGCGAGGCGTTTCTCGGGCGTGTCGTTGTCGTAAAGGTTCATCTGCCCCGAGGGACTGGAGCCCAAGCCCGCATACCAGTTCCAAAAGGGATCCTTCCCGTCCATCCTCAAGGGCAATGGATCGTCCCAATGCTCATTGGCGATCACGGATGTCTTCAGGGCAACCGGAGGGCCGTCGAGTAGCGAGAGTCGGACCCGTGACAGCGTGTCAGGTCTGAGTACAACAGGGGCGTCGAACACGAGCTCGACTGACGTCGTGCCCGAGGGATAGAGAAGCGCCTGTGTCTCAGCGCCCTGCTCGTCAATCTGGGCCCGCAACACGCGCGTGCCGGCGATTCCCTCGCCACTCACCTTGGGCAGCACCACCGCCGCAACGCTCAGGTCACCATCGACAACACCGTGGAGGTTCAGATCCAGCTCATCGCTGCCCGCCTGAAGCCATGCGTCGTCCGCGTGGACGGGCACGTTGAGAACCTCGCCCTCCGGCGTGCGCAGAACGACCGCCGTAGGGACGTTCTCGAAGAGCCAACGCGAGGCCTCGATGCGTGTCACAGGCCGGGCATAGATGGAGACAAAGGCCCATGCCCATAATGCCGTCGTCCCCACGAGGAGGGCAGGCAACGCGATCCCCATCAGACGCCGTCCAGGCGATGCGGTGCCTGCATCCTTGTCCGTCCTCCGTTTCCTTACCCAGCGCACGGTGGCCCACGCGGCGAAGAGAACAAAGACGGGATAGACCGGCAACAGGTAACGCATGGATTTGACCCACTGCGTTCCCTGGTAGAGGAAGAAGAGGGTGCCCCAGCTCCAGGGGATCAGGTGCCGAGCGCAGCGCTCGACCGCGTCTCCGTCACCGCGGAGCAAAGTCCATCCCATGGCCCCCCACCCGACCCAAGCCATCAATCCGAGCGGCAGTCCGAGACCCCAGAAGACCATATTGATCCACGGGAAGACCACGGGCGTACGAGCCGTCCACTGATGCCCATAGGGCACGTCCCTGCGCCCCGCCATCAACTCGCTCACCTCGCGCATCGTACTGAGCCAGCGAGGATGGATGCGAACACCCAGCAGGCCAGGTCCTGTAAAAGCGTAGGGTTGGGCCGTGCGGAAGGCCAGGGCGGCGAGCAGGCCCGAGGCCATCAGGGCGGCGAGGGTCCACCCGCCCCTGCCGGAGCGCCGGACCATAAGCCAGGCGGTGAGCGCCACAATCCCCGCTAGGGGCCAAACGCTGATCTTGGAGGCCACGGCTAAGCCGGTCGCCAGACCGGCGGGCAGGAGCCAGCCCGGATGATCGCGCCGCAGCGCAACGACTGCACAGAGGAGGGCCCACACGACAAAGACCGTGGCAAAGCTGTCGACAACGAAGAAGTGCGCGTGCTGGATCGGCAGCACAGCGACGGCGTAAAGCGCTCCGGCCAGGAGGCCCGTCCACCGATCATAGAGCGCCCAGCCGATGCCGATGAGCGCCGCCAGGGCCGCGAGGTCCATCACGGCGGAAAGCGCGCGTCCGATGAGGTGTATGCCGTTGTAGCTCGTGTAAAAACCGACCGCACGGCCCGCATCGACCCAGCGTGTGTCGATCCAGCTACCTACAGCACGGGTGATGAACAGCGGCAGGGTGCCGTAGACGTAGCCGGCGTAGGCCTCATGGTTGGCAGGGTTGAGCGGCGAGGCATCGCTGTCCCAATAGAGGGAGAGACAAGCAGACAGACCTTCACACAGAGGCTGTTCAGAACCGTGCGCCTCTCCAGGGAAGCGTACAGCTGTTGCGACCATGGTCAGGTAGCGCTCGTCGGGATGGAGATGCATCCCCGCATCCCAATCCAACCCATAGAACCGGAGACCGGCTGCCGACAGGAGTGTGACGAAAACGAGCGCGACCCAAGCGATCGAGGAGAGCCTGCTGGTATGACGTCGCATCAATCGACCGTTGATTGCCCGCAGGTAGGGAAGTGGTGCGGTGCAGTATCCCTAGCCGGGCGCGGCGCTCTGCTTGAGCATCCGCGCACGCTCGTAGAGGTCCAGATAGGCTTTGGCGGACATCGCCCATGAGAAATCGCGTGACATCACGCGGCGCTGCAGCGCGCTCCAGCGAGACCGATCGTCATAGGCCGCCAGCGCTCGCGCCAACGCTTCCGCGACTGCCGTTGCCGTGTGACTCGTGAAGGTGAAGCCGCTGCCGCGCTCCGGGTCGGCGTCGGCATCGATCACCGTATCGGCTAGGCCGCCCACCGCATGGACCAGGGGGACCGCGCCATAGCGCATCGCCGTCATCACGCCCACGCTCACCGCCTCGTATTGACTGGGCATAGCAAACAGATCGGCGCCGGCGTAGATCCGCCGTGCCACGCGCTCGTCGAAGCGGATGAGCGCCCGCACACTCTGTGGATGTCGCGACTGGAGGGCCTGGGCCCGCTGCCCCAAGTCCTCGTCCCCAGTCCCCAGCAGGACGAAGTGCACCTCGCGGGTTTCCAGCAGCTGCTCGAAGGCCTGGAAAAGCAGATCGAGTCCCTTGAGGGGATCTAGACGTGAGACGATCCCGAGCAGCGGGATGTCGAGGTCGGTGGGCAACCGCAGCTCGCGCTGCAACACGGTCTTGTTCACCGAGCGCATCTTCAATGCGTCAGCATCATAGGTCTGCGGCAAAGCCTCATCGGTCGAAGGATCCCACAGATCGGTATCGATGCCGCTCAGAATACCGAAGACGTGCTGACGACGCTCGTCGAGCAACGGCTGAAGGTCGCCGACCATCTCCTCAGAGAGTAACTCGCGCGCATGGGTTGGACTGACGGTGGTCACCACCTCGGCGTGGGCAATCCCCTGAGCGAGCCAGTTGACCTTCCCAGGAAGCTCAACCGAAAGGTGAGGTAGATCCATCATCTGTCCATAGCTGAGGAGGAGACGCCCGCAGAGCCCACGGTAGGCCACGTTATGGATGGTGAACAGAGAGGCGATTCCGCCATAGGGCGCGATACGTCGTCCATAGGTGTCCAGCCAGGCGGTGATCGGGGCGGTGTGCCAATCGTTGGTATGGATCACATCGGGTATCCACGGCGTCTGCGCCTCCGGATCGGTCGCATCCACCTGCTGAGGGAGAGCCCTAAGCGCCGCGATAACGGCACGCGAAAAGTAGACGAAGCGCTGGGGGTCATCATTGAAGCCGTAGACGCGCTCGCGGTTGCCGAAGTGCTGATCGTTGTGGATTAGGTAGACCGGTACGCCATGGAGGCTCGTCTCCAACAACTGCGCAGGCTCGCTCCCGGCGCCGGCAGGCACCTCAAGGGACGAGCCGACTTTGCGTGCCTTGGCGTCACCCTTCAGCGAACCGGATGGCTGCCGATCTCCATAGCGAGGGATGATCAGCCGAGCATCGACGCCGAGGGACCTCAATGCCTTCGGCAGGGCAACGGTGAACTCCGCCAGCCCGCCCACCTTGGCCAAGGGCGCCGCTTCGGCAGCAGCCAACAGGACTTTCAGTCTCGGCCCTCTGTCACTCGAGGGCGCCACCGTCTTGGAGCGTACCATGCCACACCTCTCGATTGTGATCACTGGCGCCATTATAGCTGACTTCCTCTATGCGACAATGCGGGCGGAGAGTGTGACCCATCGGACCCAAGAAGGCCCCAGGGCTGCGCGTGCATTCTGCGATGAGCCCGGGTATAATCCACGGGTGAAGCTTCCTCTCGTCAGCCGCGAAAGGTGGTGAGAGATGCGCAACAAACTCCTGGGGTTGTCGGCCCCTTGGTTGATCGGATACCTTCTTGCCGTGCTGTGGCTGCCCAGCCATCGCGACACCGAGGCGGCACCGCAACCCCTCCCCTATGCTGAGCAGAGCGTCATGATCAACGAGATCGCGTGGGGCGGCACAGCAGCCGGCTCCGCCGATGAGTGGATCGAACTCTACAACACGACCGGACTCACCATCGCACTCGCCGGCTGGCGCCTGCAGGCCGTCGACGGATCGCCCGACCTGATGCTCTCCGGCGCGATCGGCCCCTACAGCTACTTCCTCATCGAACGCACCGACGACACCACGGTCAGCGACATCGCAGCTGATCTCACGTGCTCGTTCGGCTTGGGTCTGAGCAACGCAGGAGAGAGCCTGCGCCTCCTCGATGCGTCCGGCGGGATCATCGACACGGTTAACGGTGACGGTGGTCCCTGGCCCAACAGTGACGAAGGAGGCGCGCCCACCTACCGCTCCTTGGAACGGCGCACGCCGTGGTCGATCGACCTGGATGGAAACTGGGTCAGTCACGACGGCACGACCAGCAACGGCCTTGACGCCCACGGCTCGCCCATCAACGGCACACCACGGGCTATGAACGCGAGTTATGTGCCGGGGTATACCCAGTCTCCCAACCTTGCGGTGACCAAGCTGGGGCCTGCGGCCACGCACCCAGGCGAGCAGGTGCGCTATACCATCGACGTGCGCAACCTGGGCGGGGTCACGGCGACCCATACCCTCGTCACGGACACCCTGCCCAGCGTGCTGTTGGTGGATCCCACCTCGAACCCTGTAGCACCGGTACGCGTCGGACAGCAGGTCGTATGGGAGCTCGGCGATCTTCCACCCGGCGCACGCCACGGGATCAGCCTGACCGCGATCGTGGACGATGAACTCGCAGATGGTCTGACGATCGAGAACGTCGTAGACGCCACGACAACGACCACGGAACCGATCACGGTCAACAACAGCGCCCGTTGGACGACGGCGGTCGTCACCACGCCTGCGAACGGCGACGAACCGGAGATCCTGATCTCGTCGGTGCTCTACAGGGGCTATCAGCTCTACGACGAAG
>CAZYYC010000048.1:0-10965 GCA_964650935.1 uncultured Anaerolineales bacterium
TGCCGCCCGCCTGCTGGAAGTAGGTGTACTGCGTGATCTCCTGTCCGTCGAGCCAGACCTCCCACCCCAGACCCCAGGCACCGATCAGAGGGCTCTCCCAGTTATCCTCAACGAAGCGCACGTCGTGTTCGTCCAGACGGATGCCCAGAGCCTCCAGGCTACCCAAATACCGCTCAAGGGGATCGCCGGGATCGGGCTTCAGGATCACCTGCATCTGCGTGTGCATCTGCATGCGGTTCGGGTTGTCGGCATAGCGCCCGTCGTCGGCGCGGAACGAGGGTTCCACGTACGCCACGTTCCACGGCTCGGGTCCCAGCACGCGTAGGACCGTCGCCGGGTTCATCGTACCGGCGCCCACCTTCTCACTATAGGGCTGCCAGATCAGGGCCCCCTGCTCCGCCCAGAACGCCTGAAGTCGAAGTATCGCTTGTTGAAATGTCAGCATCGTCCTATCCGTCCTTCTTCACATTGACCATTTGAGGGGACTCACCCCTGTATCACCCGCAAGCTACCAGGCCGGATCTCAAGGTGATGCGCGATGTAGTGCTGCATCACGCCGGCCAACTCCTGAGCCGCCCGCGCAGGGAACGTAAACTGCTTCACGTCCTCATAGTCGCGCTGCTGAAGCGCCTGGAGCCACGAGAGCGCGCTCGGCGAAAGCGCGCGCACACCGGGCAGCTGACGCCCCGCCGCGTAGCACGTCGGGCAGAGCGCTCCGCCCCGCTCGGGATCGATCCCATACATCCGGAGATCCGAGCGACGGGGACGCAAGGCCTCACCGCACTGATCTCCGGTATCGTCGCCCACGCAGGACTGCCACTCGGGCCGGAACCCGGCGAGCGTCAACAACCGCTGCTCGGTCCAGCGCACCAGAAGCTCGGGCAGCTCATCGCGCTCCAGCGTGGTGAGCGTCCGGTCGAGCAGCTCATAGAGCCTCTCGTTCGCCTCCTGCTCGAAGAAGCGCATCGCCAACTCAGCGACGTAGCGCGCATAGGTTCCCCGCTGCAGATCGTCCTGGAGGATGGGGCGCAACACCTCGGCCTCGGCCTGGCTGATGATGTCCCACGAATGCTCGACACGCGAGACGAGCAGCTTCGTGCGGGCAAAGAGCTCCAGATGTCCGGCCTTGCGAGACTGCGGCTTGCGCGCGCCCTTCGCCAGCAGATCGACCCGTCCCTGAGGCGTGAGGCAGATCACCACACGGTCGGCCTCGCCATAGTCGCGCCGACCCAGGACGATCCCGACGGTTTGGTAGAGTCTTGAGCGCACGCTGTCCTGCTCCCGTCCGCGTCAGAGGGCTTACGCGGCCCCCCTAACGCACACTATCCTCGGATTATACCACAGGGGAGAGGCGCGTTAGCTCGCGGCGGCCGGCCTTAGCCAGCGCCTCGCCGAGGGCCAGCACCGAGGCGGGTTCGGCCCACTCGGTGAGCAAGCGGGTCGCCCCATCGACATCCCGCACCTGCAGCCGGGCGAGAGTAAGCGTGGTCGGGGGTGCATCCTCGAACGCCGACGTCTCGACTTCGAAGGCGGCGACCCGATCCAACGAGAGCTGCAGCACCGTCCGTGGGGCGACCAAGGGCCACGTCCGGGTACGCTCGAGGCTGCCGCCGTCGGGCAGCCGCTCAAGGTAGCCCCCATCGACGAGGGGCGTCGTGAGGGTCAGGATCACGGCGACGACAAGCGCTCCCGCGACAACGAGCCCGATCGCGCCCCACCGGGCGGGGGTTGGGCTAGGGAGCAGCAAGGCGACCAGGAAGACGGTAGCCACCAACACGCCGACGAGCAGCTTGTAGAGTGGACTCCTCACCGTCCAGGTCACATGGTTGCTTTCCGCCTCGCCAATCGCGATACGCATCGCTGCCCCCTCAGAAAATACGGATTCGTGCGCTAGTATACCGCACCTCACTTGATCAGCAACAAGACTCAGCGTATAATGGGGTTGCGATGATCGATCTAAAGGAAAAACCCAACCTGGCTCAGTGGGGATGCTTGGTTATGCTCCTGGGCGCGATCACTCTCACCATCGTGGGAGCCATCTGGCTCTTCACCCGGCCCGCAGCCTCTCCGGAAGGCGCTGACCCGACCGCCATTGTGTGGACGACGACGCCAACGCCGATGCCCACGCTCTTTCCCACGCCCACGACGGCCTCAGCCGTCATCGTGCCCAATGAGATCGCGATCGGCGTGCGGATCACCGTGAGCGGCACCGGCAACGTCGGACTGAGCATCCGTAGGGAGGCCGGGGTCAACGCAGAGCGCGTCGCCGTCGCCCAGGAGGGCGAGGCGCTGCTCATTGTGGGCGGGCCCCGGGAATCCGACGACTACACCTGGTGGTTCGTGAGGGACGAGCTGGACCCGACCCGCGAGGGCTGGGCAGCTCAGGACTTCATGATGCCCACCGACTAGGTCGCGGTGCTGCGATGGAGACCAAGCGACGGGAGCCGTCGACGCGACGGGAGCCCTCGGCGCGACGCGAGCCCTCGGCGACCGACGCTGATCGCCGGCGGGTCGAGCAGTTGCGCGAGGAGATCCGCTTTCACAGCCACCGCTACTATGTGCTGAACCGTCCGCTGATCGCCGATGGGCAGTTCGACGCCTTGGTCGATGAGTTGCGCGAGCTGGAGACCGCCTACCCCGAGCTGATCACGCCCGATTCACCGACCCAGCGAGTCGGTGATCAGCCTGCCGAGGGATTCCGGAAGGTCGAACACCCCGCGCCCATCCTCAGCCTGGACAAGGCCACCACGCGCGAGGAACTCTTCGCCTGGCAGGCGCGGATCGGCAGACTACTCCCGGCGGAGGGGCCCGATGAGGGTACGCCTACGCCTCACTACGTGGTGGAGCCCAAGCTCGACGGGCTGACGGTGGTCCTGCATTACCGCGAGGGGCAGTTCATCCTGGGCGCTACGCGGGGCGACGGTCAGGTCGGAGAGGACATCACCGCGAATCTGCGCACCCTACCCACCCTGCCGCTCAGGATCCCGTCTGATCCGGACGCAGCTACCCCACCGGCTTACCTCGTCGTCCGGGGTGAGGTGCTCATCTACCTCGATGACTTCGAGGCCCTCAACACCCGGCTGACCGAGGCTGAAGAAGCCCCATTTGCCAACCCGCGCAACGCCGCCGCCGGATCGCTGCGGCAGCTCGATCCGCGCATCACGGCGCAACGTCCGCTGCGTCTGCTCGCCTACAGCGTGGTGACCGGTGAGCCGGCCCCGCCCGGCACGCAGAGCAAGACGCTCGCCTACCTGCGGACCCTGGGGTTCTTGGTCCCTGACGAGGTCGCCGAGTTCGAGGAGCTCGACGCGGTGGCCGACTACTGCGAGGCGATGACGGAGCGGCGGGATGAGCTGCAGTACGAGGCCGACGGCCTCGTGGTCAAGATCGATGATCTGCAGATGCAGGAGGCACTGGGGGCCGTCGGCGGACGCCCCCGTGGGGCGATTGCCTACAAGTTCCCGGCGCAGGAGGCGATCACCCGGCTGGAGGAGGTCGAGTTCTCCGTCGGAAGGACCGGCGTGATCACGCCCACGGCGCTGTTGAGCCCGGTGCCCATAGCAGGCGTCACGGTGCGCCGTGCCTCACTGCACAACTTCGATGCCGTCGCCGACCGCGACATCCGCATCGGTGACCGTGTCGTGGTCAAACGCGCCGGCGACGTCATCCCCTACGTCGCGGGACCGCTCGTCGAAGCACGCGACGGTGACGAACGACCTATCACGCCGCCCACCCACTGTCCCTCCTGCGGCGAGCCGGTGGTTCGCCCTGAGGGCGAGGTAGCCTATCTCTGCATCAATGCCGCCTGTCCGGCCCAGCTCGTCCAGAAGCTCACCTATTTTGCAGGCCTGCTGGACATCGAGGGCATGGGCGAGCGCACCGCCTTGCAGATGGTGACGCAGGGTCTGATTCACGACCCCGCCGACCTCTACACGCTCACCAAAGAGGAGCTACTGCAGCTCGAGGGCTTCGCCGACAAGAAGGCCGAGAACCTGCTGAGCGCCATCGCCGACTCCAAGGCGCAGCCCTTCTCCCGCGTGCTGGCGGCGCTGGGCATCCGCGGCGTCGGCAGTACGGTCGCAGGCCTGCTCGTCGGCAGCCCGGCGGCGCCCGGTCGGTTCCCCTCGCTCGACGCCCTCCAGTCAGCCACCGCCGACGAGATTGCCGAGGTGGAGGGACTCGGTCCCATCACCGCCGCCGCTATCGTTGACTGGTTCGGGCGCCCGCGGCACCAACAGATGCTCGACAAGCTCCGTCGGGCCGCTCTCACGCTGGAGGTACCGCAAGCCAAGTCCGCAGCGGTGGGCGATCAGCCGCTCGCCGGGCTCACATTCGTCATCACCGGCACCCTCTCGCGGCCTCGTGGCGAGATCCAGGCGTGGGTCGAGTCACTCGGCGGCAAGGTCACGGGCTCGGTGAGCAGCAAGACCGACTACCTCGTGATCGGCGAGGATCCCGGCGGCACGAAGTTCGACCGCGCACAGGCACTTGGCTTGCCGATGCTTGACGAGGCGGCGCTGCGTGACCTCGCCGGTGAGAGCGGCCTGTGACCCGTGCCCCGCAGGACAGAACCCCACGGCGACCTGACCGCTAGCCTCCGCCGACGAGCAGCCTTCGCAGCAGCCGCACTCCTCCTGCTGGGTTTCGCACTGCGCGCGCTGGGCATCTTGACGATCCCGCCGGGTCTCAGCGGCGACGAGGCCATCAATGGATCCGATGCCCTCAACGTCTGGCGGTGGGGCCACACACCCATCTTCTTCACCAACAACTACGGGCGCGAGGCGGGCTTCCTCTACCTGATGGCCCTCACGATCCGCCTGATCGGCGCCAACGCTCTGGCCATTCGCCTCCCCGCCGTCCTCTGCGGCACACTCGCCCTGGCCCTGACCTATATCCTGCTGTGCCGGCTGTGGAACCCGCGCGTGGCCCTGATCGCGACCGCTCAAGTGGCGGTCTCACTCTGGCCCGTCTTCGAAAGCCGGATAGGATTGCGAGCGATCTCTATGGTGCCGCTGCAAGCCCTGGCGCTCTACGCCCTCTGGCGCGGCTTGACCGCGCAGCCGAAAGACCACCCATCTCCCTGGGTCTGGTGGATCGTGCTCGGCGTGAGCACAGGCCTGCTTCCCTACACCTATATCCCGGGCCGGATCTTCGTGGTGGTCGCTGTGGGCTGGCTCCTGGCGATCTACCTACTCTCCGACCGGAACGGCAGCGCATCCGGTCGACACCTGCCACTGCGGCGCCCACCGTGGTTCGGCCTGCTCCTGGCTTTGGGCCTTGCGCTGACGGTCTTTGCCCCCTTCGGATGGTTCATCCTGCAGTACCCGGAGCAGGCCAATCAGCGTGTCAACGAGCTCTCCTCCTTGCTCGATCGTGCGCGCGCGGGCGACCTGCTGCCTCTGCTGACCAACGGACTGAAGACGCTGCAGATGTTCACACTGCGGGGCGACCAGTACTGGCGCTATAACGTCGCCGACCGATCGCTCTTCGACTGGGTCACCGGGGCCTTCTTCTACCTCGGCGTCGCGCTCTCTTTCGTGCGCCTCCGTCAGCCGCGCCATCAGCTCCTGCTGATCTGGACCGGCGTGATGCTCCTGCCGAGCGCGCTGGCAAGCGGTACACCATCGTTTCTCAGGAGCACGGGGGCGATGATCCCCATCTATGCCTTCCCCGCCGTCGCGGCAGACGCTGCAATCGCAAGGGCCCTGCGCGCAGTCAGGCGACGGTGGCCGCAGAGCGGCAGCCTGGCGGCAAGGGCCATCTACACCGCGCTGGCCCTTGGCCTGATGGCCTTCGCCGCCGGCGAGGTCATCGCCTACTTCATCGTCTGGCCCAACAGCCCACGGGTTCGCGAGATCTACACCGCGGGCCTGGCTCAGGTGGGACGACACCTGAATGCGGCGGCGGACGCGCCCTTGCCGCCCACCATCCTCGTCGGCGCCGACTTCGCGACCGACTATGCCCGCGATATGGTCGCCTTCCAGACGCACTACGATGGCCCGATTCGCTGGCTCACGGGGCGCAGCGCGCTCGTCGTCCCGGGAGTCGACGAGACACCCGGCGAACTGCTCTATCTCTTCGCGGACGCGGAGCCGCCCGCGGGGATCGCCGGACCGATTCTGGAAAGGGCCGAGCGGCTGAGCTTCACCACCTCCAGCGACGGTAGTTACGAGTCCTCCGCCTACCTGCTGGCACCCGACACGCGGCCCTCCCCGCCGTGGGAGCCGCAGGACCGGCTCGCGGGTCGCTTCGAGGGTGCGATGGAGCTGGTGGGCTACGACCTACCCGCTACCGTTGCACGTGGAGGGCAGATCGATCTGCTGGTGGTCTGGCGTGTGCCCGAGACGTACGTCGTCGACCGGACCGCGCCCCTCTGGTTTGCCGTGGAGCTTCACGATGATCACGGCAACGTCTGGGACCGGCGCGCGAACTTGCTCCCCTACGCCGCTTGGGAGTGGTATCCCGACGATTGGGTGGCTCACCAGATCAGCATTCCCGTAGCGGTTGATCTGCCACCGGGTGAGCTCACGATCTCCTATAGCATCCAACGCGAGCAGACCCCCCTGGCCTTCATCGCCGCCGACGGCACGGCGGCCCCGTCGGTGCCGCTTGGCCCGGTCGTGGCGACAGGTCACCCCGCGGGCGCTCCTAGCCAAGGGGCCCTCCCCCAGGGCGAGGCGAGCGAGATCGTGCTCGAGAACGCGCTGATCGTCGGCGTCGCGATGCCCGGCGACCCGCTGAGGGCGACCCTCTTCTGGCGCGCGGTCGCCCAGCCTGCAGCGGACTATCGCGTGCAGCTGAGTCTCCTCGCGGCGGACTGCACGGGGGCGCCGCGCCACACAGTCGTGCTGCCGTTGTGGGAGGGCCACTATCCCACGTCCTGGTGGCGTTCGGGTGAAGCCGTGCGAAGCTTTCACGATCCACGACTGCCTCGAGATCTGGAGCCCGGGCACTACGCCGTAGCCGTGGACCTCGTCACCGCCGAGTACACCCCCTCGGTGGGGACGACCTGCTATCCGCTTGAGATCACGGGCTATGTGCGGCAGTTCAGCGCCCCCGAGATGGATGTACGGGTCGACCGCCCGCTCTCCGACGGCATCGTGCTGCTCGGGTACTCGCTGACACCCTCTCCGGAGGAGCTGCAGCCCGGCGACCTCCTGAACCTCAACCTCTACTGGCAGGCCCAGGCGGAGCCATCGCGAGCTTACACCGCCTTCGCGCACCTCTATGAAGCCGATGGACGGATCCTCGCCCAGCACGATGGCCCCCCGTGCGAGGGCCGGTGCCCGAGCCATGCCTGGGTGACCGGTGAAGTCCTCACCGATCGCCACGTCCTTACGCTACCCGAAGGCAGCGAAAGATGCGTCACATCGGGCGGCTGCAACCTCGGGGTGGGGATGTACGATCTACCCACGCTGACGCGGCTGGCGATCCCCGACAGCGACGATGACCTACTGCGCTTCCCATGGCCCTAGTCCTCCGCTGTGAGGCGGGGGCTACCCAAACACGCGGATCGGGCTATGATAGCGGGCAGAGCTGTGCATAGGTTCGACGACCGATCTTGACGGGAGGAACTATGAGCTTGCGGGCAGATGGACCAGGTTTGGAATCACCCATTCAACACCACCGCGTCGGCATCGCCAATGACCTGCAGTGGATCGACGGCGAGCTCGAGTCACTCGGCTCGCCTCACAACTTCATCAACCAGGATGGCCTCGACGTGCTCACGGTCACGAATGCGCTCGTCGCACCGTGGACCTTCACCGCCCTACCGAGCAGTCGTGCGACGCCGATCATCCTACGGCGCGACAATGTGCAGTTTCTGATCTTCAACGAGGAAGAGAGTCAGGCCGACTTTCGTAATCCACCTCGCCAGGAGACGCTGATCCTCAACCTGCCTCTGGCGATCGTGCGCGGCGGCGTGCCCTATCTCAGTGAGGCGCGCCTGGCGAACTTCCTCGACTTCTGGAAGGGCATCTTCTTCCCCGTCACCGACGCGCAGATTCATTACCTGGCACGTAGTCAGGCCCAACAGCCGGCCCGCGCCCGGATCATCTATGTCAACCGGGCCGCCATCCAGAGCTATTCTGAAGCCTAACACACGATGCTGACACCTGACGGACGTGCGTGTCCCCACTACTACGTGGATGCCCACCGCACGGCAAGGGCACGCGAGGTCTGCCATCTGCTGACCGGCACCGACGGCGGCGAGCGATGGACGTCGGCTCTATGCCGGCACTGTCCGGTTCCTGAGATAACCCGGGCCAATCGATGCCCGACGATGGTCCTCCACGCCCGGATCGCCGAGCCCGGCTGGCGCATCTGGCAGCATCGCCGCGTCGTCGTAACCGCAACCTGCACGAAAAGCGGTGAAGCGGTGCAGAATCCGATGGTCGGCTGCGGCCTCTGTCACGCGCCCCTCAGCTTTGTAGTCGGCCCGGACGCTGCCGGCGAAGGCTAGCCGCCTGAAGATCGTGGCATGAAAACCCGTCCCATCGCGCGTCGCCGTTTCGGCCCGGCCCTCACCGATCGCACGCTCGGCGAGCTCCTGCTGGGCATCGCCGGGCTCTTCGTCGTCTGCGGCAGCGTGGCCCTGCACCTCTCGCCCTACCCGCTGAGCCTCACTGTGGGGCACCTCGTCGCCGTCGTCGGCGGCTGGGCTGTGGCGTGGGCAGGCAGTGCCTGGCTGCTGAACCGCCGTTTGGGCTCCTACGATCGGCTGATCTTCTCCCTCGTGGCCATGCTGACGGGCTGGGGGTTGCTGCTGCAGGCTCGCTTAGCGCCGGCCCTGCTCTACCGGCAGGTCGCGTGGCTCCTCATCGGATGCAGCGTTATGTGCGGCGTGGCGCTCACGCCCACGCTGACGCGACTCCTGCGTCGCTACCGCTACTCGCTGCTGACGGCGGGCATCCTGCTCCTGGGGGCCACGCTCATCTTCGGCGTCAACCCCTCCGGGTTTGGTCAGCGCCTCTGGTTGGGCGCCCGTGGCCTCTTCATCCAGCCCTCCGAGCCTCTGAAGCTCTTGCTCGTCGTCTACCTGGCAGCGTATCTCGCCGACAAGCGTGACCTTCCCAGGATGAAGTCGGCCGGAAAGCCTATGTGGCTGATCGTTCTGGGGCCGATGGTCGCCATGGTCGGCCTGGCCTTGGTCCTGTTAGGGTGGCAGCAGGACTTGGGGGCCGCCCTGCTCTTCTACCTCACCTTCGTGATGATGATCTTCCTCGCCTGGGGCCATGGACGCTACGCCCTCCTGAGCCTGGCGCTCTTCGCCCCGGTCGGCCTAGCGGGCTATGTGCTTTCGGATCGCGTGGCCCTGCGCGTCAGCATCTGGCTGGATCCCTGGGCCCCGGCCCAGGCCGATCGGGCCTTTCAGATCCTGCAGTCGCTCTTTGCTTTCGGGTCTGGGGGCCTGGTCGGTCAGGGACTGGGGCAGGGGTCACCGGGGTTGATCCCTGCCGTGCACACCGACTTCGTCTACGCCGCGTTAGCCGAGGAGTTCGGCCTCATCGGCGCGCTCGGCGTGATCGTGCTGATCGCCGCCGTCGCCTACCGCGGACTGCGCATCGCGCAGCGCACTGAAGCGGGTTTCGAATCGCTGCTCGCCGGTGGCGTCGCCGCACTGCTCTGCGTGCAGACCTGGGTGATCGCGGGCGGGAACGTGAGGCTGATCCCCATCACCGGCGTGACCTTCCCCTTCCTCAGCCACGGTGGTTCCTCGCTGGTCACGATGCTGGCAGCGATCGGGCTGCTGCTCAACCTCTCAGGCCCCCACCCCCCGCCCTTGAGCCTGGCCCTCCTTCCGGAGGCCAACCGCCCACTCAGAGACACCGCTGCCCGCCTAGGCTACACCACACTGGCGCTCTTGGCGAGTATTGCCGCGACAACGGGGCTCTGGTCGGTGGCGCGGGCCGAGCAGCTCCGAGCCTATCCGAGCAACCCGCGCTTGGTGCTCGCCGAGCGGCGCATTCGACGGGGCCGCATTCTCGACCGCAACTCGGAGGTGCTTGCTGACATCGCCCTCGACACGGAGGGCTTCGTCACCCGCACCTATCCATTGCCCGAGGGCGCGCCCGTCGTCGGCTATGCCACGTTGGCCTATGGGACCGATGGCATCGAGAGCAGCTGCGATGCCCGCCTGCGCGGCGAGCAGGCGCTCGGCGAATGGGAGCGTTTGAGGCGGCAGCTGCTGCATATCGATCCGGTGGGACGTGACGTGCGCCTCACGATTGATGCGCGCCTCCAGGCCTACGCGCAGCAGCGTCTCGCGGGCCTCGTCGGCGCTGCCGTGCTCATCGATGCCCGCACCGGCGAGATCCTGGCCCTGGCATCGAGCCCCACCTACGACGCCGCGACGATCGTTACCGCGTGGTCTGACCTGCGTGAAGCCGCCGACTCACCCTTCTTGAACCGGGCGACCCAGGGGCTGGCTCAACCCGGGACGGCCCTCCAGCCCTTCCTACTCGCCTCAGCGCTGCAACAGGATCCCGCGCTCGTTCCCGCTACACCGCTCGATGCGCAGGTGTCCTTCGACGGCATGGCGATGACCTGCAGGCACCAACCGACCGGTGACGGCTGGGACGCGGTCCTCGCCGCCGCGTGCCCCTATCCCTTCACCCGGATCGCCCGCGCGCAGGGGACTGCCCTCTTCAGCGAGGCGCTGACCCGCTGGGGCCTCCTCGATGCACCGGCACTGACCCTCCCAACCGTGGCCGCAGATCTCCAGGACCTACCCCTCCAACCCGCGGCGGAAGCCGCCGGACAGGGCCGGCTGCTGGTGACCCCGCTCCAGATGGCCCGGGCCATCGGGGCCCTGGGCAACGACGGGCTGCGCCCTGACCTCAGCCTCCTCACGACGCCGGTCGACGGCTGCACCCCCACCGCGCCTTCGAACCAGGTCCAGGTGATGGACTCCGACACCGCGGAACAGGTTCGCCGGCTGCTCGCCCGCTACGACGGCGCAATCGG
>CAZYYC010000048.1:11065-22007 GCA_964650935.1 uncultured Anaerolineales bacterium
CCGACACCGCGGAACAGGTTCGCCGGCTGCTCGCCCGCTACGACGGCGCAATCGGCCACCTCGGCACCAGCTTTGCAGGGCCCGAGCGTCAGCAGGCGTGGTTCATCGGCTTGAACTCCGCGGACGTGCCCCGCTACGCCGTCGCTGTGCTCGTCGACCGGATCGAGGAGCCCGGCATCGCCGCCGAGATCGGCAGCGACCTGCTTCGCTCGCTGTCGGACCTCCAGCGTCTGGGCGAGTAAGCCCGGACCCCCCCCTCGCCATAGTTAGTTTCTAACTCTGGATGCGTTTTTGGTTTGACAAACTCCAGCAATCCTATATCATAGCTATAGCAGCGAGTTACCCGTGCTGAGACCCACGTGCACGACTGCGACGAACGTGCAGAGGCGACGGCGGCAACAGGGGTGGCGAAGCTCGATCTCCAACGTGTCGTGAGACCACGACCCAAGCTGATGTATCGAGGAGAACGATATGAGCGAAACGATCTTGCTGATTGAGGACGATGAAGCCCTAGCCCAGTTGGTCCAGCTCCTCCTTGAGCGCGCCGGCTATGCGGTACAAGCAGCCAATAGTGGAGAGGCGGGCCTCAAGATTGCCCGCCAGAGTTCCCTCAACCTGGTTCTCTTGGACATCCTCATGCCGGATATGGATGGTTGGCACGTCTATGAGGCCCTGCGCCGCATCACCGATGCCCCTGTCCTCTTCCTGACGGCGCTCGGTGACGAGCACAACATCACCTACGGCCTCGGACTCGGTGCAGACGACTACATCGTCAAGCCCTTCGGCTACAAGGAGCTGGTCACACGTGTCAAGGCAGCGCTTGCCCGGGCACGGCGCGCGCGCGGCGAGCAGACCGTCTTCGAGACCGGCAACCTCCGCGTCAACCTCGACACTCACGAGGTCGAGATCGACGACCGTGAGGTCAGCCTCACGCCGACCGAGTTTCAGCTCCTCTCGGCGCTCATCCAGGATGCCGGCAGGACTGTGACCCATGACACGCTCCTGCGTCGCGTCTGGGGCCCTGAGTACTCCAACCGCCGTGACTATCTCAAGCTGTACATCTGGTACCTGCGCCAGAAGATCGAGAAGGATCCTCGAAATCCCGAACGCATTCTGAGCGAGCGCGGACAAGGGTACCGACTCGTCGTCGAGACGCAGGAAAGCGAGGCATAGACCGTGCTGCCCGCCGTCGTGCTCCGCGCGAGCGGGCGCTGGCAGTTCGACCTGAGTTCTGCCATCATCGGTGCGCTCGTCGCCTGGTGCTTGGTGGCCCTGGCCTACAGCCGGCGTGCTTGGCTGCGGCAGACCGCACGCCGCATCTGGGAACCCGTTGCCGACTGGCGTCGCCGGCAACGCGCCAGCCAGGAGGAGAAATACCTCCAGGCGTTGCGCGAGAGACTCAAGCCGCTTCTTTGGCTTGTCCCCGACGATCCCGCTCCCATCCTCCGTTCACGTAGCTATAGGTCCCTGGCCCCGTTACCTACCACGTTGGCCGAGGTAGGCACGAGCCCGCGGACCGTCGACGTGCCGCAACCGGCGCTGCTCGCCGGACACCCCAAGCTCATCATCACGGGAAGCCGGGGCTCCGGACGCACCACCACCCTGCTGATGGCTGCTATGCAGGCCGACGGGGCAGACGCACAGGGCTCCGCCCGACTCCCGATCTGGATCGATCTGGCGCTTCTATCCGAGGCCAAGCTCAAGGCCAAGGCCTCCGGCGCAGAGAACCTGGTCGCCCTGGCGGTCACCTTCCTACCCGCACTGCTGCCGAGCTGGGTCCTTCAGCAGGTGCGTCGTGAGCCCTGCCTGATGCTGATCGACCATTGGGAGATGCTGACGCCGGACGAGCAAGCCCAGGTCAGCGCGTGGATCGCGGAGGCTGCTGAGACCTCGACCGACATCGTCTGGCTAGTGACCGCGGCTCCGGAAGGGTACGGACAGCTGACGGATCTCGGCTTCATGGTCGTGGATCTCCTACCCTACCCGGCGCGCGCCGTTGTGCCCGATCTCTATAGGGCGTGGTGCTCGGTTCTGGATCGCGTGTGCGACACCGACGACGAGGAGACCGAGGCGGGTCTCACCCGGATCGCCGCTGCTGCTGCTGCCGGAGCTCCCCTGTGGGAGCTGCATCTGCGCTGTCGCCTGCATATTGAGACAGGCGAGCTCCCCGAGCGCCCTGTCGAGGTCGTTGACCGAGCCCTTCAGCTGCGGATCGAGTCGGTCGATCTGGGCCGGGTTCCCGAGGACATGGTGCCTCAAGCTCGCCGGCTGGCACTCGATGTGCTCGCCGAACTCGCCGGCACGCGCCGCCTTGACGGTGCGCCCGTGCCCGAACAGGCCCTCAGACAACTCATCGCGTCCCATGCACCGCCTGAGGTAGATCGGACGCGCCGGCTCGAGGCCGCGACGCGCAAATTGATTGAGGAGACGGCGCTGCTGCAGGGGAGCAGCAAGGACTGGCAGATCGTCGACGGCCCTTGGCGGGATTACCTCGCCGCCGGTTACCTTGTCCAACAGGAGACGGGTGAGGCCGCCATCAGGGAACACCTGGATGATCCCGGCTGGACCATGCTGTTGGAGTTCTACGCCGGCATCGGCGACATGGGACCGCAGGTCGACGTGCTCGCCAACCGCGCCGAGGTCAGCGGCGACGTGAAGCCGCTGCTGAGGATCGCACGCTGGGGCGTGGTCGCCGATCCCGACGAGGTCTGGCGCAAGGAGGCGATCAAGGTCGTTGCGCAGTCCTTCGTCAAAGAAGGCATCGAGTCGGACGAACGGCTCCAGCTTGGGCAAGCTCTGGCCTATCTCGCCGGCGACGGTGCCCGGGCCTTCTTCATGCAGGTGCTGCGCCGGCCCTCGACCGAGGTACGTAGTGCAGCCTTGCGCGGTATCGGCTGGTGCGGATCACCGCGCGATCTGAAACTGCTGTCCGCGGCTTTACGCGATACCACACCCGAGTTGCGCGAGAGCGCCGCCTGGGCCTTGCGGGACGTGGACACGCCGGAGGCCTTCGCCGTGCTCGCCGAGTCGCTCCCGCACGTCGACGAAGCGCTGATGCCGGTGATCACCCGTGCGCTGGCGTCGACGCCCGACGGATGGCAGGCCTTGGAGGATGCTACGGAGCACCCCGACCTCCTCGTTCGCCGCGCCGCCGCGCTGGGCCTGGGCTCGCTGAAGGAGCCGTGGGCCACCGAACGCCTCTTGACGATGGCACGCGAGGACTCCGAGTGGTTGGTCCGCTCGGCGGCCGAAGCCAGACTTCAGGCCCGCGAGGAGCACGACACGCAGTCCGTCCGGGTCCCTTCTCCGCCCAAGCCCGACGAGCTCGACTGGCTGATCGCCTGGGCCGCGCGTCAGGGCACCGGTTTGGGGGTAGGCGATGCGGCGCTCGATATGCTGGCGCGTGCGGCCCGTGAGGGCAACGTGGATGCCAAGATCCTCAGTGCCTTGACGCTCGCTCACATGGGACGTGAGGGGGATATCCCGACACTGGAGTCGCTGCTGGGCCACGAGGATCCCGCCGTGACCCGGACCGCAGCGTGGGCCCTCAACCTGTTACGACAGCGTTACCCGGCCCGCACGCCCGTCACAGCCTGATCGGCCGATCGGCCACGCAAGCGCGTGCCGCAACCGGCGCTACACAAGCGGCGTGTCCGGCTCCCAGTCGACGGCATAGCCATCACCGGTCAGCAGCTCATGGGCCAACGCCAGATAGGCAATCGCGCCTGAGGAGCGCGGCGCGTAGAGCACACCCGGCTCACCATAGCTGGGCGCCTCGCTGAGGCGCACGCTGCGTGGGATGACCGTGTCGAAGACGCGGTTCGGAAAGTAGCGGCGCACCTCATCGACGACCTGGTTGGAAAGCGTCGTGCGTCGATCGTACATCGTCAACACCACGCCCCTGAGAGCCAGCTCCTGATGGATCCCCCGTTGCACGAGAGACAGGGTGTGGGTCAACTGCGTCAAGCCTTCGAGCGCCAGATACTCACACTGCACCGGCACGATCACGCCCCGCGCCGCCACAAGGGCATTCACGGTGAGCACACCGAGGCTTGGCGGGGAGTCAATCAGCACGTAGTCATAGCCGTCTAGCGACGCCAGCGCTGAGGCAAGGTGCCCGATCCGCTGGTGGGCGGGTTCTGCGTTCAGTTCGACCGCGGCCCCGGCCAGACCCGGCGTGCTGGGGACCAGGTGCAGCCTTTGCCACGACGTGTCCCGCCGTGCGTCCGCGACGGTCGCCGTGCCGATCAGGACATCGTAGACGGAGATCTCAAGTGAGCGACTGTCCAGGCCGAGGCTCGTCGTCGCGTTACACTGAGGATCGATATCCACCACGAGTACCCTCAGCCCCCAACCGGCCATAGCAGCGGCGACGTTGACAACTGTTGTCGTCTTGCCGACCCCGCCCTTCTGGTTGGCGAACACGTAGCAGATACTCATCGGACACTCGCAACGCCGGATAGCTCACCACATAGCGCGACATCCTCAGGCCCGGGCACGGCAGATGGACCGGGTCGGGCCACGGACCGCGAGGCCAAGCACGCGGAGAAGCCGGCTGCCCGCATCGGCGCGATCCCCGAGGCGACGCTGGCAAAGAACGCTGTGGCGAAGATGTCACCGGCACCGGTCGGATCCGCCTCGGCGACCTGAAGCGCCCGGAAAGGCGTCACATTGCCGCCGAAAAAGACGACACCGCCACGCGGCCCCATCGTCACGACCAGGAGCCTCGTCAGCGCAGCCAGCTCCCGTGCCACCGACCAATCCCCCTGGATGTCGTCGAGACTGAACACAACCGCCGATGCGCGCTGCAGAAGCTCAGGCGTAGCGCGCCACGGATGTGGGTGGACCTGCCCGTCGCCGTTCTGCGAGCGCATCCACCCCTGCGGCGTGATGCCAATGAACGTCCCCTCATCAAACGACCCGACCAGGGCCGGGTCGCACTCGCCGATCACCGGGCCGATATGCGCCACCTTGGGTGCCCGCCAGCCTTCGGGGATGGATGCCTGAACCAGGGGCCGGGCCAGACCGTGAACGCGCTGATGGCGATGCCCGTTGACGTAGGTGTTCGTGAAGGTCGTTGTGCGCGGGGCCGGCTCGCAGGTCACCGAGACTTTCTGCCGGAACACGCCAAAGTCGAAGTCCTCCCCTGCACTCGTCAGCATCCCCACCGAGCACTGCAACGCTGCGGCGGTGAGGGCCGCGTAGGAGACCGTGCCCCCGATCACGTGCGAGCAATCGGGGAGCACGTCGTGCGTCACATGCCCAATGGTCAGATACTCGACAGGCGCCGGCACGTCACTGCTTTTTCGGGACGATGGTCACGGCGCGATCGCGCCCCTTGCCCACACTCGAGGTCGAGACGCGCTCATCCTCGCGCAGCGTCATGTGGACGATCCGTCGTTCGTGCGGCGGCATAGCGCGCAGCCGCACCGTCTGGCCCTGTTCAACGGCCTGATTCGCCTTGGACTGCGCCATGGACTCCAGGCTGCGCCGGCGCCGCTTGCGATAGCCGTCCGCATCCACGACCACGTTGTAGTCACCGTCCAGCTGCCGGTAGATCAGGGCGCGGAAAAGATACTGAACGGCGTGCAGATTGCGCGCCCGCGGCCCGACCAGTGCATCGGCATCCTTGCCGCTCACCGAGACCCACAGCGTGGGGCGATCCTCGTCGACCCACTCGATGGTGGTCGCGATGTCGAGCCCGGGCACCATCTGCGCCATGATCTCCCGAGCGATCTCAGCCAACTTCTCACGGTCCAGCCCATCCTCAGCCGGGGGGGGCACGGCCACGGGCTCGACGACCACCCTCTCCGGTTCAGGTTCGGCTGTGACGCGGGCCGGTTCAGGCGCAGCCACGTTCGGTACAACAGCGCTCGGCGCCGCATCAACGGGCTCGGCCACCGCCTCGCTCTGTACCGGCGCACGGTCGGTCGCCGTCTCAGCCGCCGGCTTCTCGGCCACCGACACCGGCGCCGGTGTCGTCACCTTGGAAGGACGTGGGCGACCCCGCGTCAGACGCACACGTGCCTCGCGCGCGCCAATGCCGAGGAAGCCCTTGCTGCCTTCGTCCAACACCTCGATCTCCACCTCATCACGGGTGACCATCAATCGGGTCAATCCGACGATGATCGCCTCTTCTACCGAGGGAGCAGCCACCTCAATCGACTCATCCACACCCATCTATCCATCCTCCTACTCGGGCCGACTCCGTCAGCCCATTAGGTAAGGCCTACGCTCTAGGTAGAACTCACGCAACAGCCGGCGTCCACCCTGCCTAGCTCTTGGACGTCGCTCGCTTCACCGACTTTCCGGTGGCTCCCGACTTGGTCCCCGCGTCGGCAGCCGCCGCCCCACTGGCGAAGGAACGCCGGAAGAGGAAGTACTGCAGGATGCCGACCAGGTTGGTGATCAGGAAGTAGACAGCCAGACCCGAGGCAAAAGTCGCCGCGAAGAAGCCGTTCATGAGGGGCATCATCAGCATCATCTGCTTGTTCATCGCCTCAGCCTGCGCGTCGGTCGCGGGAGGGGTCAATAGCTTCTGATAATACCACGAGGTTGCGACGACGAGGATCGGCATGATGAAGAGCGGATCGGGGATCGCCAGATCCAACCAGAGGAACTGGCTCTTCAGCGGAACGAGCGTACTCAAGCTGGGAATCCAGCGGTAGATGTTCTGCGGCAGGGCCAGAAGCTGCAGGGGGGTGGCGGCGAGCACACGTATGATCCCCTGGTAGAGGCCGATCATCAGCGGCAACTGGATCAGGGCCGGCAAACAGCCCCCCAGCGGGTTGATACCCGCCTCCTTGTACAGCCGCATCTGCTCCTGGGCCAGCTTCTCGCGATCATCCTTGTACTTCTTCTGGAGCTCATCGAGCTTCGGCTTGAACTCCGCCTGACGTCTGGTGCTCTGCTGTTTGCTCTGCTGTTGCTTGAGCTGCAACGGCGTGAGCGCCAGACGCAGCAGGAGCGTGACCACCGCCACGGCCACCACCGTCTCCTGCCCCAGGAACTTGTAGGCCAACAACATCATGTTGATGATGGGTCGAACCAATATGGCATCAAACACAGATCACTCTCCTCGTTAACCAACCGGCCGACGGCGAGTCAGCCTGAAGGCTTCTTACTCTGCCGTCCCCGGAGCCGTCCAGAGCAGCTCCCCGGAGGCGAGGCTGAAAGCCTGGACACGCTCATCCACCAGAATCGGCATCGTGTAGAGCTGATCACCATCCGTGACCAGATCGCCGGGCAGGCGGCCCGGGTTCTGCAGCTGCACGCCCCAGCTCTGTCGTACCTCGCCTGTTGAGGTCTCGATCGCGTGCACCTGTCCCTTCTCAAAGCCGGCGACAAAGAGCAGGCTACCGTCCTCACTCAAGGCGGGCCGACCACGTACGACATCCTCGATCGATGCCGTCCATGTCACACTCGGCGATGCCGGATCCAGAGCGTAGACGTTGCCGCCGACGTCGGCGACATAGAGCCTGTCGCCATCGTGCACCGCCGTGGTCCACACCCAATCCGCGGTTTCAAACGTCCAGGAGGCCTCACGCGTGGCCAGGTCGAGCCGGTAGAAGATCGATGCAAAATCGCCAAACCACAGATCATTGTCGATCATCAGCGGCGTGGCCGTAATCGCCCCCTCGGCCTTGAAGCGCCAAGCCTCGGTGCCTGTCGCCAGATCGACCGCATAGAGATGGTGGTCCATCGAAGCGATGTAGACGGTGTCGCCAACGACCAGGGGCGTCGCCCACACACGACCCCGCGTCGCGAACTCCCAGACCTTCGTGCCGTCCTCCAAACGCAGGGCATAGACGCGTCCATCACCATTGCCGATCAGGAACAGCCCATCGGCCACGGTTCCGGTGCCCACGAACTGCCCGCGAGCCTCGCTGAAACGCCATAGCTCATCCGGGCGCTCAGCAGGTGACGCTCCCAGGGCCAATGCATAGACCGAGCGGTCCGCATACCCGGCGACCAGCACCACGCCATGCTCGCCCACACCCTCGGCCAGCACCGGCGTGGAGTAGAACGGCCCCACACCCTTGTCCGGCGTCGCGGGGAAGCTCCAGTAGAGCTTACCGGTCTGGGCATTCAACGCCTCAACCTGCGCCAGATTCGCCACGTACAGCGTGTCGTCGGCGACCGCCAGACCCGGCCAGCTCTCGTGACGCAGCCCACCGGCACATCCCGTCATCACACCGGCCAACAGGAGAGCCACCAGGGCCCACAGCCCTGCACGGCGTCCCCCAGCTCTCCGTGCGACCGGGGCGTGATCCTTCCGATGCCACCCACCCATCATACGTCCTCCTACCCTAACGTCAATGCGAAGTCTCGCGTACTACTCATAGGCTCGGCGCGTTTTCGCCGGCCCCGTCGATCACAGCTCGTGAAGCTGATCTGTCTCTGGCCCGTCCGTCCGGTATTCCTTAGTCTGCCCGACTTCGCCCGCCGGCGGCAAACCCGGAACGGGATCATAGCCGCCGGGATGTAAGGGATGACAACGCAACAGACGTTTCAGCCCCATCCAACCTCCACGCGCGACACCGAAGCGCTCCACCGCCACATAGGCGTACTCTGAGCAGGTCGGCGTGAAACGACAGGAAGGCGGAAACAGCGGCGAGATGAAGCGTTTGTAGGCGGATAGCAGACGCAGGACGAGGCCCTTCACAGCGTCACCCCGGGCTCGTCCGCCGAATGCGCAGACGACACCAAGTTCGCCCGCTCCAACACCGTGCGCAGCGCCGCCTCGACCTGTTGAGAGCGCTCTGCGAGCACCCCCGACCTCGCGACGAGGACGATGTCATAGCCCGCTGCTATGTGCGCGTAGCTCCGACGCACGGCCTCACGCAACAGACGCCGTGCGCGATTGCGCGCCACGGCGTTTCCCACCCGACGACTAGCCGTCAGACCGATGCGTGTGACATCCAACGCGTTGGGGGCACCCCATAGGATAAACAGAGGATGCGCCCACGACTGCCCTTCAGACCGAACTCTACGAAAGTCTTCCGGACGACGAAGGCGCATCTGCTTAGTCCAACCTGCCTTGGCTCCGCCGGCATCCATCAGGTCAAGGCTGCCCGCCCTCAGCAATCCGAGGTTCTGTGCACCACAGATCGGGGCAAACCCCGCGACAACGACCTCCCACCCCGTGCTACTTGCTGCGGCGGGGGCGCTGTCCGGATTCTTTCCAGTTGATGCGCTTCGCGCCGCCGAGCTTCACAGCGATCAAGCTGTGGCGACCCTTCTGCCGCCGCCGCTTGAGAACGTTGCGACCACCCTGCGTCTCCATCCGCGCTCGGAAGCCGTGCGTGCGCATGCGCTTACGCTTCTTGGGTTGATATGTTCGCTTAGGCATGAGACCTCCCTTGATCCCCTTTTACATTCCTTCAGATCACGATCGAGCGGAGGAGCCCCGTGACACAAAAAGCGCACGGTCATCCGCCGGCGCCGACACGATGCTGGCGCTCGGCGTTAACCGGCGCATAGTCCTCCGCAATCACCTAATCGTGGCAACCTATATCACAGTCGCACAAAACGACCCGCGTATTATACCGTAAGCGTCGCCTAAGTCAATCGCCGAAGATAGACACGGCTATCGCATTTAGATTTCGGACGCGGCAATGACCTCCAGCGAGGGCCTTGCCGCGTCCGACGCCCCGAGACGGGGCCCTCGCGGACGAGGGGGCTACAAGCTTGCCTATGCAGGCTTCCCCGCTCCGTCCTCGGGGCGGGCTGGTCCAGCGGCAAGCCCTGCGGGTCGCAGAGGTGACGGGGGGCGCGCAACTGCTACCAGGCAACATCCGGACGATGGAGGCGCCCGGCTCGCACCAGGTCGTCGAGACGCTCGCGGCGCTCCAGGTAGGCCACCAGTTCGCGTGCTCTCCCCGCCTTGCCATGCCCGCCGAGCACCTCGACGTCAACCCCCAGATCGTGACACAGCGTACGCAGCTCGTCCTCGCTGTACCGCTCGACCAGCAGTTGCCGCAACCGCACGGCCTCACGCTGGGGACGTGTCAGGTCCACGCCCTCCAGCAGCGACCGAACGTCGATGCGCTGCCGTAAGCCGGGCGGCACGAAGCTCTTCTCCCCCATCGCCTCCAGATCCAGCAAATAGTGATAGTCGACGACGATCTCCGGATGATCCGGCAGGGGGACCTTCTCTTCGACGCGGATCCCGGCAATGGTGCTGTGGATAGCGTCGAAATGGAAGCGGATGATGCTCAACAGCGCCCGCCGTGTGCGCTCAGGCCCGCGTACCCAGATATACACACAGCGCTCCTCACGATCCGCCGTCACGAGGGCCACGTTGCCCTGCCCGTCCCCTACCTCACCTCCTGCCGACTGCCCACCAGCGGGTGTCCGCCCGTCTGCCGGCGCCCGCCCGTCTGCCGGCGCCCGCCAGTCTGCCGGCGCCCGCCAGTCTGCTGGCGCCCGCCAGTCTGCTGGCGCCCGCCAGTCTGCTGGCGCCTGGTCCGCCACCACGACGCCATTGCGCCAGTAGAGGCTATCCACCAGATAGGGATGCATGCGCACGATAAAGCGCGAGATGACGCTGCTGGGCAGGACGTTGTAGTGGTACTGGAACGCCAGGCCATCCTGCCATCCCCGACGCGCGTCCGCCGATGCGGGCGCCGGTGCCTCCTTGCTCAACAGGTCAGGCACCAGGAAGCGGTCATCACCATAGCCCTCAAAGGGAAAACAGAGCTCGAACTTGCGCATCATGTCCAGGATGAACTGGTGGCGGTGTCGCGGATAGGTCCGCCGGTCAAGGATGTGCACCAGATCAGAACGTGCCAGACATCCGTTCTTGCGCCGCAACGCCGGATCGTTGAGGATCCGGTAGACGCCGTTGGCGACCCACTGGGGATTGAGGATGTTGGTGTCCTCCAGGCGTGGATCATCCTGGAAGTTGAGCACGATGCCCAGGTCGTGCAGGAAGCCGATG
>CAZYYC010000049.1:0-21951 GCA_964650935.1 uncultured Anaerolineales bacterium
GTCGCTGGTCCTCTTCATTGATCAGCTGTACGTGTTCAACACGATGACGCAGGGTAGGATCGATGCTTCGCACGGCTTCGAGGACGTCGAGCACGAGATGGTTGGTGCGATCTCCGATCGCGTGGATCGCCAGCGCGATGCCGCCGCGAGCAGCCCGCTGCGCGGTCTCCAGCAGCGCGTCAACGTCCAGCGTGAGGATGCCGGTGTTGTCGGGCTCGCCTGTGTAGGGCGCGAACATCGCCGCCGTACGCGCTCCCAGGGCACCATCGGCGAAGAGCTTCAAGCCACCGAACCTGAGCATATCGTCGCCGAAGCCGCTGCGGAACCCGGTCGCCAACAGGCCCTCCAGCGCCTCGATGCGCACGTATTTCACGATCCGGACGCGCTGTCGTCCCTGCTGTTTCAACGCCTGCTCGGCGGCGAAGGCCGGACTGCCGTCGACGTCGTGGACGCCCGTGATCCCGAGAGCCAGCAGATCCCTCTGCGCCTCATCGAATAGATCGACCAAGGTGTCGAAGTCGGGTGACGGCAGAGCCTCCGAGATCAGGGCAATGGCCTCCTCGAAGAAGACGCCGGTCGGCTGTCCCCGTTCGTCGCGGCTGAGCCTGCCGTGGGGCGGATCAGCCGTAGCGGCGCTGATGCCCGCAGCCGCCATCGCGGCGCTGTTGGCGACCAGGGCATGCCCGTTCTTGGCGTTGAGCGCGACCGGATGGTGCGGTGCGGCACGATCCAGCTCGGCGGCGGTCGGGAAACGCGTGTCGTCCCAGATGTTCTGATCCCAGCCACGCCCCGTGATCCATGTTGCCTGCGGAAGCTCATCGGCGCGCTGCGCGACCCGCTCCAGTGTCTCCGCCCGGCTGAGGTCACGCAGATCCAGCTCGCGCAGACCGAGAGCATACCACATCAGGTGGAGATGTGCGTCGGTGATGCCGGGAATGATGAGCTCGCCCTCCATATCTTCGCTGGCGGCGCCGGGCATCTCGCCCCAAGGCTCAGCCTCCTGATCGAGAGCGATGATCCTGCCGTCGGCGATGGCGAGGACCTTAGCCCAGGGATGTTGGGGTAGACCGGTGGCGATACGAGCGTTGTGCAGCAGGCGTAGTTTCACAGTGTCGGTCCTCAGAGGCTTCGTGTAGGATGGGCTGACGTCGGCGGGCACCTCGCAGCAGCGGAGGGTCCTAGGGCCTTGTCCGTTCTGACGGCTAATCCGTCTCCCGGCTCACGCGTGGAGTGGCGCCGTGCCGGCGGGCAAGCAGGTCGATGCGGCTCTCGACCTCGTACCAGCTGATCTCAGAGAGCCCCAGCTTGCGGCGCAGAGCGTCGGATTCCATACCCTCGATGTAGTCACGCAAGGCGCAGGTCCAGCGTAGGGTTTCGAAGGTAAGGCGTGCAACCCCGGCTTCCTCCGCGACCCCGGTCAGTACGTACTCCAGGTTGCGCCCGGTCCACGGGAAGAGCAGTTGTCGCGTGGGATACTGCTCCAGATACTCGTTCAGGATCGCGGGCCAGGTCGGCGGCAGCGGTATCCGGCGCTCCTTGTGGCGTCGGCGCGGGTTCTTGTAGCGTACCCAGAGCGCGGGGTGCTCTGCGTGGGCCAGATCCAGGTGGTTCAGGTGGATGCTGGTGCATTCGGCCTTTTTGATGCCCGTGTTGAGCACGAGGGTCAGTAACGTGTGAGGGCGTGCGTCCGGCTTGGTCTTGTCGTCGCCGCGGCGCATGCGCTGCGTCACGTCCAGAAGGGCCGCGAGTTCGTCGTCGGTCAGGGTGTCAGGCAGGGGAGCCGACACCGTGCGGTGGATGATCGGTGCAGCTACGTCGCGCGGAAGGAAGGCCTCCTCGGCCAGCCAACCGAAGAAGACCTTCAGGGTGGTGATGCGACGCTCCAACGTCTTGGGACTGCATGGGACGCCCCGGGCATTCTCCATCCAACGGAGAAAGGCGTTGAGGGTTGCCGGTCCGATCTCACCGATCGTCGTGCCTGGGGGAAGATAGTCATCGAGCAACTGCATATCGAGGCGGAAGGCCTGACGGGTATTCCCGGTGAAGCCTCGTTCGATCATGTAGTTGTCGAAAGCTCCGATAGCGTGCGTCAGCGAGGCGTCGGCAGTCAGCTCCTTCCTGGGCGGTACTGACACGCCTTCCTGATCGATCTGCTCGATCGAGAAAAGCGAGAGCTGCTGCGCTTGTGGGTCCTGATTCTGTGACACGCCTCGTCCCCCTTTCCCCCGTTACCTGACTTTATAGCGCGCTCACCAGGGAATCAAGTTCCCTGGTGCGCGCGCTGTCTGCCCTCCCCATCTCAGTAATGCTCACGCGTTTCTTCTTTTCCGTGCTATACTTGATCTTCGGGTGTTCGACAACGGAATGTGGGAGGACTGATATGCCATTGGATGTGCCGGCGATTCGGGCGCAGTTCCCGATCTTCCAGCGGAAGGTCAACGGTAAGCGACTGATCTATCTGGATAGTGCGGCGAGTGCTCAGAAGCCACAGGCGGTGATCGATGCGATGGTCCGGGTCTGGAGCCACGGCTACGCCAATGTCCACCGCGGGCTTTACTCGCTGGCTGAAGAGGCCACTGAGGCTTATGAAGCGGCACGCCACAAGATCGCGCGGTTCATCCATACCTCGGATCCCGGTGAAGTCATCCACGTGCGCAACGCTACCGAGGGCATCAACCTGGTCGCTTATAGCTGGGGCGAGCATCACGTGCGCGAGGGTGATCGGATCGTCATCACCGAGATGGAGCACCACGCGAATCTTGTCCCGTGGCAGCAGCTCGCCAAGCGTAAGGGTGCTGAACTGGCCTACATCCCTGTCACGGACGATGGTCTGCTGGACCTCGAGGTGTTGCCGTCCCTGCTGGATGACGGCCGCACCAAGCTCGTCGCCTGCTCCGTCATGTCCAATGTCCTAGGCACGTTGCCGCCGGTGACACAGGTCGCGGAGATGGCCCATGCCGCCGGCGCCGTGGTCGTGATGGATGGCGCGCAGGCCGCACCCCATCAGCCCATCGATGTCCAGACGTTGGGCGCCGACTTTATGGCCTTCTCCGGGCACAAGATGTGCGGCCCCGGTGTAGGCACCCTGTGGGGGCGTCGCGAGCTATTGGAGGCGATGCCGCCCTTCCTCTATGGCGGCGATATGATCCTGCGGGTTAAGCGCGAGGATACCCGCTGGAATGAGCTACCCTACAAGTTCGAGGCCGGCACGCCTCCCATCGCCGAGGTGGTCGGGCTGGGCGCAGCCGTGGACTTTCTCTCCGAGATCGGGATGTCGGCCATTCACGCGCACGAGCAGGCGATCATCGCCTACGCGATGCCGCGTCTCCAGGAGATCCCCGGGCTCCAGGTGATCGGGCCCGGGCCAACTGAGCGTGGTGCGGTGCTCTCCTTCTCTCTGGAGGCCGCTCACCCCCATGACATTGCGGCGCTTCTCGATGAGGAGGGTATCTGCGTGCGTGCGGGCCATCATTGCGCGCAGCCGCTCCATGATCGCTTCTGCATCCCGGCGAGTGCCCGGGCGAGTTTCTACATCTACAACGACGAGGCCGATGTCGATGCCTTGGTGGCGGCCCTCCATCGCGTCGTGCGGCTACTCGGGCGGCCTTAGGAGGCTATGATGAGCCACGATCTCTACCGCGAACAGCTCTTGGATCACTACCACAATCCGGACAACTTCGGCGCATTGGAGTGCCCGGACATCGATATCGAGATGGATAATCCCACGTGCGGCGATATGATCCACTTGACGGCACTCCTCGACGATGAGGATCGTATTACCAAGGTGATGTTTGAGGGCGAAGGCTGTGTCGTCAGTATGGCTGCAGCGTCTATGTTGACGGAGGCCCTGGTAGGTAAGGGGCCCGCAGAGGTCGCATCGATGGGGCTGGGCGAGATTCAGGAGATGATGGGCGGTGTCACGCTGAGTATGGGACGCGTGAAGTGCGCGCTCCTGGCTCTGAACGCGATGAAGGAAGGGTTGCGCGAGACAGGGAAGCTGACGTAGCGACCCGGCTCCCGATTAGGGCTCGGCGGTCGGGGGTGCCACGACCTCGATTCTCACCGGCACCGCCTGGGGTGTGACGTTTTCGATCTCGATCTCGTCGGGCACGATGACTCTAGGGGAGACCATGTACTCACCGGCGGTGTAGCCGGCCAGGTCCAGAATTGCCTCGACACTGTCCGTGTCGAGATCCTCCATCGCCAGCAGCGGCCCACTCAAGATCACGAAGATCGTGTCGATCCCCACGTTGGCCTCCAAGTTCGGCTCCAGGCCTACGATCGTGGGGGTGACCTCCAGGTTGAGTCCGCTGCGGATCGTCTCGATCGTGACGGTGATATCGACCGTCGTCTGTGCGGTGAAGACGAAGAGCCCTGTCGGCAGTCTCAATGAGACCGTCGACTGCAGCGTGCGGGTGATGCCGTCCAGATCGACAGGATCCGTCTGCAAAGCCGTCGTCGCGTCCAGCACATCAGCACGCCCGTAGACCGTGAGACTCTGGGGGTCGTAGTCGAGGTCGGCGATGCGATAGCCCGGGGCCGGCTGTCCCACGAGGTTCAGGTTGACGGGCACATTTCGAGTGTCCAGCCATTGGGTGATGGGGACACGGACGGTGACGGTTCTGGGTATGACCTCGATCAGGTCAACCTCTTCCGCGTCCGCGTCAACCGGTGTCGGCTCGACGTCGACGCGCAGATCGCTCTGCCTATCGGCGACGGAGACGTCAACCAAGGCCTCGGTCACCTGATCAACCTTCGATTCAGGTCCTCTCACCCGAACCGAAGCCGGCGCCACTTCATAGTTCCTCGCCGTGAAGCCCATCGCCGGATTGTCCTGGACGTGGACAGAGACCTCCACGTCCTTCTCCGCGACACGCTCCACGGTAAGTGTGATCTCTCGAGGCGTGACATTGGTGATGGATGAGGGCTCGATATCGACGACGACCTGCACCGGGATCTCGACGATGCCCGGTGTCACGTTGGAGAGATCCACGTAGGCGCGCACATCGTCGGCCTGCAGCCGATCCCACACAGACCGGGGGGCCATGATCTCGACTCTTACGCGAGTGTTCTCGGCACCATAGGTCGTCATGTCATCCGGCAGTCCGCGGATCTCAACGGGTGTGGCCGGCGAAAAAGTCCGCGTATTTGTGGGATCCTCGGCCTCGGTCGCCACGGCCCAGAAGAAAAAGCCCAACAGCAACGATAGCGCCATAAGGCTGAGGTTCTTGACGAACCACCGGGTTGGGCTTCGGTCACGTCTGGGACGGCTGTCGTGGCTCAAGATCGGATCTCCATCGGCCTCATCTCACATCAGCTCTGACGCTTGCCAAGCGAAAACACGCCGTTGCCTTTGCGCTGACGCGGCATCAGAAAGGCGCGCAGGATCGACTCCAGCCGCTTGGTATCAATATCGCGGATGATGCGCCCGCTATGGGTCAGCGAGATGGCTCCACGCTCCTCTGAGACGACCACCGCCACGGCGTCGGTGTCTTCGGTCACGCCGATGGCGGCTCTGTGGCGCAACCCGAGTTCACGGTCCGAGAGGAAGGCCGCGGTCAGGGGCATCACACACGCAGCCGCGGCAATCCGGCCCTCGCGGATGATCACAGCGCCGTCGTGAAGTATGGTGTGGTGGTCGAAGATCGTCGTCAGCAGCTCCGGTGTCACGTCCGCGTCCACCGCTACGCCGGTCTCGATGTGTTCCTGAAGGCCGGTCTGACGCTCGAAGACGATCAGTGCCCCGATGTGACGTTCTGCCATGTAGGTGCAGGCCTCGACAATGCTCTCGATGACGTGGTTGATCCGTTCGGTGTCGCTTTGAGACAACAGAATCACGTGTCCGCGCCCCAGTCGTTCCAGAGCGCGGCGCAGTTCCGGTTGGAAGAGCACGGGTATCCCTACGAGCAGGGCAGGTAGAAGCTGGGCGATCAACCAGGAGAAGGCACGCAGCTCGATGAGACGCGTGAGAACGGCCAACGAGATCAGCAGCGCGGTGATGCCCCTCACTAGAGTGACGGCGCGCGTTCCCTTGATCGCGTAGAAGATCCAGAAGAAGAGGAACGCAACCAGCAGAATATCGAGGATGTCGGTCCACGATATGCGCTGGAGCAGCCACTCGAGATTCCACATAGCGTCTTGACAGCCTAAGCGCGGCTCTGATGGGTCATCTCATGGTAGAGATCTACGTAGGCCTCGCGGTTGGGCGGATCGAGGGCCAGGATCGCCTCAATCGTCTTGAGCGCGGCGTCTCTTTGGCCTGCCTCGAGCTGTAGATCCCCCAGGATATCGAGATGCTCCAAGGCTTTCTCCCGGTTGCCCAGGTTGAGCTGAAGCTGAGCGACCCGGGCCCGCAAGGGGATGCTGTTCGGTTGGCCCTTGGTCAGATCCTCCAAGATGGCCAAGGCCTTGGCGACCTTGTGCTGAGAAAGGTAGTGCTGGATCAGCTTGTCCAGCGCCTCGATGCCCAGGTTGGGCCGGCCCGTGCGGGGATAGAGGCGGAAAAGGGCGAGATGGGCACGCTCATCATCCGGGGCGATCCGCAGAATCTCCTCGTGATCCTTGACCGCTGAATGCCAATCCAGTCGCTGCACATCGAGGTCGGCCATGCGGTGCAGGATCCTCACCTCCCACGCCTTGTCCGCCGATCCTCGTGGCGCCAGCCGGAGCGCTTCACTGTAGATCTCGCGCGCCCTCTCAGGCTGTGCGAGTTGATAGTACGCATCAGCGGTTTGGAGGTACTGGGCCAGGGCGTCGTCGATACGTCCATGCTGGATCAGCAAATCGACGACCTGGCGATGGACAGCGGTGTCCAGCGGTGAGATCTCCAGGATCAGCTGATAGGTGGTGAGGGCTTGTGATATCTGTCCGCGGTTCTCGTGGGTCCGCGCGACGACGTTGAACTTCCCGATTGCCGACTCAAGCTGACCGCTCTCACGCAGCATCACGCCGAGCAGATGGTGTAGCGGGAGGTAGTCAGGGGAGTCCGCCAGGGCGTGGAAGAGTTCCTCGAGTGCGGAGTAGGTCTTGCCACGGCGGTGGTATTCCTGTGCCAAGGCAATCGAGCGCAGGATGTCCTCAGATCCCGGCATACTGATCAACTCGACGAGGCTCAGCACCGCGCCCGAGCGCGCGAGTTGGTCCAGCCGTTTGCGGGCTTTGACCGCGCCATCCTCCCATCCTCGCTGTCCGAGGAAGTCTACCAGCATCTCGCTGACCTGCTGGGCGCGCCGCGGCTCACCGGTGTTGACGAGGCTCTGGGTAAGGCCCTCGTAGACGCGGATGAGATCATCCATATGCTCGCGCTCAATGGTCGCTGTGTCGACGATCTTGATCGCCTCGATGAAGTGCTTCAGCGCCTCCTTGAACTCGCCCTTAGCCTGATAGCATTCGCCCAATGAGAAGTGGCTGCCCAGGACATATTCGGGGTCGTTGAGTGAGGCCCCGAACTCGGCGATAGCGTCGTCGAAACACATCTTCTCTTTGTAGAGGAGGCCTAAGTTGAAATGAATGTGCATCGTGTTGCGCGACGGCGTCGACCCATTGGCGTTGAGCAACCGCTGGTAGTACTGAATAGCGGTTTCGATCTCGCCGCGCGTCTGAGCGTCGATGGCTTTGCCGATGAGGAGATCGACGTCGGCTTTCTGAAGGCCTTGCGGCGTCGGAGCGACACCGGGCTGTATCTGATCATCCGCGAAGATGGACTCCGCCAGCTTTGAGAGCGCACGTTGTCGGGCGATCTCGACGGGGGTGCCGCTTCCGCGCTCCTCGTCGTCCGATGGGCCTCCCAGCACATGAGCCTCCAGCGTACCCGCTACGCCGATCTCCTCGGTGGCATCGGTGGAGTGGGGTTGTGGGATGGGGCGCTTACTCTGCAATAAGATCAGCAGCTGTCCGAGGCGAGGATCATCCTGGGGCAGAGCCAGTTGCAGCTCACGACAGAGTCTGATTGCCTCGTCCCGTCGCGTATCCTGATAGAGGTGGGCCAACCAGAGAGCGGCTAAGACTGCATGGCGCGTCTGACCTTGGTCCTGGTACAGCGTGACGAGTCGGCGCCATGCCTGCTCAGTTCGGGGCGCGAGCCGTACGACGGCCTCCAGTGTGGTGATCTGCTTGGTGATCAGGCCTTGCTGCTCATAGAGCTTGGCCGCTTTCAGGTAATTCGTGACCGCGCGGGCCGGCTCGCGCTTGCGTTCCAGGATCTCGCCGATGCGTTCATAAGGGCCGGGATCCTTGGATAGGAGGTTGGTGAGGCGTTCATAGACTCGGAGCGCCTCATCGAGATCCTCCGCATTGAGCAATGCCCAGGCATAGCCCATGAGGGCCGAGTCATGGTCAGGAAACTCAGCCAGCGCCTGCCGGTAGGCCTCCGCCGCGTCCTGCCACTTCTCGGCCCACACAAAGTCGTTGGCCTTCTGGATCGCTTCTTCGAATCGCAGGCGGTTCGCTGCCATAGGCTACCCCTTCACCTTAGGTGTCAAGCGGCGTCAAGCACCCAGACCAGGACCGCCTTCTGCGCGTGGAGGCGGTTTTCAGCTTGGTCAAAGAGGGCTGAGTGCGGACCATCGGCGACCGCATCGGTGATTTCCTCACCGCGATGGGCGGGCAGGCAATGCATCACCATCACATCGTCCTGAGCATGACTGAGGCACGCCTCGTCAACGCGATAGGGCGGGAAGATCCGGCGGCGCTTTTCGGCCTCCTCCTCCTGGCCCATGGAGGTCCATGTGTCGGTATAGATCACGTCCGCATCGGTAGCTGCCTCGACCGGGTCGTGGGTGGTGATGAGGCGCGCGCCTGTCTGTTGGGCCAATCGTTCGCCCATGCCCCAAATGGCGGGATGCAGCTCATACCCCTTGGGCGTAGCTATCGTCATGTCCATCCCCAGCAGGGCGGCCCCGAAGAGCAGCGATGTGGCTACGTTGTTGCCGTCGCCCAGATAGGCGAGCTTCCTTCCCTTGAACCCGCCCTTGTACTCCAGGATGGTGAGGAAGTCGGCCATCCCCTGGCATGGGTGGCTGTAGTCGGAGAGCCCGTTGATCACGGGCACGTCGGCCCACTGGGCCAGCTCGACGACGTCCTGGTGGGAGAAGACGCGAGCCATCACGACGTCCACATATCGCGAGATGACGCGGGCGACATCGGCGGTGCTCTCCCGCTGCCCCAGCTGGATCTCGTTGGGCGAAAGGTAGAGGCCGTTTCCGCCGAGCTGGAGCATGGCGACGTCGAACGAGACGCGCGTGCGCAGGCTGGGCTTCTGGAAGATCATGCCAAGCACCTTGTTCTTGAGGTAAGGTTCGCTGGTGCCTGCCTGCCATGCCTTTTTGATCTCCACGGCCAAGGTGAGGATCTCATGCATCGTCTCCGGACTGAGGTCCGCCAGGGTGAGGAAGTGCTTCATCTGTCTTGCCTCCTGAGTGGCCACGTGCAGTGATTGTACACCGGTTAGTATACCATGAAGGGTAGGGCCTGGGAAAAGCGCAATGCGTGCAGGACGATCGCATGTGATCCTCGCGGAAGGTTGCTGACACGCGATAGCCCTGAACGTACGGGTGACCTCCAGCCCTGCGGAGTGCGCACAATGGTGCTATACTGGCCCCAACGATATGAAGGGAGGTCCTATGACAGAGGCAAAGCTGACCTGGATTGACGAGGATGTAGATGCTCTCAAGGAGAGTGGGCTCTACATCAACCTGCGTGTCATCGATTCTCCACCGGGCGCTTGGATGAATGTGGACGGTAAGCGGGTCCTCAACCTGTGTACCAACAACTACCTCGGCCTGGCGAATGATGACCGGCTCAAGGAGGCTGCCCATCAGGCGATCGACGCCTATGGCGTGGGGCCGACTGCCGTGCGCTCGATTGCGGGCACACTCGCCGTCCACGTGGAGTTGGAGAAGGCCGTCGCCGCGTTCAAGGGTGTGGAGGATGCTCTCTACGTTCAGGCGGGGTTCATGGCCAACCAGGCGGCGCTCCCGCCGCTGGTGGGACGGGAGGATGTGATCTTCTCCGATCGTCTCAACCACGCGAGCATCATCGACGGAGCACGGCTCAGTCGGGCCAAGATCGTGGTCTACGAGCACGGCGACCCCGCTGATCTGGAGGCCAAGGTCAAGGAGTTTCTGCCGGCTTATCGCCGCGGTCTCGTCGTTACAGATGGGGTTTTCTCGATGGATGGCGACATCGCCCCTCTGGACAAGATCTACGAGGTGGCCGAGGCGTATGAGCTGATGACGATGGTGGATGACGCTCACGGAGAAGGCGTGCTCGGAACCGGTGGGCGTGGGATCGTCGATCACTTTGGCCTTCATGGCAAGTTTGATCTCGAGGTCGGGACCTTCTCCAAGGCGTTCGGCGTCGTCGGTGGTGTCGTGGCAGGCAAGCGAGTGATCGTCGATTACTTACGGCAGAAGGCACGACCTTTCCTCTTCTCGAATGCGGTCACGGCTGCCGACTCCGCAGCCTGCCTGGCAGCGGTCAACGTTCTGGCATCGTCCACCGATCTGGTAGACCGGCTCTGGGAGAACACCCGCACCTTCAAGGCTGAGATGGGGGCGCTGGGCTTCGACCTGGGCAACAGCGTGACGCCGATCACGCCGGTGATGCTGGGGGATGTGAAGCTGGCGAAGGAGTTCAGTCGGCGTCTTCGCGATGGCGTTGGGCTTCCCTACCGTGCCGGTAGGGATGGCGCGCATCCGCGTCATGATCTCCGCGGCTCTGTCGTCGGAGGATCTGGACTTCGGACTAGAGGCCTTTGCGAAGGTCGGGCGTGACCTCGGCGTGATTGCATAACCGGGCGTTTGCGTCCCGGGTCATCGCAGCCACTCTTCAGGGAGGACACGGACCCATCCGGGCCGGCTGAGCCGCAGGGTCCGTGTCACGTTCCCGGCTGGTAGGCCTGATCGATCGCTCGCTGCACTGCGTCGTAATCCGCCGGCAGCATCACCGGCGGATTACGGTGTCTCGCCACGACCTGGTCGAGGGTGCCCTCGTGATAGCCGACCTTGAAGTCGGTGAACTTGAGCCCGTGGGCGGTGGAGATGACGACGACACGATCGTCAGGCCGGATCTCACCGCGTTGGACCAGCTTGGTGAGCACCGCCAGGGCGACACCGGTGTGGGGGCAGCAGTACATCCCCGTTCGGTCGGCGCGGGCTGCGGCATTGGCCAATTCATCCTCGGTGGCCTGTTCAACGACACCCCCGAAGGCCGACAACGTCTTCACCGCGCGCTCGTAGCTCACCGGATTCCCTATCTGGATCGCGCTGGCGAGCGTCTTCTCCGCCTGCACGGGTCTGAACTCCTCGAAGCCGGTGAGGTAGCTCAGGTAGAGCGGGTTGGCGTGGGCAGATTGAGCGCACGCGATGCGCGGGAGCTTGTCGATCAGCCCCAGCGCCTTCATCATCAGGAATCCCTTGCCCAGGGCGCTGACGTTGCCCAGGTTGCCGACGGGGATCACGATCCAGTCGGGCACCTGCCAATCGAACTGCTGGACAATCTCGAAAGCTACCGTCTTCTGACCCTCCATACGCAGGGCGTTCATCGAGTTGGCGAGGTAGAGGGTCGGGTCTTCCGTGAGGCGGCGGACGATCTGCATACACCCGTCGAAATCGGTGTCCAGGGCCAGGACCAGCGCGCCATTGGCGATGGGCTGGATGAGCTGGGCGGTCGACACCTTGCCTTTGGGGAGCAGCACGACCGAGGGGATGCCCGCGGCGGCGGCGTAGGAGGCCAGCGCCGCCGACGTGTCCCCGGTGGACGCGCAGACGACGGCGCGGATGGGCTGACCATTGGCGATCATCTGTCGTACCACCGAGACGAGCACCGTCATCCCGAGATCCTTGAAAGAGCCCGTGTGGCTGTTGCCGCAGAGCTTCACCCAGAGATCCTCGACGCCGAGCTCCTGACCCAGACGCTCCGCCCAGAAGCAGTTGGTGTGGCCCTCGTACATGGAGACCACGTTCTCGTTGTCGATCTCGGGACAGACCCACTCCTTCTTTCCCCAGACACCGCTCCCGTAGGGCCACTCGGTCGTGCGGGTGCGTTGCTCGAAGAGTTGCTTCCAGTCGGCGGCGCTGCGGTCCTTGAGCGCCGTGATATCATGTTCGACATCGAGGAGACCGCCGCAGCTCTCGCAGCGATAGACGACGTCGAAGATCGTGTGGCGTTGTCCGCACCCCCGGACGCATGCCAGCCAGCTATGGTAGTGCATCCTCTCCCTCCCTTCTGACCATCTGCTAGGTCGAGCGTGGGTCGAAGATCAAGGATAAGGGACGCCGTCTGCTCAGTCCCCTTGCCCTTGACGTGACAGAGTCAGGCTGAGCCGACCGGCCTCGATTTCCTGGCGGATGACGATCGTGGCCCAGACGGCGAGCGCGATCTCGACAACGATCATGGGCCGTGTCAGGTTGCCCCACAGCGCCTCAAAGAAGCCCCGATGTGGCGCGAACTCATAGGTGACGAAGGGAGCCAGCCAGGGCACGGTTCCCTCGATGTCGAAGAGAAGATGGGAGAAATAGCCCAACGCCCAACTCGCCGCGTTGTGCTTGCCGAAGAGGACCATGACAATTAGGGAGGTCAATGCCGCCACGATGAGTGTGTGTCCCCACATGCGACCGGTGGCGTTGTACCCTAAGACGTAGTGGGCGACCTTGTCGACCGCATCCGGAAAGATTGTAGCAGCGGTCACGGGCACGAGCGCGGCCCTGGTATAGCGATGCTCGAGCGCCGCGACCGCTAGATGGCCGAAGAGCATGGCGGTTCACCTCCCGGACGATGATCTGTGTCGGTGTTGGAAGCTCCGACGGCGTGGGTAGGGGTCCGATGGATAGGCGCGTAACCCAGCTGCATCTGCTCCTTGTTGGGAACTGAGGCCTCGTCGGGCTTGTCGGAGAGCGCGAAAAGCAGCGCGCCCCGCGAGCGCCAGTCAAGCGCGCAGGATCGGACCTCTTGCGTGATGACGATTTCCTCGACCAACCTACGCGCGACCGGTGCGTCAGAGGGTAGGTGCCCCATCCGCTTCACGGTGGCAAGGTACTCGTTGTAGCGAAAGGCTTTGAACGGGGTGGGGTCGCCTGCTTTCACCAGGCTGTAGATCTCGGCGTGTAGCGAGCGGAGTTGCTCGGGCAGTCCGGCTGCTGCTCCCTCCACCTGCTCCAGGAAGTCGGAGAAGTGCGCCAGGCGACCCGATAGAATGGCATCTGCCAGGTCTGTCGCGCTGATGAGGTCGCTGCCCAGGATCAGGCAGAGATAGGCGAGGTAGTCCTGATTGTCGGTGGTAAAGGGATGGAACTGGGTTTGGTTGAAGAGGGTGTAGTGGGTCTCGAAGCGCGGTGCGTCGAAGTCCGATCCGAGCAGGGAGGCCACCGTCTCGCGCACGGCGGTCACGCGAGCGGCATCGATGACGCGATCATTGCGCCCGCGTGCCCCCAGCGTCGTCTTATCGAGATCCAGCACGATGGCGGTCCCGGCGTCGATGGCTAAGCCACGCTCGCGGCAGATGCGGTCGAGATCGGCGAGCATAGCCCAACGGTTGGCCAGGAGCATGATGCGATCGTCCTCGGCGAGGATCTCCAGCTGCTCGGGTGCATCAGCCTCCGATCCGATAAAGGCGATGCCGGGCCAGCCACCGGCACGGCAGAGGTTGGCGAAGGCCGTGCCGTCGTTGAGCCGCGTGTCACCGATGAAGATCAGGCGCTGCAGCCGTGTTGGCTCGCCACCCAGCGCGCGGGCGTTGTGGAGCACCTCGACCATCACGCGTGCATAGTCGGGCTCGCTCTTGCGTGGGACCCTTCGACCATCGATCCCCACGCGCTTCGCAAGGTCACGGAAGCCGGGCAGCCGGCCGTCCAGCGGGATGAGGTTGCGATAGACGATGCTATCATCCAACATCTCGGCCACAGAGGCCAGGCCATAGACGTTCATGGTCTTGAGTTTGCCGTCTGCGCTCGTCGTTGATGGGGTCATAGGATGGTGTCCGTGTAGCCTTGTGTGACCAAGAGCTCCGCGTTGAGTACGGCGCCACTGGCGGCGCCGCGCAGCGTGTTGTGGGTCACCGTGGTGAGTCGGAGGTCAAGGAGAGGGCAGGCGCGAACCCGCCCGACGCTGATGACCATCCCTGCGCCCGCATCTCGGTCGCGGCGCGGCTGTGGTCGATCGGGCTCCGTCCTGACGTGGAGCACTCGTTCGGGCGAGCTGGGGAGCCGGCGGCAGACCTCGGGGGGGGGGTAATGGGTGAGCACCTCCAAAGCCGCCTCGGGCGTCGGCGCGCGCTCAAAGCCCACTGAGAGGCTGACGGTGTGCCCGTCGAGCACCGGTACGCGGTTGGCGTGAGCGCTGACCACCAGGTCGGCCTCGCTGAGCCCCCGATCATCCACGCGGCCCAGCAGCTTCTGCAGCTCCTGTTGGAACTTCTCCTCCTCACCGGGGATATAGGGAATCACGTTCCCGAGGATGTCCATTGCCGCGACGCCCGGATAGCCGGCGCCGGAGATCGCCTGCATTGAGACCATAAAGACCTTGCGCACGCCAAAGGCGATGTCCAGAGGCTTGAGGGCCATCGCGACCCCGGTGATGGTGCAGTTAGGGCTGGCGACGATGAGACCGGGCCAGCCACGTTGCGCTCGCTGGTGGGCGACCAGATCCAGGTGATCGGCGTTGATCTCTGGGATCAACAAAGGGACGTCATCGACGTTGCGGAAGGTTGAGGCGTTCGAACAGACCAGATAGCCCGCCTCGGCGAATCGGGGCTCGATCTCTCTGGCGACACTCGATGGCACGGCCGAGAAGACGATCTCGGCAGGAAGGTTGGGCTCCAGCGGTTGGATCTCCAGGTCGCCGATGTCGGTGGGGGGATCGCCTGGGACGACCCAGCGGCACGCATCACGATAGCGTTGTCCGGCGCTGCGTTCCGAGGCCGCCAGGGCCGTGATCTCGAACCACGGATGGTCGTTGAGAATCTGGACGAAACGTTGTCCCACGGCGCCGGTGGCGCCGAGGATGGCGACGCGCAGCCTCCTGTGACCGGGGGTCGGTGGGTGGCTAGCCATGGTTGATGACCTCCTGATGGATCTGACGAACGGCCTGCGTGGCCTGATCGGCGTCGATCACGAGCGAGATGCTGCATTCGCTCGAACCCTGGGCGATAGCGATGACGTTGATCTCCTGGGACGCCAGCGCGTTGAAGAGCCCTGCTGCGACACCTGGGGTTCCGCGCATGCCCGCACCGACGGCGGAAACGATCACCACGTCATCCATCGACCAGACTCGATCAATGTCACGGCGCGCGATCTCCAGCGCCAGCTCTTGCTCCAACGCGATGATGACATCGGGCACGTCAACGGTTGGAATGACGAAGCAGATGGACTGCTCTGACGAGGCCTGGGAGATCATCAGCACGTTCGCGCCCTGACTCGCGACGGCGGAGAAGGTACGGGCGGCGATACCGGGCACGCCCATCATGCCCCGTCCCTCCACGGTCACCATGCTCAGGCCCTGGATGGCGGTCACCGCCTTCACCGTGCCCGGCGTGCTCTTGGGCTCCGAGACGACGCGCGTGCCGGGGCAGGCGGGATTGAAGGTGTTCTTGACCCACAGCGGAATGCCCTTCTCGACCACGGGACGGATCGTCTTGGGGTGAAGGACCTTGGCGCCGAAATAGGCAAGTTCGGCCACTTCACTGTAGGAGAGCTCGGGGATGATGCGCGCTTCGGGTACGATGCGCGGATCGGCGGTGAGAACGCCGTCCACATCGGTCCAGGTCCATACCTCTGCCGCGTCGAGGGCGGCCCCAAGGATCGCGGCGCTGTAGTCGCTACCGCCGCGCCCCAGGGTGGTGGTGATCCCGTCCTCGGTGGCGCCGATGAAGCCGGTGACAATCGGGACGATCCCCTCGCTGAGGAGGGGCTGTAGCCGTTGTGAGGCGCGCATGCGAGTGGCTTCCATCAGCGGCGTCGCCTGCTGAAAGCGGCGATCGGTGACGATGAGCTCCGTTGCATCGACGGCGCGCGCGGCGATGCCGACGCTCTGAAGCCGCGCCGCCACGACGCGCGCATTCATCCGCTCGCCCAGCGCACTGATCGTGTCCAGCGCTCGCGGTGTGACCTCGCCGAGGACGTGGATGCTGCGACAGAAGGAGGCGAACTCATCCAGGAAGGCTTCGATCGCCCTGAGCAGCTCCGTTCGCGCCAGTGCATCCTTCAGGAGCTCGGCGACGGCAAGCGTGTGCTTGACCCGCAGGTCCGCCACGATGCTCCGGTATGACTCGTCATCACCTTGAGCCGCCGTCGTTGCCCCCTCGATCAAGGCATCCGTGACACCGCGCATCGCGGAAACCACGACGATGATGTGCTCCCAACGGGACGCATGCTGCCGAACGATCTCCACTGCCTGAACGATCGCCTGGGCGCTCCCTACCGAGGTGCCTCCGTATTTCATGACAACCGTGCTCATCGCCCCCCCTTCCCAGACCGGCTGAGGGGCTATTATACCCGCTTCGTCCCAGATGTCTTTACAGATGGCGCGGATCTGCTATCATAGAGGTGAACGTTACCAGTACTAACTTGATATGAAGCCGGGGGAGCCCAGACGTGGGCTGAGAGGGTGTCAACGACACCGACCCCAGAACCTGATCTGGATCATGCCAGCGGAGGGAGTGCCTGTGTGTTACTGAGACCCCGTCAAGCCCTCGCGGCTGATGGGGTCTTTCTGTTGAGGGAGGTACCGCAATGCGTATCGTCATCTTTGCGAACGGGGTCATAGCCGACCCGGCGCACGAGGTCGCGGTCTGGGTGCGACCGGCAGACCGGGTCGTGGCGGCTAATGGCGGCTCACGCCACGCGCTGGCAGCCGGCGTCACGCCGCAGCTCGTCATTGGCGACTGCGACTCACTACCGGAGGAACTCATGACGACGCTTCAGGATACCGGCGTCGAGTTCCGGCGAGCTGCCGCGGACAAGGATGAGACAGATCTGGAGTTGGCCCTGATGTGGGCTGCCGAACAGAGTGACGCTGAGGACATCGTCGTCCTGGGCGCGTTTGGCGGGCGTCCGGATCAGGCCCTCGCCAACCTGCTTCTGCTTGCGCACCCTCTCCTGGAGATGTCGCCGTGCCCCGTCAGTATGGTCGACGGTGCGTGGAAGGTCGTCCTGATCCGTGGAGGGACGACGCTGGACCTCCACGGGCAAGCGGGTGACCGCGTCTCCTTGATTCCGCTGGGCGGGGCTGCGGAGGGGGTGACGACGACGGGGCTCGCGTTTGCGCTCGACGACGAGGACCTGACCTTCGGCCCGGCGCGTGGCGTGAGCAATCGAATGGAAGATGAGACCGCAACCGTTCGGTTGCGCAAGGGGCTGCTCTGGTGCTTTCACGAGCATTAGGCGCTCGAGAACTGAGAGGGGGAATAGGATGAAGAAGGCGATGGTTGTTTTGGTCTTGCTGTTGATCGTGGCCGGCGGTTGCGCCGGCGTCTCCACGCCTGATGCAGAAGTGGACGAGGGGGCGCCGCGGCTGCTGCGTGTCATGACCTACAGCAGTTTCGATATCGGTGAAGATGTGGTGCAGGCCTTCGAGGAAGCGCACAACGCGCGCTTGCAGTTCCTCGACGCCGGTGACACGGGACAGATGATCAGCCAGGCGATCCTGAGCAAGGAGGATCCACAGGCGGATGTGATGTACGGCATCGATAACACGTTCCTGAGCCGCGCGCTGGAGGGCGACATCTTCGAGCCCTATCAGGCCGAGGGGCTCTCGCGGATCCCGCAGGAGCTTCAGCTTGATTCGGCCCACCGGGTCACGCCGGTGGATTACGGCGATGTCTGCCTGAACTATGACCGCGCTTACTTCAGCGAACAGGGGATTGCCCTGCCGACGTCACTTGAGGACCTGACCGAGCCGATCTACGCGGGCCTGCTGGTGGTGCAGAACCCCGCCTCTTCCTCGCCGGGTCTGGCGTTTATGCTGGCGACGATCGCGACGCTGGGCGAGGAGACCTATCTGGATTACTGGGAGCAGCTTCGGGACAACGAGGTCTTGGTCGTCGATAGTTGGGATACAGCCTACTATGGCGAGTTCAGCGGGGGAGGCGGCAGCAGCGGGACGCGTCCTATCGTCGTCAGCTACGCCACCAGTCCCGCGGCTGAAGTCTACTACAGCGACACCCCGGTTGACGTCTCGCCCACGGGTGCGATCACGGCGCCGGGCACCTGCTTCCGACAGGTGGAGTTTGTCGGCATCCTTAAGAACGGTGAACACCGCGACCTGGCTGAGGCCTTTGTGGAGTATGTGCTGGGAGACGCGTTTCAGAACGACATTCCGCTGCACATGTGGGTTTATCCCGCGAGCACGACGGCCGATCTCCCGCCCGTCTTCGATCAACATGCCGTCGCCGCCGTCGAGCCGGCGATGATGTCGGTCGAGCTGATCGAGCGGAATCGACAGACGTGGATCGATGCCTGGATGGATGTCGTCCTGCGGTGAGTTCGGTCTACGACCGGCTTGTCCGCCGCGGAGAACGCGGCGCACAACGTACGGGGCACGGCGGGTGGCGGCTTATCCTGGCCCTGCTCGCCGTGCCTCTGGCGTTTCTCCTGATTTTCTACTTCTATCCGCTCGTGACCATCGTCCAGGTCAGCCTTCGACCGTCGATGGGTGTCTTCGCTCTGCGCGACCTTGCCAACGCTCGCCTCCTCCGTGTGATCGGCTTTACATTCGGTCAGACCGTGCTGTCGACGTTGTTGACGTTGTTGATCGCGCTGCCGGGCGCCTACGTCTTTGCCCGCTATCAGTTCCCGGGGAAACGCGTGATTCAGGCGCTGACGACCGTTCCTTTTGTCCTACCGACGGTGGTCGTGGCTGCGGCCTTCAGTGCAGCATTGGGCCCGGGGTCCCTGTTGGATCGCTGGGTGACCGGTGGGTTTGACCTGCGCTACACCCTGGTCTCGATCCTGCTGGCCCACGTCTTCTACAACTACACTATCGTTCTGAGAATGGTGCAGGGCTTCTGGGAGACATTGGATCCTCAACTCGAGGAGGCTGCACGCTCGTTGGGGGCCTCTCCGCTGCGGGTCTTCCGGGAGGTGACGCTGCCCCTGCTCCTGCCGGTGGTTACAACGGCGGGGATGTTGGTCTTCATCTTCTGCTTCACAAGCTTCGGCGTCATCTTGATCCTTGGAGGGCCGCGATTTGCGACGCTGGAGGTTGAGATCTATCGCCAGACGATCCAGTTTGCGAACATGCCCCTGGCGGCGGTGCTCTCCCTGGTGCAGATCGCGTTCACGCTGGTCTTCACGCTCGTCTACACGCGCCGGCAGGAGAAGCTGGCCCGCCCGCTGGACCTCAGACCGCGCTGGACCACGCGGCGCCGTCCACGCACATGGATGCAGCGTGTCTTTGTCGCGCTGAACCTGATCATCATCGTCGCACTACTTGGGTACCCGTTGTTGACGCTGATCATCCGTTCTTTCAGCGGCGGGCTACGTGCTTATACTGCCCTCCTGGAGACGTCCCGGCAGAGTGTCTTCTACGTGCCCCCCTGGACGGCGGTGATGAACTCCCTGAGGATCGCGTCCGTGGTGACCGCTCTGGCGCTGATCCTGGGGCTTCTTGTTGCGGTGGGGCTTGCAAGGATGCCCTCCGCCGCCACTGGAGGCGGGGGCCGGGGATGGATCGTCGACGCTTTGTTCATGCTGCCGTTGGGGACGTCAGCCGTCACGCTGGGGTTGGGCTATCTGCTTTCCATGGCCCGCCCGCCGCTGGCGCTGCGGGGGACGGTGGTGTTGATCGTCTTCGCGCATACGCTGGTGGCCCTGCCCTTTGTGGTGCGCAGCCTCCTGCCGGCCCTCCAAGCCATTCGCCCAAGCTTGCGGGAGGCGGCGGCGACGCTCGGTGCGCCTCCCGTCACTGTCTTCCGTGAGGTGGATCTGCCGATCATCTGGCGCGCGCTCGCCGTCGGGGCGATCTTCGCCTTCACCATCTCGATGGGTGAGTTCGGTGCGACGTCGATGATTGCGCGACCGGAGTTGCCGACCATTCCGGTGGCGATCTACCGATTCCTGTCGCGACCCGGCGCTCTCAACTACGGGCAAGCCCTGGCGATGTCCACGTTGTTGATGTTGGTCTGTGTCTCGGGGTTCCTGGCGATTGAAGAACTCAGACCGCCCGGGCCGACGACGTTCTAGGGAGGCGAGCCGTGTCATTTCTGACCGTTGATACCATCACCAAGAGCTATGAGGGCGAGCTGCTCTTGCAGGGGATCTCGCTGGAGGTCCGGCGCGGCGAGATTGTGAGCCTCCTCGGGCCGTCGGGGAGTGGGAAGACCACGTTGTTGCGCGTCATCGCGGGCCTGGAACCCTGTGAGTCCGGGCGCATTCTGCTTGATGGTCGCGATGTGACGGAGGTACCGACCCATCGTCGCGGCATCGTACTGATGTTCCAGGACTACGCACTTTTCCCGCATCGCACGGTGGCCGAAAACGTCGCCTTTGGGCTACGCATGGCGTCCCGGCATCGCCGGTCGGGTCCCTCACGCGGAGAGCGGGTTGACATTCCCCGCCGTGTTGCCGAGATGCTTGCGCTGGTGGGTCTGGAAGGGTTCGGACCGCGCAATGTCGTGGAGCTCTCCGGTGGGGAGCGTCAGCGGGTCGCGCTGGCGCGCAGTCTGGCGCCTGAGCCCAGGCTGCTGCTGCTCGACGAGCCTTTGGGGTCGTTGGACCGTACGCTCCGTGAGCGGCTTCTGGAGGAGCTGGCGCTGATTCTGCGGCGCGTGGGCGTCACCGCGATTTCGGTGACGCATGATCAGGCAGAGGCCTTCGCCCTCGCTGATCGTGTTGCTTTACTGCACGACAGCAGGATCATCCAAATCGATGCGCCCGAGACGATCCTGCGACAGCCGACAACGCCGTGGGTCGCGCGTTTCCTGGGATTTGACAACCTCTTTCCGGCACATCTTGCGCCACAGGGGCGCGTGAAGACGCCACTCGGGACCCTGGTGATGGAGGAGGCGCATCGGCTGAGTGGCCCCGATGCTGAAGGCAGCCTGCTGATCCTACCTTGGGGCATTCGTCTAGAGGACGAGGCCTGCCCCTCAGAGAGTCGCTGCCTCGCAGAGGCTGAGCCGCGGGTCAACCGGTTCACCGCGAGGGTTACCCGGCGTCTCTTTCAGGGACAGACCACTAAGCTGCAGCTGGAATTGGGAGACGCACTGTTGAGTGTGACCCTTGATATGAGCGACGCGCTCCCCGCTGAAGGCGATGACGTTCACGGCTGGATTGATCCCGCGGCGCTGCGTTGGTTCGCGCTTCCCTAGGTCAGTTGCCGGTCGAAGCCGTATCAGGTTCGATGCAGATCCAGTCGTAGGCCGCCGTCAGGCGGCGTGTGTCGGAGCTCGCGCCGTCGAGCCTATCGAAGGGAGAGGCGGCTGATGCATGCACTAGCTTCAGGGTCATGATCGGCTCTCCGGTGAAGGCCTCCGTAGAGAGCGTCCACGCGACCTCGTGCCACGTCGGGTCGAGTGGGACCGGCGCCGTGGCCACGCCGTTGAACGAGATCGAGAGCGTCTGTTCCGGCGGATAGGCGAGCGCTCTCAGTCGCACGCGCTGCGCCTCGGCAGGGCTGTCAGATGGCGGCGGCATATGGATGCGCAGTGTGCTCGTCAGCGTGCCGCCGGCCCAACGTGCTTGCGCGCCGGCGATCTCCTCGGGCCGGAACCACCCATCTCCTAAGTAACGTCCTGATGTGTCCTCAGCTCCGATAGCAATGCATCCGTTGGGCGGCAGCGCCAGCAGCTCCGGCGGTACGAGTGCTTGGGGCGTGAGGACTTGCACGCGAACTTGATCGTGTTGGGTGTGGACGTGCCGGTCGCGTATGAAGGTGTGATCCTCGAGCGGGATCCAGCTGCCCCCCTCGCCCTGACTCAGCGTAGCGATCATCTCTGAGACGATGTCGAAAGGGAATTGG